>JBAWXM010000015.1:0-31275 GCA_037144075.1 Lentisphaerota bacterium | reverse complement strand
GTTTCGTCAAAAAAATACACTGTTGAAACAAAAGAATCAAGATAAAAAAGACTTAATCTTAATTAAATATTGGTCTGACATAATTAAAATAATATGCCATAATCGCCGTTATTTATTATAAGTTATTGATTTGCAATGGTTATAATTTTTTTCAAAAAAAACACAATATATTGTGGTTTGATAATTTGAATCTTCCATATTATGTATTTAAATTAACTGCATTGAATAAAGACCGTTGAGATTTTTGCTGTCCGGGGAGACGGGTGATTTCACGGGATGAAAATAATTAATGTTTAATCTAATACCGGAGAGGATTTTAAACGATGCCCAACACAAGTTCAGTAATTCAAAAAATCAGGAAAAGAGATGGCCGGGTCGTTGATTTTGAACCGGACCGGATCACTCTTGCCGCCGGCAAGGCGCTTAAAGCCTCCGGAACAGCCAACGACAAGCTGGCAGTAACCATTTGCAAAGACGTTCTCAGCGCCCTTGATGAAAAAGGCTTTGAAGCCGGCGCTGTTCCTGATATTGAACTTATCCAGGACCTGGTTGAAAATTCGTTTATCAAGCGCGGCCTTTCCAAAGCGGCCAAGCTTTACATTCTGTACCGCGCCCAGCATGACAAAATGCGCGAAGGCAAGAAACTGATGATGGACGTCCAGGATCTGGTCGCCTCTTATATCGACCGGGAAGACTGGCGGGTGAACGAAAACTCGAATGCCGGATATTCCTACGCCAGCCTGCTGAACCACGTCAGCGGCACTGTTATCGCCCATTACACCCTGTCCAATATCTATCCGAAAGAAATCGCCGACGCCCATACCAATGCGGATTTTCATCTGCATGACCTTTCCTGCGGGATTGTCGGCTACTGCGCCGGGTGGAGCCTGCGGCAGTTGCTGATGGAAGGATTCCGCGGACGCGGCGGACGCGCCAGCGCCGGACCGGCCAAGCATTTTGACACCGCGCTGGGCCAGATTGTGAATTTCCTTTCCACACTCCAGACGGAATGGGCCGGCGCCCAGGCGTTCAGTTCTTTCGACACGCTGCTTGCGCCGTTTGTGCGATTCGATGATCTTCAATATTCCGAAATCAAGCAGAGCATACAGTCATTTGTGTTCGGGCTGAACATTGCCAGCCGCTGGGGACAGACTCCGTTCACCAACCTGACTTTTGACTGGGTTGTTCCTGATGACCTGAAGAAGACGCCGGTGATAGTCGGCGGAGAGCTTCAGGACGGCAGCTATTACGGTGATTTTCAGCATGAAATGGACTTGATCAACAAGGCGTTTCTGGAAGTGATGAGCGAAGGCGACCGTGACGGCCGTATTTTCACCTTCCCGATCCCGACGTACAATATTACCAGTGATTTTGACTGGGACAGCGAAAACGCCAGGCTGCTGTTTGCGGTTACCGGCAAATACGGGCTGCCGTATTTCCAGAACTTCATCAACAGCGATTTGAACCCCGGCGATGTGCGCAGCATGTGCTGCCGCCTGCAGATGGACATCCGTCAACTGCGGAACAAGACCGGCGGCCTTTTCGGAGCCGGCGAGCAGACCGGCTCAATCGGCGTCGTTACCATCAATATGCCGCGTCTCGGTTATATTGCCAAAGATGAGAAGGAGTTTTTCGCCCGCCTGTCGCACCTGATGGAACTGGCGAAAGATTCGCTGGAGATTAAACGGAAAATTGTGCAGCGCCATCTGGACGGCGATCTGCTGCCGTATACAAAGACTTATCTTGGCACATTGCAGAACCATTTCAGCACGATCGGACTGGTCGGAATGAATGAAGCCTGCCTGAATTTCCTCGGATGTTCGATTTTTGATGCCGAGGGCAACGACTTTGCCTCCAGAGTACTGGATTTCATGCGGGAAAAAATCGCGGATTTCCAGTCTGAAACCGGTCACATCTACAATCTGGAAGCAACCCCGGCGGAAGGCACCAGTTTCCGCCTGGCGCGCGCCGACCGCAAAGTATATCCGGATATCATCTGCGCAGGAGACGCCAATCCGTATTATACCAACTCATCCCAGTTGCCGGTAGGCTATACCGACGACCTGTTTGAAGCGCTTGATCTTCAGGAACCGCTGCAGAAGAAATATACCGGCGGGACTGTTTTCCATGCGTTTATCGGGGAGCGGATTGAAGATGCCGCGCAGGTGGCGTCGCTGGTGAAAAGAATTGCCGAAACTTACAAGATTCCTTACTTCACACTTACTCCGTCATTCAGCATCTGCCCGGTGCATGGTTACATCCCGGGCGAGCATCATGAATGTCCGCTGGAAGCGACGGAGGGCGAAGGCTTGAAAGTTGTCGGCTGATCATATTAATCGTTTCCCGCTCATCCCACCCATGACGCGGGAATTAGTTATGAAGAGATAAAGCAGTTTTTAAGAAAGTTTTCCGGACATCCCACCCATGCCTCGGAAATATTAAGAAATCATAAGGCTTGAATCAGAATCAGGTTCAACGCGGGAATTTTGCGCTCCAGGGCCGGAGCCGGAAAAAAACCGCAATGACCGGAACGGATTCAGCCAAAAAAATTAAGAAGGAGAAAATGAAGATGGCTAAGTGCGGAGCAAAAACAGAAGTGTACAGCAGGGTGTGTGGTTATTTCAGACCGGTTGCAAATTGGAATAAAGGCAAAAAAGAAGAATTTAAGGATAGAAAAACCTACGCAGTTGCCGCGGGCGGCTGCTCAAAACAGGCAGTCGCGTAAGCGCCGCCGGGAGAAAGTGAAATGGCAAAGTGCGGATCCAAAACCGAAGTTTACAGCAGAGTGGTCGGCTATTTCAGGCCGGTCGCCAGCTGGAACAAGGGCAAGCGGGAAGAGTTCAAAGACAGAAAGACTTATGAAACTGTCAATTGCGCCTGCTTGAAAAAAACAGATGCGTGAAATGGTTCCTGTAAATTCTCCTGCCGCATCAGGGCAGGAGAATTTTTTTTCGTCTGCCGGCATGGCAAATATACATTGGTAAAGGCTATGAATATTAGAGGAATGCGGGCTTTTTCCATGATTGACTTCCCGGGTAAACTGGCCTGTGTAGTCTTTGCTGGAAATTGTAATTTTAAATGTTCCTACTGCCATAATCCGGCGCTGGTTTTTGATCCTGAGAGCCAGCCGGAAATCACGGAAAAGCAGTTTATGTCTTTTCTGGATAAACGGACAGGGCGGCTGGACGGAGTGGTCATCAGCGGCGGCGAGCCGTCGTTGCGCCGCGGCCTGCTGCAATTTGTGAAAAAGATCAAAGCTAAAGGCTTCATGGTTAAGCTGGACACTAACGGCAGTACTCCGGAAAAGGTTTTCGAAATCCACCGGGAAACCGGCCTTGACGCACTGGGCGTTGATTATAAAGCTCCGACCATTAAATACGGCGAAATTACTAATTGCAAGATTCCGGAGCTGGCGGAGAAAGTTCACAGCGTAATCCGCTTTGCCATCGAAAATAAAATTTCAATTGATGTGCGGACAACCGTGCATCAGCATCTGCTTTCGGTGGATGACCTGAAAACTATGCGCAGTGAACTGCATTCGCTCGGACAGAGGGAATGGACGCTGCAGCAGTTTAATCCAGCCGAAATTATTGACGACGATCTGCTTCAGCACAAAACTTATACCGACCATGAATTACTGTCCATTGCCGACTCTTTCGGCGATACCCGTGTCCGCGGACTCAAAGGCATTCTGATCCGCCGCTGAGAGTCTTAAATTTGAATATCCTATATTCATCCAACATTCAAGGGGAAAACAGAGGTTGACAATATTTTCGGTCCCTGATTTATGTCTTTCTGTTTTATTCTGACTTCTCTCTGTCTTGATGGCTGAAATGCCTGCCGCAATGAGGGCAGGTAATATCTTTCGAGGCTTCCAGGCTCTCTTTCTCTTTTTTGTGTTTTTGAATCTCTTCGACAAAGCCTGAACTGATAATACCGGTTGGAAGCGCGAACATGCCGATGCCGCTGATCGCAATCAGCGAGGCGACAAATTTTCCCAGCGGCGTTACCGGGTAGATGTCGCCGTAGCCGACGGTGGTTAACGCGGTGACGGCCCACCACATCGCGGCCGGAATGCTGGAAAACGCCTGCGGCTGGGCCTCATTTTCCAAATAATACAGGAGGCTGGCCGATAGAATTAGCAGCACTCCCATGATCGTGGCGGACAAGATGATTTCCTCTTTCTTACTGGCGAAAACATTCCGCATCAGACTTAACGACTGATAATAGCGCCCGATCTTGGCGAGCCGGAAAATCCTGAACATGCGCAAAATTCGCAGGAAGCGTAAATCCAGTCCGAAAAACGGCAGATAAAACGGCAGCACCGACAACAGGTCAATGAGAGACATCGGATAAAAAGCAAATTTTATCCGGCCCCATGACGGACCGCGTCCGGGAGCGGAAGTGCAGCTCCACAGCCGGAGCAGATATTCCAGCGAAAAGATGATTACCGAAAATGTCTCGAACCAGTTGAAAAATTTATTGAATTGCTGATTAATAGAGTTAACTGTGGATAAAATGACAGCAATGACATTTAATAATATCAGCGCCAGCATAAACCACTGAAAAAAAATGGCCGGATAATCACCGTGTTTAGCAGTGCTCAAAATTTCCCAGGTGCGATTTTTAGTTTTGGTGTAAAACATATATCCGCCATTAAGTTTAATGAAGTTACTTTATCCGGAAATATTACTTAGTCAAGTATTTTAACAGGGATGGACTATATGGACTTGAAGACTGTATGGGTGGCTGATTGCCCGGGACGCAGCCGTCGCTCTTTATTCTTCCTGTACTCATTCTGACTCCTGAATTCCCGCGCTTGCTAGAATTTAATTACGTCTTCCTGGCGCCATGCGCTGATCACCGCCAGAAAATTCGGGATTACGGTGTCAATTTTAGCCGGTCCGATGCCTTTAATTTTAGCTGCTTCCTGCGTTGTCAGCGGCTGCTTTTTTGCCAGTTCGGTCAGCACGGAGTCGTGCAGAATCTGGAACGCCGGAACCCGTTTCTGTTCCGCCATTTTTTTGCGCAGTTCGCGCAGTCTTTCAAACAGATCACTATGGTTTGGATTGGAATCGTCATCTTCATCCTCGGTATCATTGAATATATTCCAGACTCCGGCGGATTTCCTTTTCCCGGAATTTGCAGCGGTCTTTTTCGTTTTCGGAGCCGCCGTCTGCTCAATTTCCGGGAAGTCCAGCATTACATCGGCGCGGCCGTTAAGCACTTCCATTCCATGCGGAGTAATTTCAATGCAGGGGTATTCCGGGTTGCCGGCCTGGCCGATACAGCCGAGATTCTCCAGGGATTTCATAAACAGCAGAATATTATTCTGGCTGATGCCTTTCAGTGCGCCGAACCGCGGATGGCGGTCAAGTCCCCAGTCAACAATTTCCACTCGTTTTGCGCCGGCCAGCACCTGGCTGATTTTTCCCCTGCCCATCCGGCCCTTGAATTCCAGAACCGTGGATAAAATTATGTTCGCAGTTTCTTTTTCATCCGCTCCGGCTTCGCGGCGCGGAACGTGAACGGAAGTCTGGCAGCGGTCGCAGTTTTCGCACTTCCATCCGGCAATATCTTCACCGAAATAGGAGATCAGGAACTGCTGACGGCATTTGCGGCTGTTTGTATAACTGATTACTTCATCCAGCCGGGCGATTTCAAATTCCCGTTTTCTAGTCAACTCCGAAAAATCTATTTCAAGCTTCGGTTCGTCCGGGCGTAGCAGTTCAGTGGTACTTCCGGAAAACGGCGGCGTCCATTCAACACAATCGTCTTCGAGCGCCCGCACCACCCGCTTTATTTGTTCGACCGTCAAGCCCGCGACAGCGGCGAGCTGGTCGTAAGTGCAGGCCATCGGCGAGGACAGTTGCGCCCCGTAATAATTAATGCAGCGGTGAATGAAGCGGGAACGCTGTGTGGACTCCGCAAAATGCTTGTTTTTTAAATCCAGCAGCTTGCCGGTAAAACGGATGGAGCCGGTATTGTTCGACTTGAATCCACGTTCGATATAGCCGTTTTTCTCCAGTATCCGCATGGCGCTGCCGAGCTGGGTGTCGGACTTTGCTTCCGGAACGGCGGCGACCAGTTCCGCCAGCGTTACTTCCAGAATATTTGTATTTTGTATTTTGGCAATTCTGCGCAGCGCGGCGTAAAGCCCTTTCAGCAGTTCCTCCGGCGGATTATTCAAATCTATCAGGAACTCCTGGACATAGCGGTCACTGTAGGAATAAAGCAGCGTGCATTCCGCCGGTTCGCCATCCCGTCCGGCGCGTCCGGCTTCCTGATAATATGCCTCCAGCGAACCGGTAAGATTATAGTGAACTACCCGTCTGACATCGGGACGGTCAATGCCCATCCCGAAGGCGTTGGTGGCCACCAGCACCGGACAGGAATCGTGCATGAATTTGTCCTGGGCGGCGCTCCGGCTGTCGTCGCTCATGCCGGCATGATACGGAATACAGCCGAACCGCTGGAATTCTTCCGCAATCTGCTCCACCGCTTTTCTGGTGGAAGCGTAAATGATTGTCGGGCTGGGATTCTTCAATAGTTTTGCCAGAGCCATGCTTTTCTGGCTGCCGGCGGCGCATTCAATCACCGTAAACGCCAGATTCGGACGCTTGAACCCGGCCACGTGCAGATGCATTTCCGGGCGCTTTAACTGCGTTCTGATGTCTTCCCTGACGATTGACGTGGCAGTGGCGGTAAAAGCGCATACCTGCGCAATTCCGTAATCATTGACCATGTCACCGAGACGCGAATAGGATGGCCTGAAATCATGGCCCCACTGGCTGATGCAGTGCGCCTCGTCCACCACCATCATGCCGGGCGGACAGTGCGACATTAACTGCTGAAACGAACTCATGTAAAAGCGTTCGGGGGCCACATAGAGCAGTTTTATATTGCCGATAGCGGCGTCATGCAGAATGGACTGCTGTTCGGCATTTGAAACCGTGCTGTTCACAAACGCCGCCGGCACGCCTTTCGCCCGCAGCGCGTCCACCTGATCTTTCATCAGTGAAATGAGCGGCGAAACAACGACGCCGTAACCGGGGCTCATCAAAATCGGCAGTTGATAGCATAGCGATTTCCCCGCTCCGGTCGGCATGATGACGCATAAATCTTTTCCTTCAAGAATGTGATGGATGATCTCTTCCTGATTGTCTAAAAATCCGTCAAAGCCGAAATATTGTTTTAAAGCTGAAAGCGTTCTTTGCCGCATAAATCTCTCATTAAAATTTCTTGAATAAAACCATTGATAATTTAACTCCGCAAACCGATTCCGCAACATCCGGTTTGATTTTGTCCCGGAGAAGATTATTTTACACAGACACACATTTTTAACGGACCTGAGGAAAAACATATTATGCCGGGATTGCTGAACCGCAGAACCGTGATCACTATTGCAACCGCCTGTTCACTGATTTTAACGGTTTCATGCGCGTCAAGCCGCCGCATGGCGCGGAGTTCGCCGTTTGCCGACGAACCTGAAAGCAATATCCGGCAGACCGCAAAAAGCGGAACCGGTTCATCGCTGAAACTCGCCCGCAAAACCGACAACCCGCAGGAGTTGAACGTTAATCAGGAGCGGATTAACTTCTGGCCGCTGGTCTACAGCCGGCCTGAACTTTTCACCATACTCTGGCCAATGGCGGATTTTGATAAAAACGGCATGGCGGTCCGGCCTTTTTACGTCAGGGATGGCAATGAGTATTCAGTCCTGTTTCCGCTGGCGGCATGGAATCCGGTCAATAAAGACGGCTGGGCGCTTAATACCTACTGGGACAAATCATTTAACGGCTCATTTCCACTTTACCATCTCGGTCCGAAATTCAACTATGCCATGCCGGTATGGTGGACTCCGGATTCCATCGGATTTCCCGGCTTTTGTTTCGCCAGAAATTCCGGCTTGAATTACGGCGGCCCGTTCTGGTATAATTCAGCCAGCGGCAGCGGCGGATTATTTCCGATCTGTTGCCAAAGATCTTCCGATCACGGCTGGTTCTTTCCGTTGTATTACTACGACAATGAAAAGGATAACAGCATTTACCTGCCCTTGTACGGATTGCCCGGACATTATCGCAATAATCACGGCGACAAATCACTGATGGCGCTGATCTATTGCCACTACTGGACTAAAGATGAAAAAATCGTCAACGACATGCTGCTGCCGCTGTATTTATACCGGCGGAATGATGGCTGGAATACTGTCCTTACTCTGCCGTTTATGTATAGTTCTGATTCCAAATCCGGCAATTACTGGATCAATGCCGCCGGCCCGCTTTTTTACCGCAGCATTAATAAGGATAAAAGTTATACCGGTATAATGTGGCCGCTTGGCGGATATTCCGGTTCGGCGGGAAAGTCCGCAGCCTGGGCAATCCCGTTCTTTTTTAAGGAAAAAGACCCGGCGTCTGATTGTATGTATCTGTTCCCGTATTATTATGAAAACAACGCGGACAATACGGAGCGAATCCGATCTGTAATACCGTTTTACCATCAGAAAAACAATCCGGACATAAACAGCTTGTGGTTGTTTCCGTATTATCAGAGTTCCGGCAGGGATAAACCATCATCCTGCGCCGTGTTTCCGCTGTTTTATTATGGCGGAAAAGAGAACAACCTGTTTATTATGCCGCTGCTGTCGAATTTCAGCCGCGAACGCGCTGACATCCTGTTTCCGCTGATCGGATACGGGTATAAAAAACACAGTTTCAGATTCTGGCCGGCGGCGTCGGTAAATGAAGATTTCCCGTCCCTGCTAGTCAATGTTGACCATGACGGTTTCAGTTTTATCGGACCGTTCGGATTTAAGTATTACCATAATAAAACTGACCAATGGGAAAAAACCGGAATCAGGTCACTGCTGTTAATGTTTTCTTCTTTCGAAAAGGGGAATAAGATTTTCCCATATTCGCAGAGCACAATTGAATCGAATAATGATTTCTATTTTTTATATGTCCGCACAGCAGAGCGCAATAAAATCTGGAATCCGGCTTTAATCGGGCAGAATGAAGCCTTTGAAGTAGCTGATATCTACTTAAAATACCAGAACGATATCGGGCGGATCAGGCAGCATAATGAAGCTGAGCAATGGCATCATAATTCTTCGGATAAAATCAAAAAAATGCGGTCGAAGCAGATGGAAAAGTATAAGAAAGAGATGGCTGAAAACCGCAGCCGCCTGATTGCCGCCATGCAAAAATGCGGGATGCAGGCTAAGTGCGAGACCGAAGAAGAGCTGACGCGGGAAATTAAAAATTTCGACAGTAAATATACTGCTGTCGAGAGCAAAGGCGACGCCATCGTCCTGCCGCTCTTTTTCAGCGGATATAAAGAAACGCCGGTCAAGTCCGCGGACGCAAAAAGCGCTTTTAAGAAAACCGGTTATTCGCTGCTGATACCTTTGTATTACAGCAGTTCTGAAAACGATGAATCTTATGCCAATTTCCTGTTTTTCATGGCGGAGGGCGCCAGCCGTCCGAACTACAGTTCATTCAGAATTTTAAGATATCTCTATCATGCGGAAGAGCAGAATGACAAGTACAGTTATGATATCTTTCCATTCATCAGTTTACGCGGCTCAAACGAATTTTCCAGCTATTCTTTCGGCTGGCATCTGCTGGATGTTCACAAGGATAAACAGACCGGCAGGCGTTCCGGTCATATTGGCTTTGTCCCTTTTTAAAACCGGAGTGCGGAATTTACTGCCGCAAAAGGCGGCATGATTCGCGGAAAGCCGCAAAATCATTTGAGTTTACTTCATATTCCGGGTATTCCAGCGCAACTTGCGTTCAAAATTATTTTTCCGGTTTGACAGTAAATCCATTCCGGACCAGTCGCAATGCTTGTCTTCCACATCAATGGTAACGGAAATTACTACCAGGTTTCTGGATTCATCCTGCTGATCATGAGCGGAATCCTGACGGCGTCTGCCAGCCAGCAAAACTAATATGTTTTTACTCATTTATCCGCCCTCCAGATTAACTGCCGTTACTTTCGGCTCATTTTGCCGGAATGGTCCGCCGGACCTTAATGAATTTATCTGATAATGATTATAACATATAAAAAATAAAAATTCCACTATTTTTTGCAATTGAGGCAAAAATAGCTGAGAAAGATATAGAATAAGGCGGAGCGGACGATCAATTCTGCATTTTTCTATATTAAAGCTTATTAAAAATCTAAGCTCCCTGCAATACTTTCGCGCCGGTTACGGCTTTGTCTCAGAAGCTTTTCTTTTTATTCCCGATGCATAACGCAATAAGGTCATTGACATCCGCGGTGGCGAGGCATTCGACCGTGTCGGCGGCGCCGTAATAGATTTTTACTTCGCCGGAGTCTTCCAGAATCATGCCGCCGGGGAAAATAACGCTGCCGCGCATGCCGTCTAATTCATAATCCTCTTCCGGCACGATTAGCGGCTGATTATACATGCCGATAATTTTTGACGGATCATTCAGATCAAGCAGCATCAACCCGCCGAAATATTCCTTGTTCCAGCCGCCATGCCAGCTTAACAGTTCCTTGTCAGGGTGTTTCCAGACGGCGTGAAATGTGGTAAGCCATCCGGCATGGGTTTTGACCGGCGGGGCCGCCGGGCCGATCTTGCAGTTGCAGAACGGCACCTTTTCAGAGCCCAGCAGCAGCCGGCTGCGGCCCCAGAATTTACAGTCCGGCGATTCGGATATCCAGATGTCAAAGGCTTCCGGCGCACCGCGTCCGTAAATCGAAAACGGCCGTTCCAGGCGCACAAACATGCCGTTGACTTTTTCCGGGAACAGCACCATATTGCGGTTGTCCGGGACGGACAGCGACAGCAGTTCGAATTTTTCCATATCGTCAGTCACGGCAATCCCCCCGCAGATGCCGTGGCGGGTGTCGGCGGCGAAACAGAGATAGCATCTTCCGCCGATGACGGTGAGCCGCGGGTCGTACACCTTTGACATTTCTCCCGTCAACGGAACCGGCAGCACCGGTTCCGGCCTGATTTGCCATTTAATGCCGTCATCGCTTACCGCCATTCCAAGATTGATTTTTTGCAGCTTAAAAGCTTCCCCGCCGAGGCGTTGCATGTCTGCTTTAGTAAAGTTGTAATCATTCCGGAACAGCATGACATATTTGCCTTTAAATTTTGTGATTCCGGCATTGTAGGTTTGCGTTGACTCGAACGGCACCATTGACGGCTTGATCAATGGATTGTACTGCGATTTTTTTAGAATTGAACTCATAATAATAATTTCTCTTATATAGTTAAAAATAGCATTTTGAAAATGCGAAAATTCAGGTCCCGTTTTACTTTTCAACCGCCTTGTCCAGCTCCGGTTCAAGTACAGCCCAGATCGCGCCGGCAATTGCTTCCATGCCGCGGTCGCCCGGATGCCAGTTCACGCCGCCATGAGAAAAGTGTCCTTCGCTTTTGGCTTTATTCAAGGGGTCAGCCGCCAGTTTTCCAAGCGGAACAAACCTGGCACCCTGATTCTTTGCGGCTTCACTGATCAGCTCCGACATTTTGCCGCCGCCCCAGTTGGAGACGCAGATTATAACCGGATTGCGGTCGCCTTTTAAATCTTTGATCATCGCTTCATATGGTTTCTGCAGTTTTTCCTCGGTCAGCGGATTGCGGAAGTTGTCGCCAAGCTGGATAATAATGATGTCGGCGGTTTTAGTAACGGACGGATCCCACTTTGAAAAGTCTTTCTCCACCACGCCGCCCGGCAGCAAAAGCTTCGGCGCGGTCTTTTGCGTCCTGGCAAGCTTGTCACAGATTTTCTTATACAGAATGTGGGCGTAATCTTTATCCTGGCTGGTCGCAGCCATGCCCCAGTCATAGTTCCAGCCGATCTGCGGCGCTTTGCCGTGCTGCCGGATGCTGTTACCGATAATCACGACTTCCTTGATTTCTCCCGCAATGACGCTGAGACCGCCGAGGCCGAACACCAGTGCTACTGTTAACCAATACTTTTTTAACATCTTTCAAACTCCTTAGGAGCTGTCAAGTTTATTTCTTTAAGGCTCCTTATGACTATTTTAATTATTTTTCCGATAACGCATTCCAGACGGCTTCCGCAATCAGCTTCATGCCGCGATTGCCGGGACGGGCGGCTAGTTTGGGATAGACCCCGTCAGCAGAGGCAAGATTAGCCGGATCTTTCGCGATTGCGCACAGACTGACGAACGTGGCGCCAGCCGCCTGCGCCGCTCCGGCAATGTAAGATTCGATCTTTCCGTTGCTCCATGGTCCGATACAGATTACGGTTTTGGTGGAGCCGCCGCGAAGTTCTTCGATCATCTGCCGGTAGGCTTTCTGATATTCCTCCGGTGAAATACCACCCTGATAGTTGTCGCCAAGTTGAATGATAATCACATCGGCGGAATTGGGCACAAGATGGACCCAGCCGGTCATGGTATCTTCATACATGATATTATCCAGCGTCAGTACGGCATTGGGCGAAACAGTCTTAACCAGAGCAAAAAGCCGGTGCGCATAATCCTTGTCCTCACTGGTGGCGGCCATGCCCCGATTGCAGTTCCAGCCGAGTTCCGGCACTGGCGCGTTTTTGGTCATGCCGTCCCCGATAATCAGAAGTTCATTAATATGCTGCCCGAAAACGTTTCCGGCAAGTATTATTGCTGTAAATGCCATGAATAGAGGTTTCATTTTATTTCCATTTACTTCTGCAATTTTAACTCTTTTGCGGCTGAAGTCTCCGGAACAGCATCGGCATCTGGCTGGACGTTTCTGCTAAAATACTTCAACAGCACTTCCTTGCGCGGCGTAGTTTTCTTTATGGAATTATCGGACTGGCTTTCTCCGTGCTCGACGCTCCAGCCGTGGTATTCGCGGAACGCATGATAAGTCCAGTCCCAGCCGTATTCCTCGAAGATATCAATGACATCTTTAAGCCACTGATCAGCGCCGGGCGCCCAGCGGGCGGCGCTGAATTCTCCAACATAAACCGGCACCTGATACTTCTGCTGAAATTCACGCGCCGGCGCCAGCGCTTTGCGGAGTTCATCCTTGTCCCATTTTTTGCCGGCGATCATGCCGGGATAGCTGACACCGGCGGAGCGGCCATGGACGCCCTGATGTGTAAATTCGCCGGGGCTGTAGAAATGAATGCTATAAATCACATTCGAAACGTTAACCGGCTTGAATGCTTCCAGCCCGGCCGGACTGCCCCACATCGCCGGTTCAATGATGATTGGTTTGACCGGGTCAACGGCCCGGATGGCTTTGGCGACGCGCTCGGCCAGCCGGTTCCAGTCCAGTGCGCCGCCAGGCTGGTAGACATAATTGTTTTCACGCGGTTCATTGAGAATATCGTATCCCCATATCTCCTGATTGTCTTTATAGCGGGCGGCCATCTTTTCCCAGGCGCCGGCCAGCATATTCTGGCTTGCGATAGTCCAGCTCAATTCGTTATGCAGCAGTTCGTCCTGAGTCATGCCGGGGCCGGAATGCAGATCGATTAGAATCTTCACGCCGTATTTGCGGCACAGCGGCAGAACTTTATCGAGCCGGGCGAGTTCCTCGTCCAGCCATGCGTTCAGCAATTCCGGCGTGGTCAAATTCAGTCGCTGCGGATTGCTGAGCTGAAACCGCATTAGATTGGCATGCCAGACCTGTCCCAGTTCCATAATATCAGCGTCCCCGAGCGCTCCGCCGCTCATGACGCCGCGATATTTTGTAGTTTTCTGAAGCGGCGCTGACTGTGCCGCGGTTGCAGTGGAATTTTCGGTTTCCGGGATCATGGTGATTTTGATGGCGGCAACGGAGAGGCTGCCGGTGCAGCCCTGTAACCCGAGCGCAAGGTCAAGTTTTTCCGCATTGGACGGAACCCGGATAAAGGTGGTGAACTTCTGCCAGTCATAACTGCCGTACCGTTTGCTTTGATCCTGCCATACTTCCGAATATGGTGATTTCAGATGGATCATCAGCTTGGGACCGAGATAATCAAATTTCGGTTTGCTCAGATTGTCGCCTTTCATCATGGCTTCCAGTATCAGCCCGCGACATCTGGCTTTATTCATGTCCAGTTGTATGTTTGTGAGACCGTTCTGCGGCGCGTTGTAACTGAATTTAACACAGCCGGCGCCGTCCGGGCCGCCGCCGGGAACAAATTCCATGCCGGGACATGCAGTCCATTTTTTTACCGAGCCGGAGTCAGCGAAATTCTCCTGAAAAAGAATTTCCGTCTGCTCTTCCGCCGCCATGATGAAAAATTGCGGCGCAATGAGGGCCGCCGCCGCAAGAACACATCTAAAAAGTTTTCTGATGATCATTATTTTCACTCCAGGGGACTTTAAGTTATGCCGTTATTGTTATTCTGCAACTGTGATTTTTATGTCATCGACCCACAATGTGCCCTGGCATTCCTGCATGCCAAGAATCAGTTCCAGCGCTTCGGCGTCAGCGGGAATAGTGGCGGACGCGGTGAATTTTCCCCAGTCAAACGTTCCGGATTTTTTGGTCTGATCTTCCCATGCCTGCCCGGCGGGCGACTTGAAATAGAGCATCAGCTTGGGGCCGAGGTAATCTTTTTCAGCTTTGGTGATGTCTTTGCCTTTCATCATGGCTTCAAGCTTGATCTTTTTGCCGCGGAATTTATTGATGTCGAGCGCCAGGGTAATCATTGCGCTTTTGGCTGACTGCCCGACCGGAAGGTCGATTTTTACACAGGCGGAACCGTTGATTCCTTCTCCGGCGGGGATGCTGGCGGATTCTTTGTTGCGCCAGTTATCCAGTTTTCCGCCATTGAAGTTTTCTTCAAATAATACATCCGCCGCCATAGTGCCGGTACAAATAATTCCAGTCAGGGAGGCACAGATTACGGTCATCATTAATTTGTTCTTCATCTTCAGTTTTCCTTTTTACTTAAATTTATGATATTTGAGACACATTTTATTGACGATAAAATTCAAAAGCAGTCATCGAATGCGGCGGGAAAGTGTGCCGCAGGGAATTGTTCCGTACCGCCGGTTCAGTTATTTTCGGGGTGAAGTATTTGCAAGTGCCGTAGTCCTGCTGATACAATTCAAACGCTTTGGCGTTCTTTACCTCAAACGCATTAACGTTGATATCCGCTTCGATGGCAGTCTTGATGCTCTTGTTAAATACCATCAGATAAAGAGTCCTGCCGTCCTGCGACAGCGATGAACTGGCGGTCAGGCCCTGATATGCGGGAAATGTATCAGTGGAAAACAGCTCAAGCTTCAGATTCCTGATTTCCAGTCTGCCGGATACCGGCGGATTGACGTTTTCCAGCCGCACCAGCACCGTTGCGCCGGGACAATCCGGTTTGGTTATAAAATTACCTTCAAACGGCTGCCAGTAACGGGCATTTTCCGCTCCGGTCACGGCAATCGCCGACTGGGTTTTATCCCAGCCGCGCACATCACACATTCCCAGGCCGACAGACGGTTTGCCCGTGCTTCCGGGTTCCGGCGTAAACTTAGCTTCGAACGTAATCCGGAACCGGCATGATTCGCAGGCTCCGATCACTCCGGCTTCCGGCCGTTTGATGCGGGAGAATTCTATATAAAGGGGCTTTCCGCATCCGGTAAAGTTTACCGCTAATTCGTTGTTTGCGCTTAAACTTGCCGCCGTTCCAGCTCGCGAAAATCCGGACAAGTTGAAAGCTTCCGGAGTGATGTCGGCAAGTTTGCGCGACGGAATAATCCGGCTGCCGGCCGATCTGTCCAGACCGTTAGCGGCAGCGGCTTCTATTCCAGGGGCGCCGGTTATGGCGGCGGCAACCAGTTCAGTGCCGAAATGTTTACCCCAAAGCTCAAAGAACGGCAGCGTGGCTCTTCTGGCGGTGATCCTGCCGTCGGAGCTGGCGGCCGTGCCCCAGAACCCGTTCAGCACGTGCCAGTAATTGGCGGTGGCAATCCGGTTCTCCGGATTCAGCCAGAGGCGGGTCATATCGGCACACTGCAACCCGGCGATATAACTGAAACGGTAATAAGTCGGCTCGTTTTTTTGAGACGAGATATTGAATTCAGTGACTGCCAGAGGCAGATCTTTACCGCAACCTTTTTTAATTAATTCCCGATACATTTTCAACCGGTATTCAAGCTGGTCGCAAAACGCCATGGCGGCGCTCAGGCATGCTTCCGGATTCAGATCATCAACACCGGGCCCGTAAAAATGCACCACCACAAAATCGGCAAACGGACATGCCCCGCGATAAATTGTACTATTCCACGGACAGCCGTAATCTCTGCCGCTGCCGGGAACGGTGACGACCCCGACTAGAATTGACGGATCTACCGCTTTCATGGCAGCGGCTACCGTATCGGCATATTTTATATATTCCGCCGGAGTGTATTTGCGGCCTGGAATGCATTTATGATTGCCGTGGTCGGACTCATTGCCCAGTTCGAACCATTTTACATGGTAAGGTTCCGGATTGCCCCACTCTTTGCGTTTCATGGCCCACGGATGGTCAGGAGTGGCCGGTGCATTGAGATATTCCACCAGTTCGGCGGCGTGTTTAGGTAATTCTTCAACCGGCAGTGCGTAATCGGTTACAGTAAACAGGGGCTCGACATTAAGTTCCCGGCAGAGTTTGATGTACTCGTCAATGCCGAATTGCCAGTCGCCGCGTTCCGGTAAGGGGCCGACCGCTTTTTTCCAGTTATAATTATGCGCCAGACAGCCGCCGGGATAACGCAACATGCCGGGATTAATACTTTTTACCATCTCGGCAGTTTCAGGGTATGGTTTGCGGGTGGCGGGATTCCACAAGCCCTGGCCGTACTTTATCCCGCTTTTATCAAAGTTCACGGCATTGGGTGCTTCCGAAAAGATACCGCGTCCGTCGGCGGCTTCAATATTGTGTCCGAATACCAGACGGTTCACCGGCCCAAGCTTTTTTCCGGCGTCAATACTGATGACTGCAAGATTTTCCGCCGCCATGACGCCGGTAGAAATGACAGCCGCTATTCCTGTGCGGATTCCGGTAAATATTAATTTATGTATCATGCCGTTCTCCATAGATTTTCGAGTTACGTTTTATTGATGATGAAACTCAATATAGGTTATTGAATTAATATTTTACATTCTCCGTCAGATTCTTTACCGCAGTCAAATTTTGCTACTGCTGGTTTCGCTTGAAATACTCAAGCAGCATTTCCTTCCTGGGAGTGGACGGCAGCCGTCCTTCAATCTTGCGGTCGGCGCTCCATTCCGCGTCCCATCCATGAAATTCGCGGTATCCGTGGTAAATCCAGTCCCAGCCGTTCTCCTCAAAAATTTCGATGGCGTTTTTCAGATATTGCTGTGATCCGGGAGCCCAGCGGAGCGCACTGAATTCCCCGACGATCATCGGTACATTATATTTCTTCTTGAATTCTATGGCGGGAGCCAGCGCCTTGCGCATGGTGTCCTTATTCCATAAAATATTGTCGATCTGACCGGGATAGGAAAGACCCGCAGGCATGCCGTTCAACCCCTGATGGGTATAATGTTGCGGACTGTAGAAATGAACACTGTAAATCACGTTCGGAACATCGACCAGAAAATAAACAGAGGCTCCGTAGCCGGAAGGTTCGATAATGATCGGCTTGACCGGATCGATCTTTCGTATCGCCTTTGCCACCCGTTCCGCCAGGCGATCCCAGTCCAGCACTCCGGACTGGCCGGAATAGTTGTTTTCCAGCGGTTCATTCAGGATGTCATACCCGTAGACCGTTGGATTGTCTTTATATTTTGCCGCCATCTTCTCCCATTCCCAGACCAGCATGTCCTGCGCTTCCGGGGTGAATGTCAGCGTATTCGACAGTAAAGACGTCTGCGTGGAGCCCAGGGCGTTAAAGAGCGCGATGATCACCTTCAGGTCGTTTTTGCGGCAGTATTCCAGCGTCCGGCCCAGTTCCTGCAATTTCAAGTCCAGCCAGCGCCGGTATTTTTCGGCATCATTCAGCGGCAGTTTCTCAATTTCCGGCACTCTTCCGTAAATATGATAGCGCACGAGATTGACGCCCCATTTCTTTAAATCCTCAAAATCCTTTTCTGTCCGCCTGCCGTCAATCGTGACGCCGCGATAACGGGTTTTCATCTGAACCTGATTTCCGGCAGCCGCAGCTTTTACCGGCAGACTGCCGCCGACCTGCGGAATCATCGTGATTTTAAGATCATCCACCAGCAGAGTTCCGCTGCAGTCCTGCAAACCGATAACCACGTTAAGTTTTTCCGCGTTGGTCGGAATGCGGATGAAATTGGAAAACCGCTCCCAATCGAAAGAACCGATCCGCTTATCAGGATGATCCTGCCAGTCCTCCGTAATGCCTGTCTTCATGTTGAACATCAGTTTTATGCCGAAGTACTTCTGCGACGGGGCCGAAATATTCCGCCCTTTCATCATCGCTTCCAGCACGATGGCCCGCCCGCGCAACGGTTTCAGATCAAGTGACATTGAAATCAGCTGCCGCTGGGGCGCGGCATAATCTAATTTCAGACAGCCGGAACCGTTAATGCCTTCAGTCGGGGACAACATTTCGGAACTGGCATTCAGCCACCCGGCCAGTTCTCCCGGCTTATCAAAATTCTGCTGATAAATAATTTCACCTGGAACCGGTGGTAATCCGGCGGTGCCGGTCATAGTTGCGGTGGCGGCGATTACCGCAAATAGTCCGGCATTCAGACAGGAGTAAAGCATAAAGACGTCCTTATAATATATATTATTATTATTATTCAGCTATATTCCGCGCGGCTGAAAATTTAACATATATTGCGAAGATTTTGAGAATTGGTTCGTATTCTGAAAGGCTGCCGATACCGTGGTAGCGAAAGCCTCGAAGAGTGCGAATCCAAACTCGAAAGATCGCAATCCCCAGACGCGGGACTGTATTTTTCCGTTCCTCCTTCCGGTGATATTCATATCGCCTGTCAGTCGGATCGAAAAAATCCAATCCACAATCCTATTCATCTATTTTAAAATTTCACCTTTATAGAGTATAACGCAAGGCTTATCAGCAGAGAAAAACGTAACCAGTCCATAATATTTCCGGGAATTTCATAAATTTATCTTTCTTGATGAAATATTCACGTTACGGTTTCGTAATAGGCATCCACATATTATATGAATCAGCAGCGCCGTAAACGTTATTCCAGCGTCTGTTTTCGACATGACCGTCAAAAAATGCGATATTGGCGGTGGCGTTTCCATTATGCCGGTAATTGATATTGCCGCTGGTACGGGTTGCATCAGGAGCTTCTAAAAAAGCCCAGTAGGCTTTGCCGCCGAAGTTCGGGTCAGCGGCGGAATATGCCACCATCCAGTCGAAGGCGTCAATAAATACCAGTTTGCCCGACGGCCGCCTGATTTTGGGTATAAAATAGCCTCTGAATGCGGTTCCCCAGGTGGAGATGAGTTCCTGATAATTCATGCCGTAGGAATACATCACGTTTTTAGTGGCAAACGCATTTGTCGCTTTCGGGCACATGAGCGATGCCGGCCAGTCGCCGTAGTTTTTAACTTTCAGATAAGGCATGTACTGTGGATTGGCATACCAGGAGACGCTGCCGTTATGCACCGGGACAAAATAATCCCGTTCTGAACTTGCGTATAATAATCCGGCGGTACTTATTTGTTTCAGATTGCCGGCGCACTGAATTGCTCTGGCCTTATCCCGGGCTTTGCTGAGCGCCGGCAGCAGCATTCCAGCGAGGATCGCGATGATCGCGATCACCACGAGGAGTTCGATGAGTGTGAAATTTTTTTGCCGTTTCATTTTAATTGACTCCTTAAGTTGTTATTAGTTACTTATTAGATAATAACCCCGAAGCAGCGAAAATGGAATGTTCAAAAAAGTAAATATATGTCTGTTTCTGCAAAAATATGGAATCACCAGCCGCGCAGGTCAGTGTTTTTTCCGGTGGGCGACAGGACTGCAGCCGTAGAACCGCTTAAATGTTTTGGAAAAATGGAACTGGTCTTCGAAGCCGAACATGTCGCTGATCTCCTTGATGGTCAACCGGGGGTTGTTTATGTACGTTTCCGCTTTTTCCAGTTTATACCGCATGAATGAACGGGCAGGCGATTCGCCGAGAAATTGTTTGCATTTATGCGCCAGCGAACTTTCGCTCATGTTCATGTCAGCGGCAATTTTCGGAACATTCAGTTTGCCATGTATATTCCTTTCAAAAAGCGAGAACAATGTGCTTTTCAACGCCTCGTCACTAAAATTCCTATTGAACAGCGGCGACAACCGCTCCGGGGGAAACAGGAAAATAATTTCCCAGAAAAAAGCCTGGAAAAGACCATCCAGCACATAGTACAACCCGTAATCGCGTTCCGCCGACCCGGTCTTGACCAGTGGATTCAATTGGGAAACATAAAACAAATCAACGGGCAGCTTTGCATCCGGCCTGGCGGATGCCGCATCGGCAACGTTGTTTTCCTCGGCGGAGCCGGCCTCGGTCATCAGGTTGAATATTGAATTGACAAAACGGTCTGAAGGGAAGTCTATTTTTTGCTTTACGATGTCAATATTTTCCCTGAATACCCGGTGTTTTGCATCTGTTTTATCCTGGCTTTTCAGTACAAAAGCAATGACGATATATTCGGTTCCGACATGCAGAATATCCTGATGCCAGTCACCCTCCTGCACCAGCAGCACCTCGCCAGCCTGCACTGACATCTCCTGCCCGTTCAGCAGACATTTATAGCCGCCGCTCCCGGGAATGACGAATTCATAAGATGGGTGGCAGTGCTTGCGATAAGTAAAATCCTGCTTGGAATTAAAAAACTGGATGGAGGTCAAAAAGGTCTCATAAGAATTTACCGTCATCACATCATAGTAGCTGATCGAGGTACTTCGCCTGAAAAATTCATTTTCTTCTTTGTAATACACCGTATACCATCCTTCCGGTTACATCAGCCGCAGTGATATTCTGAGTCCATTCATAATATGTCAAAGGACTCGTTAAAATCAAGCGTGAAAGCAGCCGCAGGCAATTATTGGGTATCCGCCTTGTTCAGGAGGCCCACTATTTTCTCCAGAAGAATGGAGCGCTTGACCGGCTTGGTGATATAGTCATCGCAGCCGGCATCAAAGGCTTTATCCACATCCGTCTGACAGGCATAAGCGGTTTCGGCGATAACCGGCAATTGCGGGCGGAACTTCTTAATCTCCTGCACCGCCTTAAAACCGTCCATGACCGGCATTTTCAGGTCCATCACCGCCAGGACGATGTCCGGATTATTCCGGCAGACCTCCACGGCCTCATCTCCATTTGATGCATGAAGCAGGATTGGACAGAATGTGCGGAAGATTTCTTTCAAATAGAAATAGCACAGTTCCTCATCTTCCGCAATCAGAACTTTTGCGCCGTCAAGCCGGTTTAAAATCTCATAGCGGAGGGACTGGCTGCCGGAAATAGTTTTTAGCGGCTTGAACGGGATCGTGAAATAGAAGACAGAACCGACGTCGGGAGTGGATTTTACCCATATCCTGCCGCCGAGCAATTCGACGTATCCTTTTGATATGGAGAGTCCAAGTCCGGTACCGCCGTATTTTCTGCCGACTGAAGTATCCGCCTGGCAGAATTCACCAAAGATTCTGGAATGAAATTTTTCATCGATGCCGATACCGGTATCTTTGACAAAAAACTCCAGAAAATCGTCCTTCAGGGTATAGCCGAACTCAATTTTCCCGCAGGAGGTGAACTTGAGCGCGTTGGTCAGAATATTTTTAAGGATGTGCTGCAATTTGAAATCGTCGGTGAAGATTTCCGCCTGATCATCCGGCAGCCGCCGGCTGAAAGAGAGATCAATGCCTTTCTTGGTCGCCGCCGGATAAAAGAACGTCAATATGTCCAGCAGAACTTTATTGAGTTGAACACTGGATTCATTCACCTTTTCCTGCTTGGTTTGAAGAGTTGAAATACAGAGCAGATCATTGAAGATAGCCAGCAGTTTATTGCTGCTGTCTATGATGATTTTCGTGTAATTCTGGCGTTGGATATCAGTCAGATCTGGTGTATTCAGCAGGTCTGCAAAACCCATAATGCCATTCAGCGGAGTACGGATTTCGTGGGAGATATTATGCAGAAAAGCTGTTTTTAAACGGTCATTTTCTTCGGCTTTTTTCATTGCCTTTGAAAGTTTGTCAGCCGAACATCTGGCAGCCGTAATATCCTGTCCGATTGCCTGAAACCCCCGCACTTTACCGTTTGGGCTGAAAAGGGCTTGAAATGTCCAGCATAGAAACTTTGCGCCTTCAGCGGAACCGATGGTTAACTCAAGAGTCTCGACCGGCTTTTCAGCGCTTAACGCGGAACAGTGGGCGGTGATTTTGGCTCTCTCCGTTTCCGGCATCAGCATCAGGAAATCCATGCCGCAAGCATCCTCGTCCGCCAGGTTATAGTATTTGCAGAATTCATGGTTGGCATAAGTTACTGCATGCCTGTCCGGAAGAAAATGACAGATGAGCAGCGGCAGATTTTCAACAATTCCCCAATATCTGGTCTCAACGGCCTTAAGCGATTCTTCCGTTTTTACGTGGCGGGTTATATTGTCAAACGTGATTACAAGTTCACAGGGATTCACCCGGTAAACAAAATTCTTATAAAAACATTCGTCCTTCCCATCACTTTTGACCGCAAAATAGCAGTCGCGGGGAATTCCGTCAGCCAGCACCGCGCGCAGCATTATGTCTCCGGAGGAGTTCTTCATGTGAGGATAGAGGTCATAGACCTTTTTCCCGATTACATGATCTGCAGTTGAATAATCAAGAGATGAAACATTATGCGCTTTGATTGCAAAATCTTTGATAAAAAAATCATCACTGTCGGGAACATAGGTATATACAGCGATACCGCTTTTTAAACTGTCAACCATTTCCTGAAACATAATTGCGCTTTTGGGTTAAGAGGTTTGAGAAACCGGAACCAATACACTCTCAAGAACTGCTGATATGGCATAAGCAAAAAATTAATAGAAAAATCTATATTAATGTAATTAACAGAAATATTCTATATAATAAATCAAAAAAACTGTCTTGTCAACACGTAATCACCGCTTTGGAGCACATTTTTGCCGGAAATAGATAATTTTTCAGGCGGCCTTAAGCTACGGCGCGATTCATTACTCAACAAAGCTTGAAGATCATAAGTATTATGTAAAAATCTATAAATATTACGGCTGCCGCTATTTTGTCCGCGATTCATTAAACCGGACTATTCCTTCGAGTATCTGTGTCGCCCGCAACAGTTCGGCGTCGGTCATCAACCCCGGCTTGTCAGGCCTGATTTCCCCGGGATAGACTGCCAGCTGCTGCGACATGTGCAGCGAGTCGTTATACGGAATGGGCACTTCAATATCAGGTTCGATTCCTTTGCCGTCAATAAGTTTGGCGCTTGGGGTGTAGTAATGGGCGATGGTGAAACGGATGGCGCCGCCGTTAGGCAGCGGCTGAATACGCTGGACGGAGCCCTTGCCGTAGGTCCTGGTACCGACCAGCACAGCGCGTTTATGATCTTTAAGGCAGCCGGAAACGATTTCAGAACCGCTGGCGCTGTAATTATTTACCAGAATGACCAGCGGAATGTCCAGATTCTTATGACATTTAACGGCGTTAACATCCACCCGGTCGCTTTTTGCCCGGCCTTCGGTGTAAATCACCAGCTCCCCTTCTTTGATAAATCTGCTGCAAACGTCTACCGCCGCGCCAAGCAGACCGCCGGGATTGTAGCGCAGATCAAGGATTATGCCTTTGACATTCTGTTTTTCCAGTGTCGCCAGCGCTTTATCCATGGCCGGTCCGGTTTCGGCGGAAAACAGCGACAGCCGGATATAGCCGATATTGCCGTTAAGCACTTTTACGCCGTTCATCGGGACCGGACTGGTATGGATTTCACTGCGGTTAAACTCAAAAGTCAAGACCTTGCCGGTGGTTTTCCGGAATACAGTCAGAGAGACTTTAGTTCCTGGCTGTCCCTGCATCATGGTCACACACTCTTCAATGCTCATTGCCGTGGTTTTTTTGCCGTCGATCTGAGTAATCAGGTCGTCCGGCCGGATTCCGGCCTGAAAGCCGGGGGAGTCGTCGCCCGAAGGGGCTACGACCCTGAGGCTGCCGTCCTGGGCTTTCATGACAACAATTCCAACGCCGACAAGTTTGCCGCTGAATTTCTGTTCGGTCTGCCGATGCACCGCCGGGGATTCATATACACAGAAAGGGTCAAGTTCACTGAGCATGCCTTTGAGCGCTCCGGTCACCAGTCGCTCATATTTCACTTTATCTTTATCCACATAATACTTGCGCAAAAGCTCGATTACCGTCATCATCAGCGTTACGGAGTTATAGCCTTCGTCATTGATGTCGATGGATTTTTCCTCTCTGGCCGGCGCGGCAGTCTCTGTAGTTGACGTTTCGGCCTGACCGGCAAGTGCGTGTCCGGCAAATACCGATATGAGGACTAAAAGATTCAGCTGGATTCGTTTCGGATCAAATTTAAAATTCATATATTTTACATCCTGATTTTAATGGACTGTTCTATTTGGCTGCAACCCGGGAACCGGTTTAATTAATATGTCTTCAAACGAACCATTGAAGCCGGCAGCTTCAAGCAGCCGGAGATGCGGATAAAACTCGCCTACCTCATAAAGATTGTGCGCATCGCTGCCGAAAGCCAGCTTAACTCCGCTCTCCAGGCATAGTTTTACAAATTCCAGCGGCGGTTCATTGGTGTGAAAATTTATTTCCGCGGCAACGTTATTTTCCTTCAGCAGTGCGGCCATCGGGGCGAACAGATGATGTGGAGCCGCCAGATTGCTTCTGCGGAAAATGCGGAACGGATGCGCGAGAATGTCAATACCGGATTTGATCATTGCATTGCAGAGATACATGAATTCATTTTCACGCTTTGATGCGTCAAGAATTGACTTCATATAATGCACCGCTCCAATCTTGAATTCAAGCCGGGTATAGAGTTCCGGATTAATCACCGGGATGCCGCCGCGGTCAACGTCTATCTCCATGCCGATATAACTGAACTCGTTGGCGTACATTTTATACAGTGAAAAATAATCTTCGGTATTATCGTTCATCACCGGCGAATTGATGCCGTCCCAGTAGAATTTCTTCGCATTATATGCATCGCGACTGAAATAAAGGTGCGAGGAGTGCTCCGCGAACCCGATTGATTCCAGCCCGAAAATCTGTCCGAGCTGCAGCGCTTTGGGCATTTTCATATTTTCATTGCAGTAAGCCAGCCGGGTATGAATATGAAAGTCCGTAAGACGCGAATTCGACGGCAGCGCAAGTTGATGCGTTTCCTCTTTGACACTGCCGTCATTTTCCAGTTCAATAACGCTGAACCGGAATGGCGCTTCACAGAGCGCGGGCGCGGTGGCATATGTGCTGTTTTCCCATTTAAACGGCGCGAAGCCTTCATGAAAATGTCCTGACAGAGACAACGTGATTCCGCATTCTTTCATCACTCTGATGATTTCTGCCGCATTGGTATATTTGAATGGAGAGCAGTCCGCTTCCGGCGGAAACAGCGGCGCATGCTGCAATGACACTATCCGCCCTTCAAATCCGGCCCTGGCTGAGCGCATCCTGTCCAGATCGTGCGGTTCCCGCCGCGCATTGTATCCGGGTTCCTCCGGATCGAGGAAAGGCAGGAATCTTACGCCTTTAACTTCAATAATATCTTCAGGCTTATCGAATGTTTTGTAAAAAATATCCGGCGCCAGATCATGATTACCGGGAATTATGATGGTTTTAGAATCCAGCAGATCCAGCGAGGTTTTCAGGAAAAAAAGCAGATCTTCAGCATCGGGGGACAACGGATCGTTAATCAGGTCGCCACCAATAAAAGTCACGTCCGGCTTGATCCAGCGGTTCAGACGGTGAACCGCCCGCAGCAGCAGAACGTCAGACAGTTCCCCTTTGCGCCGGGGACAGTCCTCTACCGGATTGTTGCTGAAATGCAGATCTGTAAGAATCGCTATTTTTAATGACATTGACAATATTTTCTATTTATTTACATTTCCGGACGATAAAAATATATATCTTAACATTAAATATTGCGAATGTTATGTAAAGAATATCTGCCGCCGGTTTTATGCCGGATCCGCAATCTTTACTTGCTTTTAGATTGTGAACCGGTATTGCTTGTCTGCTAATCAATCTTCGGATGATCTGCCGGTGCGGCACTTTTTAATCGCGCCATGTTTTTTCTTGGAATCAATCCGGCGCTTGACGGAGGCTTTGGTAGGCCGGGTAGGCCGGCGTTTCTTTGGCGGCGTCAGTACCCCGCGAATCAGGTTGACGAGACGCCCGGCGGCATCTTCGCGATTCTGTTTTTGAGTGCGGTACCGCTGAGCTTCGATAGCCAGTTCGCCTTCATTGGTCAACCTCGGTCCGACTTTGCTGAGCAGGCGCAGGCGGACGTCTTCCGGCAGCGCGGCGGTATTTTGCACGTTGAAACGCAACCGTACCGCTGTGGAGACTTTATTGACATTCTGACCGCCGGGGCCGGAGGACTGAAAGAATTCCTCCTTCAGTTCCTCATCAGGAATGGCGATTTTATCGGAGATTCTGAGCATAATGACCAAGGCTCCTAAAGTTTAATATTCCGGTCAACAGCGCACAGCAGGGCGTAGACGGTGCGGATATGCGGAACCGGAATGTTATGAGCGTCCGCATTTCGTATAACGCTGCCGAGAATGGCATCGACTTCCAGCGGCCTGCCGTTCTCATAATCGAGCAGCATGCTGGTTTTGTATGGCGGAAAGTTTCTGGTGTAGTTAATGTTCTTCTCCGCCACGTCCTGCGGAAGTTCCTTGCCGCAGGCTTTAGCGACGGCGCAGACCTCATGCATCAGGCAGAGGCAGAGTTGCTCAAGTTCCGGATTCTGCACCATCTCCCGGGTGTCCGCACCGCCTGCAAGCACCGACACCGGATTAAACGGCACGTTCCAGACCAGTTTTTCCCAGCGCGCCCGTATGATGTCGCTGACGATCTCGCACTCGACATTGGATCGTCTGAAGAGTTCAGCGAGCTGTTCCAGGCGCGGCGAAGCATTCCCATCCGGATATATGCCGGCCCGCAATCTGCCTGCCCCCTGGTGGGTGATCCTGCCGTCGCCATCGCGGAACACCCCGATATAGGCGATAGCGCTGATGATCTCATTGCCCGGGAAAGTTTCGGCAAACTCCTTTTCCACATCAATGCCGTTCTGAATTATAAAAATCGAAGTCTTTTTCGATACCGCCGGCAGGATGAGTTCAGGTACGCTGATGCCCGGCAGGACTTTGGTTGTCACCATCACGACATCGGCGGTATCATGGTAATCCGCCGCGGAATGACAAACTTTAGCGGGGATGAATTCAAAATCCCCGGCGATGCTGCCAATCCTGTAACCGAACTTTTTGACGCTTTCATAATCGGAACGGCAGACCGTGGAGACTTCAACGCCGGACTGTGCCAGCCGTCCGCCGAAATAAGCGCCGACTCCGCCGGCGCCAAAAACCAGTATTTTTAATTTTCGATCATTCATATTTAATATTTCTCCCGGATTTCAGCTTAATTTATCGAATACTCTTTCAGTTTGCGATGCAGGGTCCGCCGGCTGATGCCGAGTTTTTCAGCAGCATTTGTGCGGTTGTTTCCGCATTCTTCAAGCGCTTTAAGAATCAGCATTTTTTCGTTGCGGTCCAGATCCAGCGTCGGCGACGACATTGCTGCCGGCGCATCGCCGCCGCCGCGGATGCCGACCGGAACATTATCCAGTTGCAGCAGCGGACCGCGGCTGAGCACCACCATCCGTTCAATGCAGTTGCGAAGTTCGCGGATATTGCCGGGCCATTTGTAGCTGCAAAGCACGTTCAGCGCCTCCTCGGAAATGCTCTGCCGCCCCTTGCCGTTCTCCTCCGCGAATTCGTCAATAAAAGTTTTTACCAGGATCGGGATATCCTCCTGCCGCTCACGCAGCGGGGGAATATGAATATTGACCACATCCAGCCGGTAAAACAGGTCTTCCCGGAATTTCCCCTCCGCTACCATGTTGTGCAGATCACGGTTGGTGGCGGAGATCAGCCGGGTATCGGTAAACACCTGCTCCACGCCGCCCACCCGCTCAAAAGTGCGGGTTTCCAGCACGCGCAGCAATTTCACCTGTATCTGCGGTTCGATTTCGCCGATTTCATCAAGAAACAGCGTGCCGTTGTCCGCCAGTTCAAAACGGCCTTTTTTCTGTTCTATCGCGCCGGTAAAAGCGCCTTTTTCGTGTCCGAACAGCTCAGATTCAAGCAGCGCCGGCGGCAGCGCCGCGCAGTGCACCGCCATGATTGCGCCTTTTCTGCCGCTGAGCTTGTGGATCGCCTGAGCAATTACTTCCTTGCCGGAACCGCTTTCGCCGGTAATCAATACCGTGGAGCGGGTCGGCGCCACCTGGCGGACGGTTTCAAGCACTTCCTGCATCGGGGCGGATTTGGCGACGATACTGTCGATTTCAAACTCATTGCGGAGTTTTTTCCTGAGCATGCGGTTTTCATCTTTCAGCATTTTCGATTCCAGCGCCCGGTTGATGACAATTTCCAGACGGTCAAGATTGACCGGTTTAGTAACAAAATCAAAGGCGCCGCCCTTGACCGCGCTTACCGCGGTTTCAATCGAACCGTATGCGGTGAAAACAATGCACGGCGGCGGGGATTTTTTCTTCAACGCCGCGTCAAGCACGCTCATCCCGTCCGCACCGGGCATGCGCAAATCAGTGAGAATCAGGTCGTAATCATTGCGCTGTATAAGGTTGATGCCCCTTATCCCGTCTTCCGCGATGGTGATTTCGTATTTCGGGCGGAGATAACGCGCCAGCGCTTCGCGGGTGTTCCGTTCGTCGTCCACGATCAGGATCGCCGGCGGACTGTTCTTTTTTGTAATCATAGCCTGCTGTTCCATGTCTGTTTTAACTGTTACACATTCCGGCGAACGCATGAATGTCATCCGGCGTGGCTTTGATAATTTCCAGCACAAAATGGTTCACTCCGTAT
The DNA here is from genome assembly GCA_037144075.1 of Lentisphaerota bacterium. Lineage (GTDB taxonomy): Bacteria > Verrucomicrobiota > Lentisphaeria > Victivallales > Victivallaceae > CAIPAT01. The sequence continues at coordinate 2,263 of JBAWXM010000015.1, read as the reverse complement.
CTGCGGCAGTTGCGGACAAAGCGCGGCAGATCCATGATGTTCGGAACGGACAGCGGCAGATGGCCGTCTCCCCATTCCGTTTTAATCGTATCCGGGGTAAACGTCGAAGCATGAAGATGAATCATCCGCACATCACATTTACTCAGGAACTCAAATGCTTCGTGATGAAAATCACGGTCATAAATAAACGCGGCGGCCCACAGGTGACAGGTATCCAGGCAAATCGGATGGCCGAACGCCGCGGCGCTGTCGCCGGCAAACAGATTTGCCGAACCATAGGCGGGGAAGTCGTTCTCGATACAGAACAGCAAGTCGGGAAATTCATGGCGGATAAACTCCAGCCGCTGCTTCACCCATTCCCTTCGCATCGCGTATTCTTCAGTATTCAGGAAATCGCCGCAGATGCGGGATTTGCCGTCAATGGACATTTCAGGGCGGAATATCATGCTCATGCACTCGTCATAAGAGCGGCCGCGGCCAAAAGCCGGAACCGGAATATCAGTCATCGCGAAACCGTGAAAAACCGCGCTGGTCATTTTGTGACGGCGCATGATGTCAGCGTTACGGCGCAGTTCAATCAAGCTCAAATCGGCATTCTTCGCGGCAAGGTTGATGCTATACTCCGAAAGCAGCGGAGCATGGGCGCTCATCGGCACTCCGAAACTGACAATCCGTTCGATTTCCTCTTTAGTGGCAGTATTATGCAACTGGACGCCGAAAGTGAAGCCATGTTGTTCACAGGCTTTCCTGCATTCCAGTAAATTCAGATAACCGGCCTCGCCGGTAAACGCGCTGGATGTTACATCCAGCGCGATTTGATCATTAATATTGTTGTAAACCATATTATTACTCTCGATTCTGTTAGTTGTTAATCAGCGGCCAGCAGGCCGTCATCCTTTGGTTCGGGCAGCACCCTGATGCGTTTGCCGTGGCGCGGGAATTTGATGACGATCGAAGTTCCCTTGCCTTCCGTGGTTTGCAGACTCAATTCGGCGCCGTGTTCTCTGACAATCCGCTCAATGACCATCATGCCCAGGCCGGTGCCTTCCTTTTTAAAAGTTTGAAACGGCTCAAAGATTCTGCTAAGGTTGCCGGAACTGATGCCCTGCCCGTTATCGGCAAATTCCAGTTCCAGCCAGTCTTCATTATACGAGCAGATTACATCAAGCCCACCGCCTTCCGGCATAGCCTGAACGGCGTTTTTCAGAATGTTGTAAAAAGCCTGTTTCAACTGGGCGGGATCGCCTGAAACTTTCGGCAGAATTTCCGGCCATGCGCACTTTACGCTGACTGCGCGGTTTTCAATTTCCTGTCGCATGAAGTTCAAGGTTTCAATAATCAGAATTTTCATATCCACCGGCGCCATCTGAGTACGCCCGGGACGAATCGCGTGAAGAAACTGGTTGATGATATTATCCAGTCTTTCAACCTCGTTTTTGGCGGCGTCAATCATTTCGGCGGCGGCCTGACGGTCAAAAACTTTCTTTGATTTGTCGGCAAACATCCGCTGGAGAAGCTGCATATTCAGATAGAGGCTGTTCAGCGGGTTGCCGATTTCGTGGGCAACGCTGGCTGCCAGCATGGATATCGCCTGAATCTTTTCGGTTTCCAGTTCCTCGATGGTGCGGTCTTTAGTCTCGGTTACATCCCTCAGAATGACTGTCGCATAACCGTCTTTTTCCTCGGTCGGCACCAGATAAAACTGCAGATAGCGGTGAACTGGATAGAGAATTTCAATTTCCTGCCTGGAGGCCCGGAACCACTCATCTTCATCCTCTTTGAGAATGCGATGCCAGTCCACATTCCGCAGGAACTGGGAAATCCTCAGGTCGTTAATTTCATCCGGCAGTCCGAGCAACTCTTTCGCCGCCTTGTTATGATAGCGAATCTTAAGCCGCCGGTCAACCACCAGAATACCTTCCTGGATCGCGTTGAATATCGTTTCCAGAAAGCCTTTCTCGCGGGAGAGCCGCAGTATATATGCTTGGACGCTGTTGGAGTCTATTGAATCGACCCGTTCCAGAAAACGATCCAGAAAACTCTTTTTCGATATCATTGATTTATTCCGCAAAAGATCATTAATTTTATATAAAACTTCAGGGTTCAGGGTTTATTCTGACTAATGAATTCTGTCTCCTGCTATTAATATGTCGCTCCGCTGCATCTGTATTAGGTTATGACGGCGCATATCCTCTATTTTCAATTCTTAGCCCCTTGGAACTTTAGAACTTTAGAACTTTAGAACTATCTTCTATCTTATCTT
>JBAWXM010000014.1:0-31527 GCA_037144075.1 Lentisphaerota bacterium | reverse complement strand
AAAAACACCAGTCAACAAAAAGTGTCGCAACAAAGAATTTTTACGCTCATTGAACTCCTGGTTGTGATCGCGATCATAGCGATTTTGGCCGGAATGCTGCTGCCGGCGCTGAACAAAGCGCGAATCAAAGCGAGGCAGATTAATTGCGTAAATAATACCAAACAGATAAATCTGGCTCTGAGCAACTATTCATCGGATTCCGCAGACTGTTATCCGTCGCCGGCGCAGGCATGGTCTCCAACTCGCACCTGGACCATGCTGCTGATCAGTGGCAAATACATGAAAGGGGCCAGAGAACCATGGGGCGGCATCTCCACTGCCATATTGGAAACCAGGTGTCCGTCCAACGTGCATTACACTTCGGCTCCGCAGACCACCTGGAACACGCCCTACCTGATGAACGGATCAGGCCCCAGTTGGATGAAAAATATTCCAGGTCTGGAAGGATTTAAGCGAAACAAAATCCAGAAGCCCAGTGAAACGGTGGAAGTGCTTTGCGGCGGTTACGGTCCCGGGGTATACGGCGCGAATTATGTGATTATTGATTACCGCTATCTGGCCGGTCCATATTTCGGTTCCGGCTATGCCCAGATCTGGGGTGATTACCATAACAATATGATTCCGACCAGTTATACGGATGGCCATTCCAGGCTGGCGCCCATCAGGGAATATATGATCTATGACGACGCGAGCGGCGTCGCGGCATGGAAAAAATACTTTGCCGCAACCGGACGCTGAAACTGAACTCCAAGGATACTTCTATGATGAAATTGATACCGGCGATTATTCTACTGATGGCAGTCATTTCCGGAATTCAGGCGGCTGACGTTATGCGGCTGGATACTCCGGAAATCGGCAGACAGGAAAAGTGGCTGATTTTCAACGGCAGCATGGAACTTGGCGAAGCCGGCAAGCCGGTCCCCGGTTTTTGCGCCCTTGGATATTTCAACAAAGACGAGGGATATAAAAAACCTGAGCAAATTTATGCGCCGGTTATCCGCCGCGAGGAATCCGGCAATCAATACCTGGAAATGCCGGGTTATCACGGCCTGCCTGAATACAATATTTATGCCTCGGGATTCTATCTGCCGCGAAACGGCGAAGTTGAAATTTCATTCATGGCAAAGAGCATTCCGGACGAAGACGGCAGACTGCATGAACAGCCTGGAATCATCATGGATTTCCGGTGCAGTGATCTTACCCGTCAGTACGGCAGCGTCAGGGAACGCTATCCGGTACTGGAAAGCAAAACGTTCAATCCCGGAAAAGAATGGCGGAAATATTCATATAAAATCCCGGTGAAGGCAAATTTTACTTATGCCATAATGTTCCGGTCATTCAGCAGAAATCCGGCGGAATGGCTGAACGGTCTCTGCATTGATGATTTGAAAGTTCGCTATCTGGATGCAGACGGGACGGCATGCAACGAGGCCGCTATCACCTGTGACCGCCTGCTCAAGGTATTTTATCCGGGAGAAGAGATTGAACTAAAAATCCAGGCACTGCTGCAAACCCATGAAACTGCGGTTTCAATCCGGCTTCATATTCGCAGTGATTATTTTCTGAAAAATACGGAAACGCTCGAAGCAACACTGAACAGGGATGCGTCGTTTAAATCCGTTGACGGGCGGTCCCGTTATGCCGGCACGGTAAAATATCTGCCGAAACAATACGGCAGCTTCAATACAGTAGTAATGTTTGACCACAAGCCGGTCTTCAGTTACGGCGGTGATTTTACGGCGCTGCACAAGCTGGACAAGGCAATTTCGCCGCTGCGCAAACGCCTCGGCGGACATTTCCGCACGATTGGAAATTACTATCAATTGATACCGTCCAATGACTGCCCGCTGATAATCCGGCAGAGCGCTGATTTGGAGGCGCAACTTTACTCGCTATGCGGGTTTGGACACGGGATGGTTTCTTTTGATTTAAAGAAAGTTCAGCCGCAGCCTGACAAAATGGATTTCTCCATGATTGACGCCGATATCAAACTGCTGGAAAAATATGGTATCGAGCCTGTCCCCAGTCTTGGCGCTTGGTGGAACTACACTACCAGACGAATGAACGGCGGCGCACAAATCAGCCCTATGCCCGACTGGTTTTATAATGACAAATACACCCGGCGGTCGCTGGATAATTCAACCCCGGACCGGGAGCCGCGGACTTTGAAAGAAGAGGTATGGCGTCTGCATGTCAACAGTTCAGTCGAATATTTCGGCAGCCGGGTGGATAAATGGATGCTGATGGTGGAACCGCAGTGGGTGCTGACGGCGCAGGATTATTTGACGCTGCAGAAAATCGCCTGGGAAATAATCAAGAGAAAAAATCCGCAAAATCTGCTTATTGCAGGCGATGCCACCAGCGACGCCGGATACAACCTTACCGGCTGGCTTGAAAAATTGCATAATCTCGGCTTCGAAAAATATCTCGACTGCGCGTCGTTCAATCCTTACGAGTCCAGTCTGGACAATATTAACGGCGTACTTTTCCGCTATTCCAACCTGATTGAAAAGATCAGAAATATTCTCACGCCGGGAACTCAGCTTTGGGAGCAGGAACTGTACTATATCGCCAACTCCAAGCGGAAACAGGATATCGGGAGGCAGGATGTTTTTTCCGCCGGGGACGTCCAGCGTCATTATCTGCTGGGCTTGCTGAACGGGCTGCGCGGCATTACCGGCATTCCCAGCGCCAGTATCAGTAAGAATCCGAATGAACTGGGCCCGAACGATATTCTGGCCGGACTCAACAGCCTCGCTTTTTTCCTGGACGGCAAATCGGAAATTATTCCGCTGCAGCTGCCGAACAAACTGCTGCGCTGCGGTATTTTCACAGATAAGAACGCCAATAATTGTTCCGGCGTGATCTGGTCGCTGCGGTCAGGCGGAATGACAATGATTGTTCCGCCGCTTGCAGATATTAAATTGTATGACTGTTTCGGCAATGAACTGTCTCAGCAGAAGGAAATAGAACTCGGGCTGGACCCGGTATTTGCCGTTGGCGCCAAAGACAGCTTGAACATGCTTTTTGCCAGGGCGGAATTCAAAACAGCCCAACCGGCCGCGATACGCGGCAGAACCTTTGGCGGCATGACATTCCTGGAGGCGGAGAATCTGTCCGGTTCCCAAAATGTGGTGCTGGCTGATTTTGACGAGCTTGTTGCGCCGGTCAAGTTTTATTTTAAAGATTCAGATTATCAGCGCCTGTCCATTGATGGTAAAATTTCTAAATCCGGATTCAAATGCGGACTTAAAGGCGAAAGCAAACTGGTCGCGGATAATATTGCAATATCCGCTGATAGCGGCGAATTCACGATTCCCGCCAATGAGGATGCCGCCTTGAAATTGCAGATGACAGACGGCTCAAAACTGGCGTTGTGGACAGACTCCGGCAAATTGCTGATCAAAGCTGAAATAAAAGACGCGGCGGTTACGCCGTCGCCGGACGCGAATCTCTGGAATGGCGATGCGCTGGAACTGTTCATTGACCGCACTCCGTTTAACCGTATCGGGCTGGATGAATTCGGCGGAAAGAACATTCCGGATTTAAAAATCAATCAATATCTTTTTGCCGCCGTCCCGTCGCTGACCGGCAGAACTGTTCAAGTTGTAAATCCGTCATCAGGCGGGGAAATGAAATCCGGCGCGGTATTAAAGCAGGAAAAAACAGCGGACGGTTATGCGCTGCTGATATCACTGCCGCTGGATGAAATTGCGGCGGCGGCAGACGGTTGCGGCATTGTCGGCATGAATTTTGAATTGTCCAGAAAAGACGGCAGGGAATCTCAGCCTAAAGCCGCGCTGATTGACCCGAAACTTGAATCTTACAAGCGCCGCGCGCACTATCCGCTGTTCCAGATGACGGCATTGAATGGCAATATGCTCGCCGGCGCTAATATCAAATGGAAAAGCCATCTGGATTATGCGCTTAAGAAAACTACGGCGTATGAAGTGAAAGAGGCTTTCGGCAAAGGCCCCGGCATTAAGATTGAAATCCTGGAAGAGCCGTCCTGGGGGCCGACATTGCGGCGCGGTTCGGTTTCGGGCCAGCCGGTTAACCTTGCAGCGGGCAATTATCTGCTGGTATTTTATGCTAAAGGGGATAAGATTGATACGATGAAAGCGGCATTGTCCAAAGAGCAGAAAACTTTCAGCGGCGGCGATTTGCCGGCCAGTGACCGCTGGACTAAATATGAGGCTCCGTTCAAAATTGATAAAGCTGACGGGAAGGCTTCAATTTATATTGAATTTTTCACCTTGCGCAAAGATCAGGGCACTGCGGTAATCAGCGATGTCGCGCTCTATAAAGAATGAGCGGCCATGAATAACAAGCAATTTAAACACAAATTTTAATGTGAAAGAATCAGGAAATGTCAGTAATTAAATCAATTATGTTCCCGGCTCTGGCGGCAACGGTTCTTGCACTGGGAACTTTCGCGCATGGCGGAGAAAAGGTCAAAATCGCGCTGGCCGGGGATTCGACAGTCGCAAACTATAAACCAGGCGACAATATTGCCGGCTGGGGTCAGGTGATCCGGTTATTTCTGAACGACAATTGCGAAGTCGAGAATCTGGCAGTCGGCGGACGCAGCTCAAAAACATTCATTGAAGAAGGCCGCTGGGGAAAACTTCTGGCTGGCAAACCTCAGTTTGTCCTCATACAGTTTGGTCATAACGATTCTCACGGGAAAGACAAGCCGGAGTCCACTGCGGCAGGCGGAAATTACAAGGATTTCCTTAGAAAATACGCTGATGACGCGAAAGCCGCCGCCATCACGCCGGTATTCATCACTCCGATGCACCGCCGCACTTTCGACAAGTCCGGAGCGCTCACCGCGGAACTAAAACCCTATGCCGACGCAATGAAAGAGGTCGCCGCCGAGAAGGGTGTATTCTGTATTGATCTTTATGAATCCAGCGGCAAGCTCCTGAATGAATTAGGGGAAAGCAAGGCCGGATTTCTATATCGCCCTTCGGACCGTACTCATTTCTCGCCTGAAGGCGCCTTTAAGATGGCATGGCTGATAGCGAATGAATTGAAAAAGCCGGAAAGTCCCCTGAAAGATTATTGCCGGGAGGTTCCACTCCCGCTGCCGGCTGAACAGCCCGCAAAAAGCAAAGCCGTGGCGATATCCGCCAGCGTCCATATCTTCGGGGTGAACTCCAGGGTTTCCATGAGTTTTGACAGCGGCAGCGACGGGGTCTCCGGCGGACCTGCTTCCTGGATGAAGGAAAACTCCGACCAGCGACTGGTAGTTGTCACTCAGCCGGTGACCCCGGAGTGGACGAAGTGTCATTTCACCTTCACCCCGAAAAGTTCCGGCATTGTGATGCTTATTTTTATGAGCAGCGCGAAGGGTCAATACATATGCTGCGACGATGTGGAAATTGACGGCGCCGCAATTGAAAATGGCGATTTTGAGACGGCGGGGTCCAACGGACTTCCTTCGATGTGGCAGCCGCTCGGCAAGCCTGTTTATGATGCGAAGTCCGGAAAGGCGCACGGCGGCAGCAGCTTTGTCAAGTGTTCAAGCGATGACCGGTTGAACAGGAATATTACCGTGGAAGGCGGGAAACCGGTCACGATTTCATTCTGGATAAAGGGCGACGAGGTTAAGCAGCCGGCGGCGGAACACATTAAATAAATTTTGGAAAGCAGAAAATGAAAGACAGCATTGTTTTTAAATTTCCGTTGAACCGGACGCATTGCGGAGCGCCGCTCGGCAACGGGAATATGGGCGCGCTGGTGTGGGGCGGCGGAAGCCGCCTCTGCATCACGCTGAACCGCGGCGACCTGTGGGACCACCGTAACGGTGAATGTGTTCTGCCGGGGCAGACCTACCGGGAACTCGTGGCATTATATGATGCTTATGATGTAATGCCGGTGCAGGATCGTTTCGTCCGTAAGGAAATTGAAGAATTCCGTCATCAGATGTGGGCCAAATATAATACCGGCTGGAGTTCCACCCGGCTGCCGGTCGGACGGTTTGAACTGGAGTTGAAACCGGGATTCGAACTGGCGAAAGCCGAACTCCAATATCAATCCGGATCTCTGGATATATTGACGAAAAACGGCGGTATTCTGCGGATAATCCATAGCCTGTCCGGCAACCAGTTGCTGATAGAAGATGATGACCGCATTGTTGCGGGCATTAAATGCATGCCCGCCTGGGAGTGGGTCAGTCATCTCATGCAGATGGCCGGATTCGTCCCGCCGCAAATGCTTGACGACGGCTGGTTCCAGGCATGTCCTGACGATCCGGGCGTAACAGTGCTCTGCCGCACTACTGATTACGGGCTGGCGGTTTCTCTGGAATTAGGCTATGCGCCGGTATTGAATAAAGTTCCGGACGATTTTCAAACCACGCTAAAAGTTTGCGCGAACTGGTGGAAAAACTATTGGGAAGATGCGCCGGGAATCCAGATCCCGGACGATTTTCTTAACCGCTTTTACAAGTTCGCCATGTACAAATTTGCCTGTGCCACCCATCCCGGCGGCATCGCCTGCTCACTGCAGGGGCCTTGGCTGGAGGAATACCAGAGCGCCCAATGGAGTTGCGACTATCATTTTAATGTCAACATTCAGCAGATTTATACGCTGGCGTTCGCCACCGGCAGGTTTGAACATTTGCTGCCGCTGTTTGATATGCTGGAGTCCGAATCTTTCCAGCAGGTGATGCGCGGCAACGCCAAAAATCTGTTCGGCATTGACGACGGCTTGCTGATGACTCATGCGGTTGATGATCGCGGCTATCAGTGCGGCGGCATTCATACCGGCAGCGTGCTGGATTTTGCCTGCGGCGGCTGGACCGCCCAGCTATACTGGCTTTATTACAAATATACGCTGGACAAAGAGTTTCTTAAAAAACGCGCTTATCCGTTCATTTACGGCGTCATGCGGGTATTTGAAGAAACGCTGGAGCAATATAAAGGACGGCTGTCCATCCCGTTAAGCATTTCCGCCGAATACGGCTGTATTTTTCCGGTAAAAAAGGATGGCCGCATGGTCAACCAGAATACCGGGCGCGATCCGTCAAATCAACTGGCCTGCATTCACATGCTGGCAGACATGCTGCTGGAAGCCAGTGAAATCCTCGGCATTGCGCCGCGGCCGGTCTGGCGGGAGATCAAACGGCGCGTTCCGGAATATACGCTTACCGGCGATTCCGGCAGCGAACATATCGCGATCTGGGAAGGTCAGGATTTGGACGTCTGTCATCGTCATCATTCGCATCTGGCCTGCATCTATCCGTTCGACACGCTGAAAAATATCTCTCCTGAACAGCAGCACATTATTGACAATTCCATAGACCACTGGATATTAAAAGGCATGGGACAGTGGAGCGAATGGTGCTATCCCTGGGCCGCGATTATTCAGGCCAGGCTGGGGTTCAAGGAAGCGCCCGCGCTGCTGCTGAACATCTGGAAAGAGATATTCGTCAATGAAGGTCTGGCAACAGTTTATCTGCCGAAATTCCGCGGACTGTCCGCGCACCGGCGGAATGACATGCTCAAACCGAAAGAGACCAGCGAAATCATGCAGCTTGACGGCACGATGGCCGGGGCCACCGCCATTCTTGAAATGCTGGCGCATGAGAAACAGGGCGTTGTGCATGTGTTTCCGGCGGTTCCCGACCAATGGCTGGATATCTCATTCAAAAATATCCATCTGCCCGGAGCTTTCCTGATCAGCGCCGAACGCAAGAACGGCAAGCTGACAGCGCTGAGCATTAAGAGCCTGAAAGGCGGCACGATGAAGTTGAAAACCGCCGATAACGAACCGGTTGTTCAACTGCAATTCTCGCCAGGGGAAGAGAAGAATCTTTTATCAAATATACTGGTGCCAAATCAGATATTGACCGTCTGAAGTTTATTTGTTAGAACTACGGCTAATCAATCCGGCGATAGCTGTTTTAAATCGTGGCTCAAACTCCGGGGTGGTGCGGCAGAAATACTCGGTTTCGTAGCCGCCGGTTTCGCTGAAACTGGCGGACAGCGGCAGGTAGAGAAAGTCGTCGCGGCAATTGGCGGCGACGGCGACAAATTCATCGGGAATCAGCGACTGGATGTAAAGCTGGTATTCCACAAACGGTTCACCCGGCAGAAAAACTAGCCTGATATTGCCGCCCTGCAGCATATTGATTACATATTCAGGAGACGGGTTGAAGTCAGCGGCGCCAAGCTGCGCCGCCGCGGATGCGGCGCGGGCAGGATCTTTCTGCAGCATTGCAATAAGTTTATTTCTATCCACCGTGACGGCAGGGAATGGGAACGAGGCTTTCCGCCATGCGATGTTTGCGGACGGTTCCCATTTCATGCCGTTGATGTTTGACGCAATGCCGTCAGCCAGCTTCCTGCCGAATTTTAAAATGTTGCCTTCCAGGTCATCGGCGGAAGTATATTTCCCGGCCGTGACATTCCCGCCTGCGCCGGTGAAAAACGCATGGGTGGCTTCGGGAATTTCCTCTTCCAGCAGTCTGATGGCTTCGCCCGGCGCGTCGGCGCTGAATTTGTTGCCGGTGTTAGCCACTTGCGGATGAGTGGCGTAGAAGCTCATCGTTGCCACTATGCCGCCGTAGATATCTTTAAAGGCGCAGGTGCGGAGCATCGGGTCAATGGTCCCGACCGGCAGGTCTTTCAATGCTTGTTCGGCACCGCGGCTCAATCTGATTTGGATTCTGCCGTCTTTATCCGGCATCCGGCGGTTGGACGCATAGCCGTGGAGTCGGCATTCACTGAAACCGGTCTCCGTAATCTCGATAAAATTATTTGACGCGGCAGCAGCGGCCTGGCGGCATTTGTCAACAATATCGCCGAACCAGGCGAAACGCAGATGAGCCTGCGGATGAATATATTTCGCGGCTTCAAAATCAATCAGCGGCGCGTCATGCTGATGAATGCAGTGAATCACGGTATGCTCAACGCCCGTTCCGGCGCCTTCCGCCAGCGCCGCCTGTAATTGTTCATAAGCGGAATGCAGCAGAGTGCAGTAATCCATGCTGGCGATAACATATTTTCCGCCGTCGCCTGAAAAGATGTGCCCGCGCAGATAGAGCGGATCACGGATGAATTCCGCGCCGCCTTTAAAATTCAACCCGACCGCGGCGCCGGTCGGCGGGGTGCAGTCAACTTTGAATGTCGCCAGTCTGAACATTTTTATCTGCCGTTATCCTTACCTTCTTCCTTTTCCGCTTTAAATATCTGCGGTATCATACGGCTGATAAGCGCTAAAGTCAAATGATTAATTAAATATTAAAAAAAATGTAACATTCTATTGACATGACTTTTTATGCGATGTATAATAAATGCCAACGATGGCGAAGGTATTGAAAGTTTATAAAATTATGGCAGTTACACTTAAACAGATAGCGGAGGAAGCCGGGGTATCAATCCGTACGGTGAACCGCGCGTTGAAAGAGCAGGCCGGAATCAGCGACGTCAAGCGTCAGGAGATTCTGGATACCGCCGCGCACATGGGTTATATTCCGAATATTGCCGCCAGAAATCTGCGGTTGCGCAAGAGTAATTTTGTCGGCATTGTGACCGGAACCAGCGAGAATGATATTTTCATCCGGAAAAGCCACGATTTGCAGAAGCGGCTGGAAGTGCACGGTTTTTTCCCGATAATCGGACTTTTGCAGAACAGCCCGGAGACGGCAAGGACGATGCTCAGCGAATGGGCCGGCATGGTTGACACGGTGGCGATGTTCGCCTGGGGCGAATGGCTGCCGGAGAACGTGCTGGTTTCGCTGCCGCAGCAGTTTATTTTTGTTGACTGTAAAATTGTTCCGCGGAATTGCGGATTTCACCAGATAAAAATTGACCGCTCATCCGGGATTAAGGATGCGATTCTTTTCCTGCTTGAAAGCGGCCGTTCGCGGATTGTCCGCTGCGGCAGTATCGGAGAGCGCGCCGAGGGTGTGGAAAAAGCATTCCGCAGTTTCCGCGGCGGAAGCGCGGAGAAAATATTGATTGAAACCGGCGGCAGCGAATTTGAGGACGGCTACAATCTCGGCAAGTCATTGATGGAATCAAAAGCGGATGCGGTATTTTTCGATACTGACCGCATGGCTTTCGGCTTCTTGAAATACGCCTGGGAGAAAGGTGTCAGGGTTCCGGATGATATCGCCGTGGTCGGGTTCGACGATGATCCATGGGGCAATTATTCGTGCCCGGCCATGAGCACGGTAGCGCACCCGATTGCGGAAGTGAACAGCAGAATAGTGGAGCTGGCGGAACGGCGTCCCAACTCGCCGGAAACAATCATTTTCCCGACAAAATTTATCAAACGTCAAAGCGTTTAGAAATATCGTTATCAACCCAATAAAAGGATTTGAAAAATGGCAGTAAAAGCAAAAAAGAAGTACGTGCTTGTCGGAACCGGCGGAAGGTCTTCGATGTATATCAAGGCTCTCGCGGTTGACTACACCAAAATCGCGGAACTGAAGGCGTTCTGCGACACCAACCAGACCCGCATGGATTACTGGAACAAGGAACTGAAGAACGAATACAAGCATGCTCCGGTCAAAACTTACAAGGCCGAAGATTTCGACCTGATGATCAGGGAGCAGAAGCCGGATGTGGTCATTGTCACTTCCATGGACCGGACGCACCACGCTTACATCTGCCGCGCCATGGAACTGGGCTGCGATGTGATTACGGAAAAACCCATGACCGTGGATGCGGAAAAATGCCAGCAGATTATTGACACCAAAAAGAAAACCGGCAAAAATGTCACGGTCACTTTCAACTACCGCTATTCTCCGCGCAATACCAAGATCAAGGAGATCATTAAAAGCGGCATCGTCGGAGAAATCACCAGCGTTCATTTCGAATGGCTGCTGGACACCTGTCACGGCGCCGATTATTTCCGCCGCTGGCACCGCTACAAAAAGAACAGCGGCGGCCTGATGGTACACAAAGCCACCCACCACTTCGACCTGGTCAACTGGTGGGTCGATTCCTTCCCGGAAACTGTTTACGCGATGGGCGATCTCCGTTTCTACGGCAAGGAGAATGCTGAAAAACGCGGCGTAAAAGAATTCTACTATCGTTGCTCCGGCTCGAAAGTCGCGGCAAAAGATCCTTTTGCCCTGAAAGTCACTAAAAAAGACAAAACCTTGAACGGTCTTTATTTTGATGCCGAGAAAGAAGACAATTATTTCCGTGACCTGAGTGTTTTCAGCGACGGCATCACCATTGAAGACAATATGGGCGTAATGGTCAGATACCAGAACAAGGCGGTTATGACTTATTCACTGAATGCCCATTGCCCGTGGGAAGGTTATCGCGTCTGTTTCAACGGCACCAAAGGCCGTCTGGAATTTAATGTTGTCGAAAAATCTTACGTCAGCGGCGCGCATGAGGACTTCAATCAGCCAGGCATGCGCGAACTGGAGGGCGATAAAGCCGACATCGTGCCGGAAATTATTTTCCAGGCTCACTGGCAGAAACCTCAGATCATTACCTATGAGCAGAACGACAAAGGCGGCCACGGCGGCGGCGATGTCAGGCTGCTAGACCACCTGTTCCTCGGCGCGAAAGATGATCCGCTGGGTCATGCCGCCGGCTATGTTGACGGCGCCAAATCCATTCTGATCGGGATTGCCGCCAACAAGTCGATGCAGACCGGGCTGCCGGTGGAAGTCAAGACTTTAGTGCAAATCTAATTTCAGATTAATCTGACCGTACACAGCGCCTGTTTGCTGAAAAGTAAAACAGGCGCTGTTTTTTTATGTTAACGGCATTTTCAGTCGTTATGATTGTGAAACAATCTTTGGAGAGCGGCGCCCCTGCGCTGCTTTGGATTCCGGATCAAACCTGGATCGCGCACAGAAATATAATGACCGGACAGAAATATAATGACCGGACAGAAAACCAAAGCGGCACTGGAGCGCCTGACAGGAAAAGTCCCGGCGCAGCCGTTTAAGTTCATCAGCCTTGAGTAGCCCGGGATAAAAAATAAAAATTCCAATACAATACACCTAAACACCGTTTGATTTTTTTTCTTTTCGCGCTAATATATTTATCTTTCACTTCGGGCCGAAGTGGCGAAATTGGCAGACGCGCTAGACTCAAAATCTGGAGTCCGCAAGGGCGTGTGGGTTCGAGTCCCACCTTCGGCACCATTTTTAAGCTAAAAATTATCAATAAATAAGCCATTTAGGCAATAATTTTGGTTCCCTATTTTCTTTTCAACTGTTCTGACTGACTTAAGGCCACGTTAAGGCCACAGCAAGGCTGCTAATTATTATTTTATGTCAAATCTATTTATTGTGCTGTTCATGTTTGTCATGGTTTCGCCGGTGGCTTACACTTGTCTGTCACGGCAGACCGGCCATGACTCGCCATTATACCCATATCTCGCAAGAAGCAGCGTAGAAATTTGACATCACTGATTTTAAACCACCAAAATTACGAATTTGCACGGAAACAGCGATTTAAGCGCGATCGGCTCCGGCGCATGTCCGAATGTCCGGCAGGCCAGTAAAATCGCATCAATAATGGTTTCCCGATGCCTCCAAATATCCCGTAATCAGCCACAGAATAAACAAATTACTGATATACAAGATATTGGGTATCGGGCTGTCCAATCCGTCGAATGCCAGCAAAACGCTGATCATCAATTTTCAGCCATATATAACAGCTATGTTCAATGCATTATTCATCTTGTCCGGAAGAGGCTTAAAGACGATCCAAACCTCATCCAACTGCATAGCATTGAACGTCCATTTTACCGCATCCTCGCTGCCGGCATCGTCAAGGAAGACTGGGCTTCGCGCCAACGCTAAATGGCTTCAATATAATTTAACCAGCGTTCACGTTTCCGCCTGATCACCGATAAAACTGAGCTCCTGGAAGGTGCATCAAGCACCTCCCGGGAACTTCTCTGTTTATTGCATCTGGTATGGGCCAGCATATTCTTCTCCGTGCCGGTAATTAATCCATTTTTGAAGGTTTGCCGGGATATGGTTTGGGTTCATCCTGGCGATCGCACCCGGCCTCCACGAAATCAACGTAGTTATCCGGCAGCACCTGTTCTTCGGCAAGTGTAACTGTGCCGTCGTCGGAGGCGTCTGATTTATACGTCTTCAGGTCTATATACAGCTCGTGCAGATCGCGGATGCCTCCCCATAGAAACCAGACTGTGGTTACTATCCCGATTACCAGCGGGATGAGAATGGCATAATAATGCCAGTATGTGCCCCACCAGCTTGTCGGCCAGGGACTGAACACGTTCCAAATCGTTACGATGACAAACACCACCCACCAGAACATGGTCCAACTGAATACGCTGATTGAGATTGCCTTGTCGCCGGTGGTGAAGTTCCGGTCAATGCCGATGATCGAACCCCAAGTCCAGCGTTTGGCAAATTCGGTTTTGACTTTGTCATCCGGCAGCGCATACTCTCCGCGGTGAAGCATCTTGTCCATATTGAAATCTTTTTTGCATGTCAGCAGTGAAACGATAACATACAGTACAATCGCTGAAACCATTGCCGAGAAAAACATGTACTGGCCGTTGACTGGAAATTTATTGGGGCTGTCAATGATAAATGATAAGTTCGGCAGGAATTTACATAACCACGGATACAGCGTTTTCCAGCACTGCTGCAGGACGATTCCGCCGACTGCCAGGCCGGAGCCGGCCAGCATGGCTGACCAGGCCCCGGCGGCGGTACCTTTGTTCCAATACAATCCTCCGGCAATTACCGAACCGGCTCCGCCAACGAAAATAGCACCGGTCAAGGCAAAAAACATCAGGATATATTCCGTCTGACGGAAAAGCAGGCTGAAGCAGAATCCGAAAATAGCCACCCCTACTATTGCCGTGCGCAACAAATTGATATGCTGTTTCGGCGTCAAAGGCTTTTTCTTGATCGGCAGGACGATATCCTGAATGAAGATGCTGCCCCAGGAATGCAGATAGGAACTGTCACAGGCCAGCAATCCGAACAGCATGATCGCGCAGAACATTCCTTTAATCGCTACCGGCAGCATCAAGCTGATCGCCACCGGCATCCGCATCTGGGTCTGAATCTGCGGATCGGATATCTTATTCAAGACTTCCTGCACATGTACCGACTGCGCGGCGAAATCCGGATGCTTCAAAAACGTTATGGCGCAAATTGCCAGCAGAAAAACCACTAAGGTTTTGGTTGAACTGCGCCAGGTGCCTAGAATCGCACCCATCTTGGCTTCATGCGCGTTTTTGGCGCAGGAATTAAAGGCATGGCTTCCCTGCCAGGCCATCACCCCGTAAACTGACCCCATCATGCCAATCAGCACATACCAGATATTGAAATCCTTTGCCTTCCCGATATCAAACGGATTCAGCATGGATTTGCCGGGTGGCGCGGCAGACATTACTGACTGGATTTGTGACCAGTCAAACATTATCAGCAATGCGGTAATGATGCACAGAAACATTATCAGCGAGAGCAGGCCTTCAAGGCAGTCGGTAATCATGATAGTCAACTGCCCCCCGGTCAGAGACATTGTCAAGGCCAGGGTAAGGTAAATAAACATAATCACTACATAAGTCGGGACTTCAAAACAAGAGAAATTCAGCGATTGCGGAAAACCGCAGAAATAGACGAAAAAGCGGGAACTTACCGCCGGAAATATGCCGTAATTGATAACGCCGGACAGAAATGCCAGCATCCCCGCGAATAAACGAAAATTACGACTGTACCGGACTTCGAAAAACTGCGCCAACGTCATGACTCTGGTTTCGCGGTAGCGGTAAATGATATAGCCCGTAAGCGCGATGAACAACCCCAGCGGCACCGTCATTTTCTGCCACCAGGCAATGGTAAATCCGGCTTCATGGAAAAGCTCGAATCCGGCAACCATGCTGATTACCGCCATGCCGGCCTCGCCCTTGGCATTGCATACCAGATAGCGGCCGCCAAGGCGGCCGCCCGCCATGAATTCAGCCACACTGTTCACATGCTTCTGCGTCCTGAATCCGACTATTGCAATAATCGTCAGCGGAACCACCACAATCATCCAATCAATCCATGACATCATTTTTGATTTTTCCAGTTTTTATTTATCTAAACTCACGTTTTTCTGTTTTTCAAATACAATTTTTTATCGGTGATTTGATTCGCCCGAACTATAAATATTATCTCAATCTTCTTTCTGCCTTTTGGTTTAGTTTTTAAATTTATGTCTAAATTCCAGCGGATCACCACTGACCTCACGCTTACAGTAAAGCAGATGATCGAGTTTTATTTCGTCCGCCGGAAAATAGATAGCGGATTCATGAAAATAAAGCAGGAGGTCGGAATTATCGACTTCCAGTGCCGCAAACCTAATACCGTTAAAAACCATCTTGATCTCTGTTATGATTAAAAATTGCATTAACTTGTTCATCTTTAATATTTTTATCGACATTGATACAACATATTCCGGCCAATTCCGGCTTTCCGGAAACAGTTTTGCGAGCTTGAATATCCTGACAAATATCGTTCCGGCAGAAAAGGCATACTCAAACGGTTCCGTAAACTATATCGACAGTCGCCGCTGTCGCACCATGAATCAGACAATATCTGCAAGTTGCTGATAACCATTAAAAACGAACTTTTCGTGTTCCTGAAATATCCTGTCATAAGTCCGACGAACAATTTTGCTGAGCAACAAATCAGAAAATAAGTTCTGTTCAGAAAACTCATTTTCGGCAATATGACGGAATGCGGCAAAAAATGCGATACACACCATTCTAAAAGTTGCAATTGACGTTTAATGTGCTGGCCACTGGTTAACGTTTTTCACACTCAATCCATACAGGCGAAGTCCAGGCCATTCCAGGCCATTCAACAGGATACTGAGTGATTCTTGCGTAATAAACACAGTTGCTTGAAGCTATTTCTGTTAATTTATATTCGGCATCTGTAGTTTCAGGCCTTGGTGCTTCAGAAAGAACCGGCGAGAAAGCAGAATCAAGCCCAAACCTGAAACGTAGAATTTCAACTCTCAAAAGTCGTGCGGTCCCCCATACCTTCAATGAAATCTCTATTGTGCTGCCGCTTGGTACTTTAGTGATTTCTCCCATCTGTGATCCGTTGACTTTGAAATCTACCAGTATTCTTTCGCCGGTAGTTCCATAGGAATGGCGGGCTTTGATTGCGTCAAAAATACTTTCACGAGTTAATTTATCTGCATAAACTGCCGCTATGCCGCCATGCCGCCGGCCGCCTTGTCCTGTATGCCCATCCGATGATGCTATAACTCCCAGTTTCATTCCCGCCATCCAATAAGATTGTGCATAATACGGGCCGGACATTGAGGTATTTGCCCGTCGTTCAGAATTTCTCATTCTATTGAATTCATATGAAAGAATATGCTGGGGGGCATAAGTTTCACTTTGACCGTGATGAGAATATATTTCCATGACAGGGATAAGGTGCATACTGTCGCATAATGATAAATCAACAGAACTTCCAAGGTTTTTTTTATCACGCGGAAGGCTGGAAAAACAAATCCCGGTGTGATGAGGAATTATCATAGTACGTTTTTCATCAAATTCAGACCATGGTTCTGCTGGCACGAAAGCCCTGCCGACGGGGTGGACTTTATTTTTCATGAAATATTCGATATCCCTGAAATAAATATTATGATGGCCGTTCCATTGAGCAGGATTGCGCTCGTCTGCCGGAATTGTAACGAAATTCCCCGGATCGTATGCGGCCTCTGCCCATGTTTTTAAAAGCTCATACCCGGGGTCACCAAGGGATTGCCAATGATCTGACGCGGCGGCGAAGTCAAGCCCGGATACATATCTGGCATATTGATATGGATTTTCTCCCTGTCCGTCATGGGAAAGCTTGGTATGAATATGAATATCACCCCAGTAAGGGAATATCCCTGATTCAGAGATTATCAATGCATTTGAATTTACCCCGTCCATCGTAAAACGGAATACGCCTTCCTTTAAAATTTTAAACGTGACTATCGTGCTGCCGGCAAAATTCAGATTCTCAGCAACAACGCTACCTTTGTCGTCATAAAGAACCTTATTTTTGAACTCTGATGAAGAGCAGTTGTCAAATTTATCCAGAGAGACAATATGAATGGGAAATTCTCTGCCGGGCTTTACGCCTGACGGCACGATGATTCTGACATCTGCCGCAGGACCGGGTAGCGTAATAAGCTGCACTTCACGCTCAGCAGCTACCTCGTTAACTTTTACTTGCATTATTGTATTTTCAGCAATATACGGCGCAAAAGTATTGGAATATCTGAAAATGATTTTCTCGCCAGCTTTCACGATGCCTCTTTTTAAAATTGCCGTAATTTTTCTACCATGCCTAGCAGCCCCCTGTTCATACAACTGATTGCAAGGGATAATTGAAATTTCAAAAACAATATTGTCATTTGAGCCTTTAAATTCCACAAAATGCGGCAGTTGCGGGCTTTTTGCCTGAATTTCTCGTGTAAAACTAGGCCCGTTTAATACCAGCCATGAATTCGGCAATAGTACTTCAATTTTAGCTCCGGAAGCCAGATCAATATTTGATGTTATACTCATTTCAACGCTACAGTCTTCTCTGACTTGAAATGTATTTTTAAGTAATGTTGCATAAACTTTATGAGCTAGATTTTGGGGTTGTTCAGCTTTAACCAGACACCACCCGCCAGCCAAAGCCATCATAATCCCAATTAAAAATTTAAACATTTTCACTCCTATGTTTATCGGGGCCACCCCCATGTTTAGTGCAAATTATGTTTACATACATTTGATGGTTTAAAATCTAACGCAATTTTACGATCCTTTACTCTTTTTTATTTGCCCTTTAAAGGCTCCTTCTGGTTTATTTACGATTATTGTATTTTTATCTGCAATGGTAGATATTTTTGTGATGCCACATTTTTTTCGAGATGTTTCAATGAAACTCCATCGGCTTCATAAAATTCCGTTGAGTTTCTTTTCGGATCAGTAGAGTTATCACCGCGCCGGCAATATAACTTGCCTGCAATTTTTAAGTAGAGTTATCACCGCCCCGGCAATATAACTCGCCTGCAATTTTGCGGTGTGTTCATTAAAATGCACCGTATCTGTATGGTTCAGATAAATATCAGTACCAAGATTTTGTGTAAAAACATAAAGATCGATGATCGGAATACTCCGTGCGGACATTATGGCATCGGCAATCTGATTGTAATTATCAATGTCTGCTTTACGTCTGAGAATATCATTCTGACTTATTTGTGAACTGTTTTTATTCAAAGGAGTGGTGCGTGCCCGGATTACATTTATTCCGTGCTGTTTGGCCAGATTGCATATTTGATTCAGATTCTTACTGTATTGTTCCGGCGGTATTTGCAGGATGCCGTTATGGTTTTTGGTATCGTGCAGTCCGCAATTCAGCAACAAATAATCCTGATGAAAAAACGCCATTTTCAGTATTTCCTGGAAATATGTCAATACCATGGAACTGTCGCCGCCGTTTATGCCGTCCGAGCAGTCGTCCAGATTCTCCAGCTTATTATTGCCGCCTTTGCGGTCATACTCGCAACAACCGTTCAGCATGTCTTTCAGGTATTGACCGTAGTAACATGAAATACTGTCGCCGATAACAAATAGTTTTTTCATTTACACAACCGTGCGGTTAAAATCTTCACGTTCCTCATCATTCATGCTGAGGCAAAAATCAGTAAATTGGAACTGACTGTTCAAGCTATTTATCACGTGTTATAAGTTTGCTAACTTCTCTAATATCATCTTGCGACAACGGGAATTTTACTACTTCATTTCTTGCTGAAGACAAGAGCGCTCCCAGAGTCATTTCCGTTGATTTTCTCACGTCTTCAAGATGTTGGCTTGTGTCAATATTATTTTCTATCTCAGTAAGGAATTTTTTCATCTGCTCGCCGGTGGACTTGCCTTTGGCCTGGAAATCTATCCGCTGCTCTTGGTGATTTATGCCATCCCATAAAATAATGTGTTCATTAATGCCGTTACGCGCCCATACCGGGAAT
This sequence comes from Lentisphaerota bacterium, assembly GCA_037144075.1. Lineage (GTDB taxonomy): Bacteria > Verrucomicrobiota > Lentisphaeria > Victivallales > Victivallaceae > CAIPAT01. Next base: position 12,541 of record JBAWXM010000014.1, on the reverse strand, counting down.
ATCCCGCCTTTGTCGCCTAGAATTTGCATTCTGGCGAACCCATTAGTATTATTTGAATAACATTCCTCCAGGAATACTTTCACCCCTTTCTTCATCACAAAGCTATCATGAGTAAGCGTGTTGCTTTCAATGTCGTTCGCCAATCGGCATCCGGTGCTGAAAACCGATTCCGGTTCGTCATCAAACCACCATCTGGCAACGTCGCATATGTGTATCCCGCAATCAATGCCGGGAGTAACGCCGCCACGCAACAGATTGCGTATTGTGGCCCAGTCGCTATTCAAACCCTGCTGATGATGGATGAGAGTCAAAGATTTAGGTGTTCCTATAGTTCCGGCTTTAATCAGCTCCCAAACCTTATTCATCATGGGAGATGCCCGCTGGATGTATCCGACTCGCAATCTTACATTGTTTTCTTTGCTGATTTTTATCAATTCATCTATTTCATCAAGATATAAAGTAAGCGGCTTTTCAGCTAGAACATGTTTGCCTGCCAGCAGACAGTCTTTGATGATTTGAAATCTTGGTTGCCAGGTGGTCGCGACCAGAACTACGTCGATATCATTCTTCACCAGTTCTGATTTATAATCGCCGGAAAAACGCGTAAAACCAAATTCATTTTTGAATGCTTCGGCTTTTTCGACAGACACATCACAAGCCGAAACCAGCTTTAGATTTTCAAGATTCTTTAATTGCGGACAATGACCATGTTTCGCCATATTGCCGCAGCCGATTAATAACATTCCATGCATTTTCTTTTCCTTTATTTTAAAATGAATCTGGCGTCCCCCCACCAGGCATAATCACCGTTAATTCCGTCACCGGCATCAGTTGTAATCAATTTAAGTTTTTTTCCGCCTTCGATATTGATTGCTACCGGAAATGGTGTCTGTATGGGGCGATATACTCCGCTGTCGGATTTCAATTGATCATCGACATAAACTTTGAACTCAACCGAAGCCTGACTATCCCGGTTGCCAAACCCGCAAACCGCGGCAAAATATTTAGCATCGGAAGGTATCGGATAAACTGCCTCAAACACGCTTTCACCGTAAAGGCTTTCAGGGCATTCCAGCTCCCCGGATAAATCCCCCCCGCAGTAGAGCTTTACTGAGCCATTGAGTTCTTTCCACTGCTTTTCATTTGGCATCCAGCCTGGCTTGACGGACAACGGTTCCAACTTAGTTAAATATACTTTTTTTTTATCCGGCGCTGATGATATGTATTCGGGAAGCAGTTGCGTCAGCTGAGCCCGTGCTAATTTACGTTTGGGGGCGTACTGTTCAGTTTTACCTCCCATGACCGCGAATTCCACGACTTGAGCTCCGCTATTGGATGGATTGTGCAGTACCAGAAGTTTCACATATCGTGCCTGAACCGGTTTGAACCAAGTTTCAGTCCCGCCGGGATGGGCCGGGCTTTCGTTTCTGCTTTCGTCAATTACCGGTTTCCAGTCATTGCCGTCCATGGAAATCTGCACCTGATATTTATAAACGCTCTGACGCAATTCAACATCGCGCTGTTCCCAGGTATGGAATATCAGCTTGACATGATCAATCAATTCAGGTTGCTGCAGATCAACGGTTAACCATTGCGGTGTTGAAAACACCTTTTTCTGCTCTCCGGATTGCCAGAAACTGCCATTGCTTTCTTTGCCGTCTACTGCATATTCAGCCGAATAACCTTTTAATGTCGAAGATACCGTCACCGGTTTATTGAGCGCGAAATTGACATAGCGGGTAAATACCGGCAACGGGGTGCGGGTTGGACTGAATTCATAAATTCCGATATCTCCGCCGCTGCACATTAGCCGGATATGAGTATAACCGTCAATTTTTTGAATTTTCACTTCGCGGCCTTCAAATAATTCGACCACGTCTTCCGCCGGGAAACGGCATACAATCTCAACTGGTACGGCTTTGTAGGGATAATTTGCGGTGACGCAGGCGGTTCCTACTGAGTTCTGCACCAGTTCTTCGCGCTTCAATGAATAATTATAAAGCGCCAGGGTCCATTTGTCACCCTTCTTGCAAATTGACCAGGAAATATCCGGCTTGTCTTCCGGCCTGACTCTGACTTCAAACGGTGATACCGAAGCAAACAGACTGTCGAAGAAATCTGTCCAGAATGTAAGCAGCATCGGACGCGTCATTTGCTGTTTCCGGCGTCCTTCCATTGTGACGCTTTTTTCTGTTGTAAGCATATATTCCGGAGCCGTCACAATTACCTGGCCTTTGCCGTAAGCATTCGCGGTTACCACCGGTTTGCCGTTGCAGGAATAAAGCGCTTGTGCACCATTAAGCCCGAGCTCGTAGCAGTTAAACTGCTTTTCATTAAAGGTTTTGCCGGTAAGTTCATTCCTTACTTTGTCCGACTTGAAAATACTGCCGATGTTAACTCCGGTGAACCCTTGCTCAAATGTGTTTTTTACATCTGCCGCATTGACTACCAGAATTCCGCCGTTGCGGACATAGTCCAGCAATGTGGTTTTATATTGCTCAGATAGGGTGATTCCGCCCATTAACACCAACACTTTGTAACCATCAAATATTTTCGAATCAACCGGCTTGTTCGGATTGGGCTGCAGCAAATCCATGATTTCGCCGAATGGCGGCGTTAAGGAATATTCCCCGGTATTTTTACTATGGCGATGTTCCGGCAGCAGCAAATCATTAATCAGCGCATAATTCATCCAGTCAGCATTATCGAATGCAATTTTACCACGGTAATGCCATTCATCGGCGCGATCCCAACCCTGTACCAGAGCAACTGGCGTATAGACTGTGCCACGTTCCGGAACCCGGTTCGCGTAATCCATCAGGTCTTTAGTAATTCGTCCCAATTCCGTAAGCTGGAAAGTTCCGTTGCCGTCCATATCATGGATCAGCGACTCCGGAAAGCCTTCATTCATATAGTAGTTTAGTCCCAGCAGATAAGGCCGGAAAATGTAATATTTAAGGTGCGGTAGCGGATAACCCCAGTTTCCACGGTCGGGAAAATTGTAGAGACTGCTTTTCCGATATGCATAACGCGTCGTCGGTTCACCGCCGCGCCAGGACAGCATAAACTTGCCGCCGCCGCTTTGCCGTGCCACGCCGCGCTGCAATGCCAACAGGCGGGCGTCGCCGCCCTTCGACGCGACAGTAACCACATTGGGCATTTCCGCAATCGTATATGGCGACAGATACATTGTCCAGGCGATTGGACGGATGTTTTTTGATAAATAAGTTTCACAATAAATGTCACACAATTGTTTCATTGCTTTACGCGTCCATTGGAAGCCGGAGGCGGTGCAGCCAGGAATTGCTTTTTCCAGTTTTGGGATCAATTCATTTTTAAAAAAATCTACAGCTAAAGAGTCTTTCCAAAGATACATGGAAGAGCCCTGCCATTTCTGTCCGGTCGCCAGATAATGAAATACCGGTTCCAGACGGTAAACCGGCTCCTCCGGCTGACCGTCGCCGATCCAAATATCATTCACCCGCTTTAGCGTTGCTGGCGTTGGTGTTTCCCAACCCTGCTCCGAATATAATTGATAGAGAACAGCGGCCACTTGTTCTGCAAAAACTGCTCTACTTCCTCTTTCTGCCACGGCGCCAACTTTGCATCCGGATTGAATACGCTCAACGACCAGTGTCCTGGGATCATCGCCGGAAGGATACCTGTTTCATAATATTGCCACGAACTCTTTTCGGGATTACGAATGTAATTGCCATGTTCGGCAAAGTAAAAATCTTTTGTGCCGATAGTTTTTCCGGTCCAGTATTTTCCTGTCGGCCAGTCTGTCGCAGGCTTAATTAGCGGTTTAATTTCAGGGAGACAGGGAAACGTCGGCTGATCTGCCGCAGAAGCAAGCCCCGTATTAAAACAAATTGCACAGAACCACAGTATTAACATTATCAGGTGTCTCATTTATAAATTTCTCCTTAAAATAATTATATTTCAGTTTGGCTTTATCTTTAAAGTTAGACTTTTTAATGATACTTCGCTACCAGGTTTTACTATAATGTACGGCTTTATACTGGCAACGGCTTTACCTTTTACTTCCGCTGGAATAACCATGCTGTCGATGAAATCACTCCATTCTTCCTCGGATTTAACGTTTTTTGCAGCGCCGAACACGCTGCGGATTTGTTTGCCGCCTATATCAAACAAGTATGCTCCACCGATCAAAATCCCTTTACCTTTGGCGGTAAATACAAAGGTAATTGTTGCGCCTTTGTTGCATTTGACAGATTCCTTTAGTATCAGCATCAGGCCTTTCTTGTCCGCTTGAGTGGAGAGCTTCAATGCTTTGTCGTCGCCGACTGTTTCCAGCGCAACGGTACCGTCCTTGACCCACTTGAATATTTCCCAGCCGGAAATATTGTCAGCGCTTTCAATTTTCGCCGGATCAATTTGCAACTCGGCGGCATTTGCTCCAAACAACGCAAGTCCCAGTGCCAAACTTGCTCCGAACCATGATTTTAACTTCATTTGAGCGTTCTCTATTAATTTTATCATTTCCAGCTCCTATAGCTGATACAGCGAACCAGCTTTAATTTATTCATACCACCTCCAGTCTTTAAAGAATATGGTACGGTCAGAATTATCAATGCGAGCTTTGAAATATAGCCTGACTGATCCGTCTGCGAATGCGACATTACTGCTGCCGGCATGACGGATTGAAGATCCACCACTATTCGCATCTGCTGCCGAAACAGCTATTGCAAACGGACTGACCATAGGATTGGTAGGGTACAGCCCGCTATCGCTTCGTCCGCCATCAACATAAATCAAAAATTTTGAAGGACTTTTGCATTTTGTGATCTTGTATATTGAAGTGGAAGATTTATTGATGGCATTATAATTATATCCATAAGAAGTGAGCATATTTTTGGTTGAACCACTAGTCGTTGCCGCTCCAGGATTAACATCCGAGGGGCATTGCAACAGTTTTGCTTTATCCTCAAAGAAGCCACTATTTAATCCCATTCCCCAATATGGTTTACACAAGAGCGAATACCAGGAGGAATAAGGTGCGGGAAAGTAGTCGCTGTAATCATTGATGTAAAACAATACGCCAGTCATTATCTGCTTTTCTTTGTTTTGGCAGCTTGTACTTTTGGCTTTGTCACGGGCTTTAGACAACGCAGGCAATAGCATACTGGCCAAAATTGCTATAATAGCGATCACTACCAGGAGTTCTATGAGCGTAAATTCTCTTTTACCCATACTTTCACTCCTCCTTGCTTTGATCCCGAAGTTGTTCTTTATCATGACAATGCCTCCTTGTTTTTTAATAGCCTATTGTAGGTATTAATATCTGTTGTTGCCGGAACAAATACAGCCGGAACGTAATATCTGCTTTCCGGAAGACTTCCGTTCTTAATGAACTCTATCAGCTTCAGCGCGGCCTCTTCTCCAAGCTTTTCATTTTGCGGAATAACATAATCAATATTATTGTCGCATTTAAGCTTTGGCGTTAATTCAGGAACGCCGATTGTGCAAAATCTTACTTTGTCCAGAATGTTGCGTCCGTCTTTTGTTTCCAGCAGAAACGCAATTATCTCACTGACGATAAAATCCCCGTCAGAAAAAATCACATCGGGAATGGCGCTACCGAACAGGGCTCTGGCAAAATATTCCGCCCGCTCGCGGACAAAATGAGATGTATCGCCGGTATCCGGATAAATGACGGTATGTTTTACATCGAATTTGGCATTATTCCGGCTGAATACTTTTTTATAAAGTTCATAGTTGCTCAATCCATGTATGGCGTTCGCAAAAAAACCGAAATGTTTATTCGCATTATCAAGGTAGAATTTTAAGGCCTGCTCAATTCCGTACAGGTAATCATTGACAATACAGGGGTGGGCATATTTACCGTTGTAACGGTCCATCTGAAACGAATTGGCGGTAGAGACAACTTTGGCTCCGTGCTCAACTAAATATTTATTCAGGGCGTCGGATACGGTGGATTGAAAATTAAGCAATCCGTCAAGCCGGTAACCGGTAAAACTGCGTTCGCTGATCTCCTCAGTTTCATCATAAATAAACATGCTGACATTAGCTTGATTTTCAGCTGCCGCCCGGTTGACGCCTTTCAATATCTGGGAAAAATATGGATTGCTGAGGATATTGACCGCCGGACGGTCCGGACTGTAATTGATGGCTACTCCGAGATTGATAATACTGCTTCTCCGGCTGTCCTGCCGGACAAAAGAACCGCTGCCGCGTTTTTTATAGATATACCCTTTTTCCTGCAAATGAAATAACGCATTTCTTATACTCTTCTGGCTGGTATTAAAGCGCAGACACAATTCACGCTCGCTGGGCAGACTGCTTTCCGGACGGTATTTTCCAGCCGTGATTTCAGCGCTTAACTGGTTCATGATATCAATGTACAGCGGCATATCTATTGATCCTCAATTTATTTAAACTGTCTGTAGAATTTTCGATTCTGAACGCTTTGCTCTTCTGCTAAATATAGCAGTCTTTGTTTTATTCTGCGAAGGCAGAAAGCTGCCGAAAGGGAACAGGCATTCGGGCGAAAGCCTGGAGGTAATCGCCAGTATCGCCCTGCTGTGGTAGCCCCAGCGGGAGACATCGCCAGGAACAAGGTTATCTTCCAGCCATGCATAAGCACTATCCAGCATCGCTTCTGTTTTTGGATCGGGAGTCAGAATATATTTGGCGAAAATTTCAATCCCGAAGACCATGCCCCAGGAATACGACCCCATATCGCTTTTATCAATCTTGGGCATTGCACCGGGTTGATGACCGAACCGGTCGTGCGGCCAGAATCCGTCCTCTGCCTGGTGCAGTTTAGCCCATGGAATAATCTCTTTGCTGACTTTATCTTTGATGCGAGAGCGTATAATCTCATTGTCATAGGCCAGCACATAATATGCGTTGACCATGGCATCGGAGACATACGAGCGGTTATGCAACGGAGAACCGTGGAAGTTTGAGTCAAAATCCAGTTTATTCAGTACATATTCCAGTAGCGCCAGACCTTTTTCCTTAAATATCTTTTTGCCGAAGATCTGATACATCGCGGCGTAATAACTTATCCCGCGTGACCCGGCTGTATGATAAGCGTCTGTTGCGCTATATTCGCCGTCAAGATAACCGACCGCAAATCCTTCCGTGCCTAGATACCACTGCTGGATATATTGATCATAACGCAACACTGAGTCGAGGATTTTAATATACAGCGGATCGTGCGGGTCAAGTGATGCAGCGACATTCAGCATTCCATATGCCTGATCAAGTGTGTCCGCAATAAACCAACTATGCGGAGTATTATCTTTGGTTTCAAACAGATATCCCATATTGAAAGCGGCAGAATCGCCATAGGATCCCTGCAGTCTGATGCTGAATTCAACCCAACTCTTTGCCGCATCAAGGTACTTTGCATCGTGTGTTCTTTCCCATTCCGCCATCAACGCCCGCATATAAAATGAATGAATATAACCCGTTGCCGCCTCTTTCATAAATATATACATTGGTCCTTTGTTGCAGATAGAATCCACATAACAGTCCAATATCGACTTTCTAAGTTTTATTATTGATGTCATTTTGTTTCCTTTTTGATATCCATAAAACCATTATAGGGCACAATTAGGAATAAGTCAACAGGGATTCATAAAAAAAACTGTTTTTTTATCCGAAAAAATTATTAAACAGCGTATTGTCTGTCTGTCTGTCTGTCTGTCTGTCTGTCTGTCTGTCTGTCTGTCTGCTGATATATGGAAGAGAGCCGCAAAGCAGTTTTGCCGTTCCCCATTACGAGCGGAGATGGATGGATGGTCCTTAGAGTATAAATTGTGAATGCAGTCCAATTGCCGGACGGTATTTTCAAGGTGATTTCATTTTTTGACGCGTTGAATTTTGAGTCTTCAAGGAATGTGATTTTTTCAGGACTGTTCCTGAATATCCCGGAGAGCAATATTTTTTCAGGCTTTCCCCAGCCGCAGAATCCGTCATCAAGATTTTTGATTGTGATTTTGGCGGGACCTGTCGCTTTGATTGAACGCATGGTTATGCCAAGGGCGCAATTCTCGCGTTTCCCGGTCACTTTTCCACCTGCCGGACCGCTTGATCTGCGCGTTGTCTGTCCACTTTATTTATGTATTTTGTGCATATATTCATCAATTTACTTCTATTTATGCTTCTTATTTTAATATTTTCAGCCGCAAGATTTTGAAATAAGGTTTATATAAACTTTCCAGGCAAAATACTGGGCACATCGGGGCTGGCAATATTTATTGACTACAACTCCCCTGCATTTATTTAAAGTTTCAATATGGCCGGATGGATAATATTGTCAAACATCAAAAGCCTCAAATTCGTTAAGCGCGGAGCCTGACTCTTGTCCGCCGCAGGCGGATCGCTAGGCCGGCATTGTCTTGGATAGTACCGCAAGCATCCCTGCTTGCGACTGTTCAAGCTGGAAGTTTACCCGCCGGAGGCGGCGCCATAGGCGACCAGGGCTTGAGGTACTTTAAATTCCGGCCCATATCCAAAAGCGGCGCAGAGCCACCGCACTCCAATCATCCTGCGGCTGACAAGCGCTTCAGAGGCGCACAAGAGATTGCGCCGCAATCATAAAAAACGTCTAAAAACCCTGACTTTTAAAAATCCATTTTATCGCCATATTTGAGCCTGATTTACGCGTTCGGGTTGACAAAACCCCTAATTAGTAAAAAGACAAACGTTTAATTGAAAGTTGAAAATTTTTAAAACAGGGAAAGTTTGTCCACTAATTACACGAATGAATATTTTGCTGTGAATTTGATTTTGCGTCACAAAATAAAACTCACAGCAAGCGTTTCTGTTTTAGGAGCTGTAAATAAATAACCTTTACATCTTCGCGCTTCTCCCGAATGCCTTTGTGTTTGCCGGTTCGTTACATACCTTCAGGTATGCGCCTCGCCGGTAATTCACAAAATCTCTTCGGGTTATTTCGCGAGACTTGTCAAGTTTATTTCTTGACAACTCCTTAGTTTTATTATAATAACTATTTCAAAAACAACGCAGCAGATGCCCTGATTGAACTTGTCAGCAACAAGCTCTTATTTCATGATATTGATGGTTTTTCCGCCGTTCACCAGGCTCTGGCTGGCGGCTTCCAGGAATGCAATCACCTCAAGACTCTCTTTCAGACAGATCGGAGATTTGCCGGTCTGGAAAAATGGTATAACCTGTCTGAGCATCAGAGCATAATAAGGAATTTCACCGGAAGCAAAACCTGCTTTGGCAATTTTATTCGTGGTAACGACACAGCCGAAATTGTTCGCCCCTGTACGGTTGCCTCTCAGCGAACCGATTCTGCCGTCATCCCACATGCCGACTATTACGTCAATCTTGCCGGTATTGAACGTCCGGACTGTCAGGCAGCCTTTGCCCATCATCGCATAAAGCACTTCGGCGGAATGGATTCCATACCAGAAGTAATCGCGATAATCAGACAGCACGGCCATCGGGCCGAACGCGTCGCAGGACTGCACAACCTCTCCGGCTTCAAGCAGGTCGCCGATGCCTTTGGCAAAACGGATTGCCGACGCGGTCATTACAGGAACATTTTTCTCTCTGGAAATTTCAACGATTGCTTTGGCGTCTTCAAAAGAACAGGCAAACGGCTTGTCAATGAAAACCGGCTTGCCGAACTTCGCCAGCTCCTTAAACTGTTCCAGATGCTGCCGTCCGTCCACGCTTTCCAGGAAAAACGCATCCATGTCTTTGGCGGTTCCCTCCAGTGAATCGCAAATCTCGACTCCGAGCGCTTTAAGTTCTTCGGTAAACTGCCCTACCCGGCTGTGGCTCAAAGAAAAATCTTTGCTGCCGCCCGGAAAAGCTTTTTCAACTTTTGCGCCGGCGATATGAAACTCATTCGCGGAATCATTGAGCAATTTGACGAACGCCGGACAATGTGAAGTATCCAGCCCGATCATACCGATTTTCATGATTGACATTTTGTACTTTTTCCTTAAATTACATGGTTTTTAAAGCTATTAATATTCCGCTCCGCGGAGCCGTATTCGGAGTTTCCGGTTCCAATGCCGACTACTGAATCATTGAATTCTGTCTTCCTGCTTTGAGCTTATGAGATAATTGCAAAACTCGCATTTTGCGGGGATTTAAGAAGACAGAGTCCAGAATTAAGAATGAAATTCTAACTTAAATCCAGTTTTATGTACTGCTGGACGTTAGTCTAGTCCCGCCCTGCGGGAACTCCTGGATCCTGAATTCTGACTACTTTTGAAATTACCTCTTATATTACTTTTCTATACGGTACTTTTACAAATCCTGCCGTTTTTTCTCTGTTAATAAATGCGTTAAGCATTGTCCACGCTTCAACCCCCATCACTTCCGGCTGCTGCAGATAAATAGTTACCGGAAAATCAAAGACCTCCGGATTCAAGCCTTTCTCCACTGAAGAAAGAATAATTTCAAAATCGTTACCCGGTTTCAAGCCGAATTTTGCGGCGCTCTTAACCAGCGGCAGCAGAAACTCCTCGCCGTCTATGAATATCCCGTCCCAACGCTGCCCTGACTCGAACAGATTATTGATCTGAACGGCAAACCGTTCTTTTGACGGGACAACCGTCGTTGCGGTAATGCCGTCTTTGATCAGGCTTTCGGACATGCGCGTGAATGCTTCAAACAAACGGAAGTTGGGATCGCAACTCCGCTGGTCATTGAACGCGGCAATATTTTTGCATCCTTTCCGCAGAAAGTCTTTGAACACTTCCTCTATCAGCAGCGCGTGGTCGGACGCCACGCAGCCGACAAAGTCGCTTTCCGGCAGATTCAAGGTGCGGTTCAGCACGATTGTCGGTATCTTCGTTGCAATCACATTTTCAATATGGCTGTCGCCAAAATCACTCTGCAGCACGATCATGCCGTCAACCCGCCCCTGACTGATCGTCCGGAGGTAGTTTTTCTGCTCGTCGCGGAACACCAGCAGCAGATTGTAGTCGTCTCTGCCCATGGACTCGACCAGGCCGTAAGCCATGTGCTGATAGAAATTCCGGAACATGGCTTCATAGCCGGGCTGCAGCAGTCCGACATTGAAACTTTTTCCGGTAACCAGAGCCCGGCCGACAAAACTCGGACGGTAATTAAGTTCATCTGCAATCCGCTTGATCCGGTCACGGGTTTCGCTGTTTACCCTTGTTCCAGGCTTGGAATTCAAGGCATGGGTGACGGTGGTCAGACTTACGCCTGCCGCCTTTGCCACATCTTTACGACTGGCCTGTTTCGTAGCTTTTGACATCACGACTCTGCTCATTCTCATGCATTCTTCTTATTAAATCAGCAATTAATTATTATTGAAGATAATTCCACCAGCGAAAAAAGCAATAGCCAAAATAAAAAAATAAACCGGTTTTTATATGTGTTTTATTGCGCCATTTATAGAAGTATGCTTAAATTGACATTTATTTTGCTGCGGATGGTTTAATCATCAGATACACGCCGTAGAAGACCAGCGCCAGCTCCGCCAGGAATAAGATGCTGATTTTTTCCTGAAGCAGAATCAGCAAAAGCGCCATGGTCATGGCCGCACTGACATAGCCGAACGCGCCAAGTTCGCCGGCTTTCAAATACTTGAGGGCGGAAAACCAGCACATATAGGCGATAGCGTTGGCGCACATCCCCAGATAAATTATCCCCAGTCATACGCGCAGCGGCAGATCCAGCGACCAGTTGCTGCCGCTTAAAACAATGACCGGCAGCATCAGAACAGCGCCGAGCAGTATCGAAACAAAGCCGCTGACCATGCCTCCGTACTGATTGGATGCCCGCATCCCCCATACGGTACATGCGGCCCAGCAGACCCCTGAACCCAGCGCCATAAAATCGCCGATGGCCGAAGACGCGGACATATAAACATCGCTGCCGTTACGGCACAGGATCGCGGCGCTGATACTGGCAAAGCCGATAAGCATGCCAGTCATTTTAGCTTTGGACATTCCCTCATTTAACGCAAAATAAGCCATCAGCACGGTAAATATCGGCGAAGCGTTAGCCAGCAGGCAGCTTCTGGCGGCGGTAGTGTAGTTCAAAGAGTAGAAAACCAGCGTGCCTTCTCCGACAATGCCGGTCAGGCCGAGAAAAAGAAAGATGACCAGATCTTTATTCAGGCATTCTTTTACCACCGGCATCTTTTTTTGATAAACCATGATTCCCGTCAAGAGCAGCGAGGCTACCAGATAGCGGACAAAGGGAAGGAAAACCGGCATGTTTCAAAAGGTAGTTGACGCTTTTGCGTCATAACGCTCTGATAAAATAAAGTAGAACAGTCAAAACAAGCGCCGGCGAAGCGATACATATTGTAGCACCGGGCTTTAGTCCGGTGAATAATGATAATAAAAATTTGGAGTTCCGCAGGAACGAAACATATAAGGATTGATATGATTCGAGCCTGCGGCTCTCAAAATGTGCGGGGGATGGTGGACGGATTAAAATCAGTCACTACTGATTCGAGCCTGCGGATCCCAAGGGATGCGTCTCAAAAAAGTGTCAACTATCTTTAACCATTATTTGAAACATG
>JBAWXM010000013.1:0-33475 GCA_037144075.1 Lentisphaerota bacterium | reverse complement strand
CAGAGCCGGAAGCAGCGGAAAGTGCGTCTTGTTTGCCGTTCCATGTGCTTTTTTCGGTATCAGTTACAAACCTGTAACTTGCGGTCTGGATAATATTCGCCGGATTTTCGATGCCTGAAAGCTTCGTTTTTTCGGTTGAAGTAAATACCTTGTTTGTGCTGCCGTTGCCAATATCATCCTGCGTCAGCGTAACATTGGCGTTAAGCTGCTTGCTGTTTATTGTCCTGGTGTCCGGTATCGGCGTAAAACCTAAAGCCGCCTGCTTGCTGTTAAACGTTGTCCAGTCACTTGAAGTCAGATAGCCGGATACAGAGCCGGAAGCAGCGGAAAGTGCGTCTTGTTTGCCGTTCCATGTGCTTTTTTCGGTATCAGTTACAAACCTGTAACTTGCGGTCTGGATAATATTCGCCGGATTGTTGTAATCCGAGAGCGCAAAGGCATGGTCGGTTCCGGAGCTGTCCCGGAAATGAGTTGATCTGACACCAAGAGTAACTGTCTCCCAGGTATAGATATACCCGGCAGGAGGATTTACGCCGGTACCGGGCGGCGTATCAAGTTTATAGGTATTGTATCCGGTGAACCCCATGCCGTAACCGTACATTGCCGCCAGAATCAGAATTGCCGTTAGAAATCTTTTCATGTTTAAGCCCTTTATATTAGTTTGTGTATGCGGCCCAGCCGCGTGAAATTAGAGTTGCTTTATCAGTTAAGCCTTGACCGGTTGGAGGCGCTGACGGAGTCTGTCCGGCGTATATCGTGCCGTTGGTTTTACCTCCGGCAACCAGCCTCGCCAGAATGGTGTTAATGCCTGCCGATGGTATTGCGCAGGGTCCAATATCCAGATATGTTATATCCGGGTTAGCAGATATATCCAGCGCAGTAATAAATAGGTTGTTATAGACCTCCAAATGAGTCAACAAAGTATTTTTAGATACATCTATAGATGGCTCTCTGTTTTGTGCGACGTCCAAGTACGTTAAAGCTGTGTTAGCTGATACATTGATGGACGTTGAAAGATTGCCGTATAACTCCAAATGTGTCAGTGCCGGGTTGCCGTCTCCGGAAAGAGTTATAGTTCTGGTTGCTGAAGTGCCGTAATTTTTTGATTTTGTAATCAGACTGCCGGTCATTGTTACATCTTCAGATGTACCGTCGCCCCAGTCTACATGCAGCACTTTTCCGGCTGGAGCAATAAACCCGAAACTGACAGAGGATTTTGCGGATATAAAAGTAGTTTCAGGAGGAACAGGCGGCGGCAGCACTCCCCCTTTAAATCCGATATGTTTCATAAGGTCGAATGCGTTCATCGTATTTCACTCTTACCCATGTAGCAGACAGTTCCATTGTCGTTATAAAACGCGCAAGCATAGCTGCCGGTATCGGTTGCGGCAATAATCTCAGTAGTACCCCATGTGACTGCATATCCACCGGCATTATTGATGCGTAGAATCATGCCGGTTTCGGTTGCCAGATTGCTGATCGTGATGCCGGTGACTGCTGCTGTGGTAGTACATACCTGGTAATCTCCGTTTGCGCGATCAATGGCGACCGCTCCGGAGATATTGCCTTTAGCGTAACGGGTAGAAACTCCCTGTACGCCTGCAGGACCGGGAACCGTGCTTGCCGGGCCAGTAGCTCCGGGCAAGCCGCCAAAAGCATAGCGCCATGTTCCTGTTAAGGGGCTTAGTATATTCAGGTCAACCAGTATCTGATTATTGCCGAAGGTGATATTTTTAGAATCAATGGTTTCGTTTTTGCCGTTATTGTTGGTTATCATCCCCGGCAATACCACATCGCCCATATCGTGGGTAATTGTAAGAATGCCTCCAGCCAGATCATCGTTAGTGAATGAATGAGCCAGTAACCCGGAGGAGTTATCCGGGAATGCGATCCAGATACTCCACTCGCCGCCGTTGCGGCGTTCGCGGTAGAATCTATCCGTATAAACTCTTACACTGTGCGGATCAGCAACTCCGTCAACCGAGAATTGAAATTCCGGGGCGGCGCGAACCAGAGCATCAGTCTGTTGAGCAGTATAATAATTATCTTCCATTGTCACCGGACTGGCGGTACCGGCTTCACTGCGGCGATTGCGAATCGTAACGCCATCAAACTGTAGAATAAATTCCGGTAAGGTTTCGCCGGCTTTAAAGCCTACAAGTTCAGCGCCAAGGCTGATGCTTTCATTGGCTCCCAGTGCTGTTATTAGAGCATCGGTATTGGTGTTGTCAAAGACGGCTTCTACTTCTGTGTAGTCGTTGCTAACATTCAGAGTTATAGTAGTTGCTCTCAATTTTACAGGAGTATCTACATCCCAGTCATTTTCCAGAACAAAATCCCAGGCCGCAAAGTCTAAGAGGGCGGGATCGTATTTTACTCCGTCACTGTCGACTAAACGCATAGTCATAGCAGCGGCCATGCCACGGGCCAGCGCCGGTACTGACGATCCCTGATTATATTTATCAACGACAGTTGCCTTTACCGAATCGGCTCTGAGATAAAGTATTATTTTTTGCATGTCGAAATTCCTTTATATATTAAGTATTATTTTTAACTTCCGGCGAAAAACTCAAAACCGTCACCGCCGCTGCGTCCGTCGATTATCGCCGCAAAGAAAACACCATTTGAATATCCATTATCCGGGTATGCTGCAGGAATAAGGCTCAGATCCGGATAAGGCAGATTAACCGCGGCAGTGTTTCCGGCAGCATAATTACCAAGCAGTACAGCTTTATTACTTCCAAGCCCGAAAAAATCGGCTTTACGCTCTTTGATATAGTCGTTAAGGGGATATTCAGTGGCGTATATCGCACAGTCATATACCGGAGTAACTATTAAATTATTGACATCAGCGGCAAAACGATGATCATTGTAAGATTTAGACAAACCAAACAGCGACTGCTTAATCATGTCCCCGCCAGTAATTTGGCCGTATGAATCATTAATAAATGACTGTCTATCAGCAGCAAATGTTCCGCCGTCATAATTTCTATCTTTATAATACCGGTTATCGGTTATACTTCCGAATAATGACGTGCTTGCATATCTGGTCATAGTGTAGCGGAGCATGTTCAATGCTTTATACATCTGGAAAGCCCAGGCAACCGGAATCTCGGTATCAAGCGGCTGCACAATATAGCGTTCAGAATCGCCGATTGCAGCCAGTAAAGATGCTTCAGTAAATTGCAGACAGTCATTAGTTACAATATAAACCGGAAGTCCTTCTGTGATCGGATTACGCAGATGATTATGATAATTCCTTGTTAACGCAGTAAATACCTGATTGCTAAGCATGTTCAATAATTGAAACCCTTGCAGGCTGGTACCTTGATATACTTGACGATAATCATATATATCCAGTTTGTTTAAGCTGTTTAGTGGTGATAATGAACTGGCCCAGGCTTCGCTGCGCAATTTAGCAAATAGAATATGTTCATTGATTGACTCCACGATCGAATGCAGCAAATCGTAACCGGCGGTCAACTTAAGAGTTGCCGCGCTGGTCCAGTCTGCGTAATCTGTCCATCCTGCCATAATTAACCCGCCTTTCCGGTTATAACGTATTCGCCCAGCTGCCAGATCTGAGTAATGGCGGCGGCGCTGTCATAAGTAATAATCGCGCGGATATCTTCGCCGCGCACTTCTGTGGGCAGCGTTCCGCCGTTTCTCAGTTCAGCGGTCAAGGTCCCGCTGGTATTCTTTGTATAAATCCAGATCAGACCGGCGCTAGAGACGGTAAACTCCGCCACCGCCACCGCCAGCCGGGTATTGCCCAGCTTTACATATCCGGCCACGGTATCTGTTGGCCGTGCGCCATTGACTACCTTTATTTTTCCGGTACCGGAACTGATAGCGGTAAAATAGCCATTATATTCCGTTGCGCCGGAGCCGCCGCCACCAAGCATCAGCACGGTCCATACCTCTCCACTGTTCCCGGCCTTCCACAGCATGCGGCAAATTCCGGAACTCGCAGACTTGAGTTTTCCCGGATTCGCGACATCAGGAATCGCGAATTGATGAGCAGTACTGGATATCGTAACCTTAGCTACGGTCATGCCCTGGGCAAGCGCGGGTTTTATTGCCTTGGGTTCAATTTTATCCTGGGCAATGACAAATACATCCTTAGTAGTCGCTGATGCGGCTTTGCCTTTGAACGCCGGGCGTATGCCGTTGTATTGTGCGGCATTGCCGTTTGTCAGCAGCAGCGGCAGCGGCGATATCAGTTCAATCGGCGAATATATTGGAATAGATTCATCGCCATCATTACAGATATCAATAATGATGCCACCATTATCAAACGCATTATATATTCCGGCATTGAAAGACTTCTGCATAGCCTGCACGGCTTCCGTAGCTTCCCCGATCTGATTATAATCAGTAGCGGGTATGCGTATAACACCTGGTTGTACTCGTTTAATCATATTCCTATTCCTAAATATCCGAAATCCACTTCCTTAAAAACCTGCTGGTCAACAATTGCCGCAATTTTAGGCACAAGCTGACCATGACTGTTCAAGGCTTTAACATAGTATATCCAGCGATAATCCCAGCCGCGCTTTGATGCAACCTGATATTCATCTCCATAGGCATCTTTATAAGTAATCATGCCCTCGTCTTCATTGACTTCGAAATTATAGGTAATGGTGATGACTCTGGTATCGGCATCCCAGTTGCCTGATGCCCCGGTAAAAAGGACTTCGCCGATTTTGAAGCTCCGGAATACTTTTGAATTAATTTTACCGCTCATTGCCTTGAGATTGCGCAGTAAATTACTTGAGACCTGATCTTTTATAAAATAATGGGTTTCACTGAATTTCAGACCATAGGCGGGAATATCTACTCCGGATACTGTACCGTCTTCATTGACGCCGATAAGGTTTTGAAAATCTTTTGGCTCAGTTCCATCTAATGGATAATCTCGTTGAATCGTTAATTTTTCAGCAAGGGTAATATGTTTAGTAGTACCTCCAGTATCAAAGCTGATTTTTTTTGCCGGCAATGGCGTCAGGCCGTCCGAGAAGTCTGGAATTTTATAATCGACATTGAACTTAAACATGTCAGAACCGGGAGTTTCGCGCAAAGTAATATCGCCCCGAAGCAGGCCGTATTGAGTGACAGGTACAGTGGCCAGTGCATAGGCTCTGGCTTCAGTTTCCGTGGTGGCATTAACAACCATGACAGAGTCCCGAAAACTCGTGACCTTGCCATTGGTATCGGCGTTAATATCAACATCACGTAAAGAGAGGAGTTGTTTCGTTGCCATTTTCCTGATCCTGTAAAAGGTTATAGACGTCATGAACGTCATCGCGAAGACTTTTCATTATCTCCAGCGACTGCGAATAATAGGTCTGAGACTGCTGAGAAAGGAATTCACCGCTGAAGCCACCGATAGACTTAGTTTGCACGGCATTTTCAAGTCCTTGCTTTGCGCCGTATAACTTTTCCTCTATGCTGTCGCGACGGCCAAACATATCTTTATAATTTTTCTGAGCGTCATCAATGTTTTTTTTCTCATCCTCGGTAATAATGCCATCGGCTTTAGATTCCTGCATTACGCTGTCAACTTTTTGTTTTGCAGATTCTGCGATAGCGGCCGCTTTCTGCCACATAGTCTCCAGCATCTTAATGCCAAGAGCAGGAGATTGTTTGGATGCTTTTTCAACGGCACGGTCTTCAGCTTTATATTGCTGAGACTGAGATTCTTCATCCTGTTGTTTCTGCCAGGATTTGTTTAATTCGTTAATGGCATCGTCTTTGACTTTAGCAATTCTCGATGATTCAGTTGCCGCTGCTTCAGCAAGTCTGCGTTCCAGTTGTGTGATTTTAACCGGATCATATTTTGAAGGATTGGTCTGTTCCATCTGTTTTTCATATTTAATCATTGTCGTAAGCAAGTCACGCTGTTCTTTATGAAGTTTTTGAATGTCATCAATTTCACGCTCCATTCGTGATTTCTGCACTTCAGATAATTTTTCTTCAATCTTGAGTAAATCATCTTTGCTTTTGCTGTATTTTTCAAATCCGATAATGTCTTCAGTCGGTGCTGGAGTCGGTTCAGTATTTGTGTTCCTACCGGTGATTGCACCAATATTCCCGGCTTCTGCTTCTTTGACACGACGCTGCAATTCCATCATTTTCTGACGTTCAGTAATTTGCTTTTCATCCGCGCTGGCATAACGGTTCATTGCATCCGACTGTTCTCCGGAAAGTTGAGTCCACAGACGGTTTTTGCCATATCCCATTTGAGCTTCTTTTTCACGGCCCAAGGCATCGATATTATTCTGATGCTCCTGAATTTCAATTTTGAGTTGCCGGATTACGCGCTGGCTCATAACTTCATTAAGTTTTTCCTGAGCCTGAGTTAAGCCTTCAACTCTGCCGGTGGTAGAATCCAGGGAAAGTCCAAGTTCGCCATAGCTGGAATTGAGTTTATCAATAATACTTTGTGCTTCAAGTTGTTGATCCGCAGAAAGACTGTCGAGTGAATTGAGTTGACGCAAACGCTCCAGCCGGGCCTGATCAAGTTTACGCTGTTCATCATCCTGCTGGCGTTTTTTTGATTGAGTATCAATGAGTTTAGCGGTATATTCATCAGATGATTTCAGTGCCTGATTTAATAAATATAATCCGGCGACAGCCGAGGCTATTCCCAATATTGCCGGGTTCGCCATAACTACAAGAGCTCCGCTCAATATTTTAGCTCCCATTGAACACGCCAGCAATGCCGCGCCAGTTGCGCTAAGTCCGATTGCCAGTCCCGCCGTCCATTGTACCAGATCCTGATTCTGATCAATGAAGTGACGCAGGGCCGTACTGGTTTCAATAACATGCTGTAAAAACTCACGAGCAGGAACCATTAAGGCTTTACCAATCGCCATTCCCAACGATCTGGAACTGGTTTCAACATCCATTAAAGCATCATGCAGTTTTGCGGCGGCGGCAGCGTCTTCCTCACCCATGACAACACCAAGTTCTTCAGCGCGGCCCATCAATTCTTTGATGCCGCTGCCGCCTTTATTCAGAAACGGAGCCAGCGTCATCCCGGACTTGCCAAATAATCCGGTAATGGCAGATGTTCTAAAATCCGGATTCTTGATATTTTTAAGAGCATCTGCAACGGCTTTTAAACGTTCCGGCAATGTCATTTTTGTTAATTCCGATGCCTTCAGTCCCAGCATATCCAGAATTGATACCATCTTTTCATCGCCATTGAGACCGGCCATGATGGCCTTATTGAATTTAATCAGTGGCTTTTCGCAACTTGCCAATTCAGTCCCGGACATTTTCAGAGCATAAGCCAGACCGGAATATTCTTCGGCGCTGGCGTTAATGCGCTTGGAGCCGTTCTCAACTTCATGTCCAAAGCTGGCAAACAAGTGTATACCGGCAATAAGCGGGGCTCCGATGGCGCCGCCCGCAATCGCAAGTTTTTGACCAATATCACCAACGCCTTTTTCAAAGCTGGAGATTTGTTTTCTGGCCGCGCTCATACCTTTATCAAGATCTTTATTATCAGTAAAGAGTCTGACAAAGGCTTCGCCGGCCTTAATTTTTCCCGCTTCTCCCTGCCCTGCTGCCATACATTCCCTCAAATATGTTGATCATAAATTTTTTATCTACTTTTAGAACACGCTCTTTTGCTGCTTCCTTGTGTTCGCGATACGGATTCAAACTTTCGGGATCAACTAAATTGCTCTTTTTGGTAACAAATAAGTTTTTAACCGTGGCGGTGAGCATTGCCGCTCTTGCCCATTCCGCCCGCTGCCGTCCTATCATCATTTCATGGAGTTCAGCGAGTGTAAAACTCCAGGGCTCCACGCCAACGATGCCGGACCATTCAAGCCCGATTAAGTAGCCGTTGAGCTTTGGTTTATTCCCAGTTTTTGATCTATCGCCGCCAGCGCTTTTTCGATTACCGGACTCATCAGATTTTGAGCGGCTCTCAGTCTCTGACGAGTCCCCGCGGGGAAAAAATCAACATAGCTTTCAAGAAATGCGGAAACTGCCTGCTCCAGGACATCGCCAAAAATCAGGGACGCAAAGGCTTCATCGGTGATTGCGCGTTTATCGGCCTGCTCTTTGCAGGTTAAGTACAGCAGATCAATGAGGAAAATAATATCGTCTTTAAGTTTCTGCATGAATTCACGGTTATCGAGATCGGCAATATTAATACCGAGCGCGTTTTTAACGCGCTTGACCGTAGCCATATTGACTTCGACAACCCATTCCACACCTTTATTATCTTTGAAACTATGCATTGCTTACGCCTCCGGTTCAGGCGGGTTATTAACGAAGTCCGGTTCCCGGCCAGCTCTGGCGCTGGGCTTGCAGGAAAACGTTACTTTCTCGGTTTCGGTAAGCGGCTGCTCCGTGTTCTGAATAAAGACTTCAAAGTCTGCATCAAGTCCGATTCCGTCATCGAGTTCGACATACAGCGGCAGCAACTTGCGTTCAATTGCAGCCGTAAGAAACGCCATGCAATGTTCGTCATCGCTGTCGTAGTTGAACGGTACGTCGATGCCGCCGTCAATCATACCCTGCAAGTATTTCTTGTACTGGCTGGCACGGCTGGAGGCCTCGACTTCATCTGCCTTGTGTGATAGCGTCACGTCCTTAACGCTGGTGACTTCGATCTCAGCGGTGGCGCTGACGGCCCCATCCTCTAAAGGATCACCGCGAAAGAGTTTGCATTCAAATCCTAATTTCATGTGCTACCTCGTTTTTATTAAGCCGGAATTATAAAGTTCGGACCACGGCTCGACTTGGCGCTGGGTTTGGCGCTGAACGAAATCTTTTCCACATCAGCCAGTCCCTGTTCAGAATTCTGCCAGAAAATGCAGGCATCCATGTCCAGTCCAACTCCCGCCGCCAGCTCCACATATACGGAGACATCAGTACGATTCACGCTGGCGGCAAGGAAAGCCATGCAGTGGGTGTCGGTTTTGTCGAAGTCAAAGCTGAATTCAACACCGGCATCAATCATACCCTGCATGTATTTTTTGTACATGCTGCGGCGGTCACTGGCTTCGACCTCATCGGCCTTGTGCGCCGGGGTTACGTCTTTAGCGGTGGTCACTTCAGTTGCGGCCTTAACGCCACTGGTACCGCGATACAGTTTCAGTTCAAACCCTAGTTGTTTCATAATATCTGTCTCCTTTATTGGATTGTGTTGTACCACATTGAATCAAGTCTTGGCGCGGCTTTCTCCAGTCCCGGAGCCATAAACGGACGCCTGGGGTAATGCGATTCCTTTACTTTTGCAAACCGCGCCATTTGTATGCGATGATTTAACCTGGTGGCGTGTCGCGCCTGATCTACAGTTTTTAATTTGATAAATATTACCGGCTGGCCGCTGACGGGGTCAACAAGTATGCCGCCGATTCTAAGCGAGTGTGCGGCACTCCCGTATTTATTTACAGCTACCGGTCCAATATCCCCGACATTGAATACACGGTTCGCGGCGGCTGGCGCTGTCTTCGCGGTTCTGATGCCGCCGAATTCATGCAGTTTGCCAACTTGTTCCTGCTGCATCATGGGGCCGATAATCACAGTACCGGCATTGGCGTCAACCGCGAATAAAATTGAATCCCTGAGATTTTTGAAAAATTGTCGATTGCTTTCGTGTGAAAACGGAGGGCTCCCGGGCTGAGACTGCCGTCTTAACTTACCGTCTTCGTCTTTTACGCGCCGGATCAGACGCCGCACGGTCTGGCGCAAGTAACCGCCAGCCTTAAAGAGCCAGCGCTGCTCCGCTTTCTTTTCCTTCTTATACAAATCGGAAGGGTCCCACTTGATATTGCAACTGGCACTGATAATCATTGCTGTGCCCCCGCTGCTGTAGATAATTGCACGGTCAATGTGATGATCCCGATAAATAGATTTGATTCCAGAATTGCTTTGCCATCAAACACTGGATTATTGTCAATGGCTATGACTTTGCCGCCAAGACTGGAGAGTCCGGTAAGGCGGTTAAATTTTGCAATGATCTCGCGTTCAACATCCATAAGGGCCGCTATTTCAGCATCCCAGTCTTTGCCGGCCAGTATCTGCTGCACGCCGATTTGCACCAGCACCGTCATTTTATCAGAGGCCCGGCTTTCTGCTTCAAGTTCAAAGCCTACCGGGACTACCGTAATTTTACGAGTTTTTAACTCAGCGAGCTTATACATGATGCAGAGTTTGCGCTCGGCAGCATAATTATTAGTCGTCAATCTGGTTGCAACTGCATCGGCGACGGTAATAGCTTCATGCGTAATAGCCATGATTATGCCTCCCCGATGAGTTTAGCGTGTATGCGACGGCAAATGCGAAAACTATCGTGCCAGCGCCAGAGCGGTTCCTGATTCGGAGCCGCAACCTGGTAGACAAGGCCGGCTTCGACAATGGTGTCGCCGCGTTCGGGTTCAAACGACAGCAACTCAGCGGTAACTAAATAATCACGGGTTTCCTCTACAACGCTTTGATTGCGCTGGTCAGTATATCTGAATACAGTTTTACCCGGAGTAGCGGGGACAGACAGGCGTGAGCCATCGGGACGCACATACACTACCGTAATAGTTGCATGCTTGTCCCGATTCGCATTCATTTTAATGATGGCCTCACGCCTGTCCATAACTATAACTCCCCTTGAATCTTATGCGTTAGGGGCCACAACGCCGGTGGTCCGCAGCGCGGCCAATACGGCATTGAGCTTGGCTTTGATTGCATTGAACGCCGTGTCAAGTTCTGACTTGGTGTAGTCAGCGCCAGCGGCGGCGGCAATCGTCAAATCGACAATGGCAAGAGCCGGAGTAATTTCAGCATCGGCTCCTGCCGGGCCTTGCGGGCCGACGCCGCCAACACCACCGGTTGCGCCGGTTGCACCCCGTCCCGGAGCATTCAGCGCCAGACGAACTGCGGGATTAACGCCATCAGCGGCTGCGGCTGCGGCGGCAATGGCTTTGCCCATGTACGTATTGGCGGTGGCAACGTCGGTGGCGACTTTTGCGGAATTATCCCAGTACACTTTGTCTCCGAAGGCAAAGACAGCGGCTTCAGCTTTTTCTACGTCGAAGCAGCCGACAATCGCCAGAGCTCCAAGACAATTGGCCGGGATATCAAATTTAGCGACCCCGATAAGATCGCCGACGACTATTACATCACCCGCCGCAACATTGGCAGTAGGAGTGTAATCGATGGAATGACCAGTCTGTACAAAAACAGCTTTCATGATTTTATTTCCTCATTTTGGGAGGGTCTTGCAACCCTCCACAGTGTTTGTGATTACTGTTTGCCTTTGCTCTTGACCATGCCGCGGTGATCCTGTTCACGGACACCAAGGTCAAAGAATACGCGGAAACCCATGCCGAGATAATTGAAATCTACAGCACCCTGCTCGACGGTCGGCATTCTACGGCCACGGAGGTAGCCGATTTCGAAGGTGTCGACCTGTTTGGGATCGCCGAACAAGTACCAGGCAGTGGGATCATCCTTCAGGTAGGGCGCGGTGATGGGCTCCAGGTTGTCGTCAACCAGCGAATTCAGGGTCGGCGCAATCGTCGGCTTGGCGCCGGTGGTTGCATCGCCGCCTGCAAATGCCAGAACCACACCCTTGGTCAGTTCGCGGGCCGTGTAGGTCAGGTCCGGAGCCGTCAGCAGGAAACGCGGCATGACGTTGATGGGTTCGTCATCGGCGTCAACCTGTTCCATGAAAAGCTTCATGGCGCTTTTCAGGGATTCAACTCCGAGCGCGGAATTGGCTCCGCTCAAGTAGTTCTTATGGCCGGTACCGAAAAGGATATTCGGATTTGACATCAAGCGATTGAAGAAAAGCTGATCGATTTTACGCGCAGCTTTATTGCCCATGCCGCGGGGGATGTTCATGAATGCGCCGAGGTCATCATTCATAATCATAGTGCGCGTAAGCGTCACAATCTTTCCGTAGGTCTGAAGCTGATTGGTCGCTTTTTCTTCGCTGAGTCCACCGGCTTTCAATTCGCCATCGGCAGCAACAGGCTGAAGGTCGCCGACATCGGTCATGCGATATCTTTCGCTTTCCTTGAAGTCGTTGAGGTCGCCTTCCTGACACAGTTTGGTGGCGATGATGGGCTGAGCTTCATAGGCCTGACGCAATACCTTATTCGCGGTATTGCTGAGAATACCGGGCAGGCTCATGGTCGAGAACGCCGCCTTAATGGTGTCGTTGCTGAAGCTGGCTCCGATGGGCTTGTGCTCGATCATTGCACACTGCACCATGAGCTCTTTCAAGCTCAGGTCGCGGCATGGATCGGCGGCGGTAATAATCTGTTCACCGTAGGCCTTGAGAATCATGGCTTCCGGGAGACCGCTGCGCAGGCACAGTGCGGCTTCCAGCACCTGAGCATTGACGTCATTGCTGGTGCGAACCAGCACATTGAGACCGCCTTCAGGACGACCGGCGCGGACGGCGGTTACGCCTTCAATCGCGATCTTGGTCTGGTTAATGGACCAGCCCGCAGCAATGGCACGGCTTCCGACTTCCGGATAGTCTTTGCATGCTTCATTGATCGCGGTAATGCGGTCGCTTTCGCCTTTACGGGCATTGACTACCGCCTGATCGGCAATCGCCTGCACCTGTTCAGTGCTCAAGCCCGCACTGACTGCTAGTACCGGAGCCGGAGCACCGGTTGCAGCGGCCTGGATCGGAGGTGTGGCGCCACCGCCTGCGCTGGCCTTGAGTGCGGTTTCACATTCATTGGCTAATGCTTCCAGGTCGAGTTTCTGCGCGGTAACATGCGCTGTCACATCGGCCTCGGTGCTTTCGGCTTTCATCGAGAATTTCGCGATGAGCCATTTCAGAAACTCTTTTTTCATACCGTTTTCTCCTTGGTTGAGGTTGAGAGTTTTAAACATACAAGATTGAAAACTGGCGGCAATTTTAAGACCGGTTTCGTCATCGGCCCCCACTGCCACAACAGAGACTTCACGGAGTTTGCACTTGGAAACAAGAATAAATGGGCCCGTGAATTCGCGGCCATTGACCGTGCGTTTTTCACCTGCCGGAATTTCCTCGGCCTTTATGGTCTGAGCTCCCATTGAAAGCTGCCAGTCGATGGTTTTGCCCTGTTCTACAACAAAGTCTGCCAGCTGGCCGCTGCTGACACCGCCGCTGACGGCGAGAATGTTATTGGCAATCACCGGCGCCACGGCCCCGAGTCTGTACCAGGGTTCATTGTAATGGTTATAGAGCAGCGGCGTCTGAGCCGTGATTTCCATGCCTGCAAGATCAACGGCTACCGGATACCGAGACCAGTACTGCTGGAACTGGCCACCGGAATACGCTACGCCAGAGCAGTCCCGGAGATTCTTTACCGTGGTTCCGGATGCGGCGGCAAAAATATCGTTATTGCCATTCAGATAAATCATGCCCGGAACTATCAGTTTTTTCTTCATAATGTTATTCCTCAATAATAGTTAAATTGTTGGCTGGTGGATTTTTCGAAGTTGCGGCAAGGAATTCTTCAAGTGTGATACCGGCCTCTTTCAGTAGTTGCTGACGTTGTTTGACGAAATCAATATCGTACTCAAGCAGCCGCATTTTTTCCGTATATGTTTGCGCGATTTCAATTTCCCAGTCCCGGCCTTCTTTGCCAAATTCAATGGCGTGATTGGTGCTGCCGTTCTTAAGTCTGGTGTCCTGGGCATTGGCTTCCTTCAAGGGGTCAACGTGTTCTGTGCCGTCCCAGAAATACTGGTGTCCGGTAAAAGGATCTTTGTAGTCTTCCGGATATAGAATTTTATCTTCAATTACCCACTCATTGAAAGCCGGATCAACCGCCGTTACTTCCATATAATTCTGTTCGATGCGAACGCCTTTGAAATAGGTCTGATGATCCATGCGTCCGCTGGCGTAGTTGTAGCCGCTTGAGTTGGCTAAGGCAATATTCAAGGGCATGTGGAAGGGCCGCGCTATTTCATTTACTTTACCATGAACATATTCGATATGGTTAAGCGTGGGCTGCTCGGCTTTAAGCTGCGAAGCTTTCCAGCCCGCTGGCAATGACACACCGGCATTGGCTTCGAATTCGTAGATTTCGTTGGCGTTAATTTTTGCGGCTTCACCGGTATCTGATGCCGGACTTTCGGTATACATCAAAAATGAGATATTTGCTCCGGTTTCGGCGGCAAGCAATACCGCCCGCATGTAACGCCGTAAATTGGCCAATGTTTCCAGTACCGGCGCGAATTCGCTGATGCCGCGATGCTGGCCAGGCCTTTGAATATTGGCGTAGTGGATGACGTAACGCGCCTTTACTTCCATGATGGTCTTGCTATTATCAGCCGCCAAGGCTCCGGTTTCGCCGGGATGAACACGGTGGATTTTATACAGGCTGGGATTGCCGTACTGATCGAATTGAACACCGTCAAGTTCTTTAACCTGTCCATTGCCATAGGTATCGATGAAAGTATCGAGAGTAAAAGTATCGGCTGCGACCTGGTCGGTTTCGTACAGCACCAGCGAGAGCTTGTGTTCGTCATTGATTCCGGGATTGCTGGCAATAACAGCGAAGCCTTCGCCGGCGACGGCCTTGGCAATTCTAAGCAGTTTAAGAGTTTGCGCCAAACCAGTTGCACGGCTCCACTTCATAAAGCGTTGCTCAATGCGCTGGTTGGCTTTGCGGTCGCCACCAGTAAGTTGCAGGCGCGGACCAGTTCCAACAGTGTGATTGGCTAAGGTGTTGACGATGCCGCCACCATAGCCGTTGTTTGCTACTTCATATCTGGCCCGGCTCACAATAACGCGCCGGATCATAGGATTCAGGGCAGCGTCCGCGCTGAGGTTATCAGCCGCCAGCCAGTGCCTGCGGTTATCATTGGTAGTTGCCGCGGCATCATACGATCCAACGACGGCACGACCATTCTTGTTATTAAATCTGACTACCCGGTTCACCATTGCGTCTCCGGCACTGACGTTATTAGTATCTATTTTTTTGCGGCCTTTTGCCATTAACGTCCCCCTGGAGCAGAGATTTTGAACATTTTCATTGCGGCCATTGGATTCCCTGCGGCTCTTTTACTGGCTAAATACTTATCGGCTTCAATCAGTTCCGGCAGGCTATGGTTTTCCTGCTTTTCGCCATCGATTTCATGCGACTTCAGGCCGGTGGCAACGTCTTCAATGGTTTCTTTCAGTCCGTTTTGCAGTTCAGCCATAGTCAATTTCCCTGAAATTGTTTTTAAAACCGGTCTCCGGAGCCCTTGAGCCCCGGAAGACCGGACCAACATTCCCTACGACGACCAAATCATAGAGGTAGCTATTAATTATATTGTAAATACGACTGTCAATTGTTTAGGTAAATTAAGAAATTTTAGATATTTTTTAATTATTTTATGTTTGGCTATTGACTTTGTACGCTTTAAGGCGTACAATATAGACATAACAAGAATAACTGAAAGGAAATAGAAAATGAAAAGTATCGTAATCATCGAAAAAGACGGCACAAGCAAATATATTCACGCGGATGTGGATGCAGATAATTGTCTGCATGTCAATGGCAATTATTTTTACAATAAAAATCTGCTGGAACCCGGCGATAAAGAACGCGCCGAAAAAGGCGAGAAACTGGAAATTGAAAAACGCCTTAAACTTGGAATGAACAGTTGCGGACGCGAAGTTGTGACCGGGGAAGAATTACGTTTAAGAGAATTTAATAAATTTGCAGCCGATGCCGGATTAAAAGTCGAATTAAAAACAACATACGGCAGAGATGAATCCGGAAAATGTCCCTGCTATCATTATACATTCGCGTCCGGGCGGGAATGGATTGACCGCAACATTTTTGATGTCGGCAGAATAATTAATCCGATGTTCAGCGTCTTCGGCGACGGCGAAACAGGCGGAATTATTGCAGGCAAACCGATTGCCGGAGCATTGGCAACAGCTCCGCAGAATGAAAATCCGGAAGATTTATATGTCACCGTCAACCACTATAATGACAAAGCTAAATCCAGAAAATTGACCAGCGATGAAGCAAAAGAATATCGCTTTGTCGAAGAACACGGTTTTGCCATGCGCGGCATAAGGATGTAATTATGGACGCCAGACCGGAAAAAATAAAAACTGAAACAGTTGCGGTAATTTCCGTATGCGAAGACGCAATAGAGATAAATTTCCCGGAAAAACGCGATGATTTCCGGGAAATTGTCAAAAAACACGGTTGCAGATGGTGCGGAGTATGGAGACGCAAGGTCACAAAACTTGACGGACGGGTTATTGATATTGCCGCTGAAATTACCAATAAACTACTGGTGTCCGGATTTGTTGTCCGTGCTCAGGATATAATTATAAATAATGCTGTCGCAGGTAAATTTGAACCGGAAAATAAGCGGGTCATCAGTAAAATAATTTCCGGACAATATGCCGGATACTTCGCAATACAATGGCCTTATGGCGAAGACTTTTATAACCGGGCGAAGCGTCTCACCGGAAGCCGGTATATACGGGGAAATGGTATTGTAGTGCCTTCAGAACACTACGCAGAAGTGGATGATTTCGCGCAAATGCACGGATTTAGATTATCGGATGGCGCAAAAGAGTTGATTGCCGCCGCCGCACAGGCTAAATTAAATGCCGTCGTGGTAATTCCGGCAATAGTCAAAGCAAAAGATATTCCGGAACCAAAATCTAAGCCCCATAGGATGGAAGTCCCTGACAAAGTGGAAATAAACTCAAATTTAAAGGATGAATGAAAATGAAAACAGAAATTGAAAAAGAAACAGAACTAAAAAAAGTACTAAAAGAAACAATTACGCAGAGTTATGAACAAATTGATTGGAAAAAATTATCACAACTTGGGTTCAAGCTTAACGGTCTGCCTAAAACAAAACGCACCATCTGTGATTTTCTTATAAAAAAAGGCTGGGATTAATTTATGCTTATTGTTGAAACTATAATTACCAGCGGAAGCTCTGGAATATTCGTAAGATACCATTTCACGCTCAATGGAATATATCAAGGAAGTTTGAAATTACCTTACAATGATGCTATAGGCTATAATAAATGGGGAACATATAACGAAGGGAGCAGAAAATATAAAACTGCTTCCGGATTTTATTCATCAGGATGGGAACCGGAAGTCGATGAATATGTAAAAACATTTTTGCAGCAGCATCATGTTCCACAGAAATTAGAAATACCACAAAAAGCAGAGATAGATGAAACCCTTCGCGATTAAAACTGAATTAATGCATCACCAGCGCGACGCCGTCGCCAAGCAGGCTCGAACCCGCGCCGGAGCCCTGTTTATGGAGATGGGCACCGGCAAGACGCTGACGGCGATTGCGCTGGCGCATTACCGCATGGAGCGAATACGCAATGTCGTATGGTTCTGTCCAGTATCGGTCAAAGACACGATCCGGCGCGAAAATTTAAAACATACCGATTGCAACGACGAAGACATTTATTTATTTGACTATAAAACAAAGCATGGAAAGATTCCGGCGGCATCCTGGTTGATTATCGGCATTGAGAGCATGAGCGCGTCAGCGCGGCTGAAACTGTCCGCGCAATCAGTTATTTACGCCGACAGCATGGTGATTGTGGACGAATCCACCTATATCAAGGGCTATCATGCGGCTCGGACAAACTGGATCACCGCCATCGCGGAACCTGCCCGTTACCGGATGATCCTGACCGGAACGCCGATGACGCAGGGGATTATAGACCTGTACGCGCAGATGCGTTTTTTGTCGCCGGAAATACTCGGTTACAAGTCATTTTACAGTTTCGCCGCGAATCATCTGGAATACTCTGAAAAATATCCCGGCAAAGTAGTACGGGCGCATAATACGGAATGGCTGGCGGCGAAGATGCAGCCGTACGTTTACCAGGTGACTAAAGCCGAATGCCTGGACTTGCCGGATAAACTGTATGAGACCAGATACACGCATCTGACGCTGAAGCAGCAGGTTGAATACAGCGCGGCAAAAGAACGGACGTTTAAACTGCTGGAAAAGGATGAATTTAATAGCTATGCCATTTTTCAATTATTCACGGAACTGCAAAAGATTGTTTCCGGATATATCACCATTGAAAATAAAATTATCGAACTGGCGCATTTCCGGATTGACTGCATTCTGGATATTATCGCGGAAATACCGGCAAACAGCAAAATAACGATCTGGGCGAAATTTCAGTATGATATTGATTCAATCATTGCCGCTCTCGAAAAAACATATGGCGGGGGATGCTGCGCCAGGTATGACGGCAGCATTGTAGAATCACGCCGGTCGGATGAGATTGCGCGGTTTGAACAGTCGGCAAGGTTTATTGTGCTTACGCCAAGTTGCGGAGGGCACGGCCTGAATCAGTTGGTTATCTCGGATTATGTGATATTTTATAATAACGGCTTTAAATATAGCGAACGCATCCAGGCGGAAGACCGCAATCACCGTCCGGGGCAGACTAAGCCGGTCACGTATATTGATATTCACTGTTCAAACAGCATTGACGACCGGATTGCCGACGCGCTGTCAAGAAAAGGCAATGTCCTGAAAGATTTTCAGCACGAAATAGAAAAAGTGAAAGACAAGGGAAAACTTAAAAAACTGATTGAGGAATTATGATTTATCAACAGGATAATGTTTATGAGGCGGCGCTCAAGCGCATTGAATTTATTTTCAATGAGTTTGAGCAGATAATAATCTCTTTTTCAGGCGGCAAGGACAGCGGGGTAATGCTTAATCTAGTCCTGGATTATGCCCGGAAAAATAACTGTCTGCATAAAATTGGCATTTATCACATGGACTACGAGGCGCAATATCAGATGACGACAGATTATGTCACCCGGACATTTGAAAATCTGCCACCGGAAGTTACGAAATACTGGATTTGCCTGCCGGTTAAAGCGCAGTGTTCAACCTCGATGTTTCAAACCTTCTGGCAACCGTGGAAGATTGAAGACAAGGGAATATGGTGCAGGCCGCTGCCGAAAAACTGTATCAGCGAAGCTAATTTCGCCCTTGGCTTTGATTATGAAATCAGCGATTATGATTTTAATCTTAAATTTGCGAAGGCTATTGCAAAAAATAAAAAGACCTGTTTTTTAATCGGCATCCGCACGCAGGAAAGCCTGCATCGCTACAAGGCGGTGAATAAATTCTCCGATAAAAACGAATATCAGGGCAAAAACTATACCTCAAAAATATCGGATAACTGCTATAATGCATATCCGCTATACGACTGGCTGGTAGATGATGTCTGGATTGCAAACGCGAAGTTTGGCTATGATTACAACCGGCTTTATGATTTGATGTACAAGGCAGGATTGAAACCTAATCAAATGCGGGTTGCCAGTCCTTTTAACGACTGCGCGGCTGAAAGTCTTAAACTGTACAAAGTGATTGACCCCAATAACTGGGGGAAGTTGATCGGGCGCGTCAACGGAGTGAATTTCACCGGAATTTACGGCGGTACGGCGGCGATGGGATGGAACAGCATTACTAAGCCAGCGCATTTCACCTGGAAACAGTACATGTATTTTCTGCTTGACACGCTGCCGGAGAAAACTAAGCAGAACTATATGCGCAAACTTAAAGTATCGTTTGCATACTGGCTGGAGAAAGGCGGCGCATTACCGGCGGAAACAATCGCCGATCTGAATCAAAATCTTGATTTCGAGGATTTAGGAACTCCGCAGAATAACCGCAACTATACTGCTGATTACAGAGTGATTAAATTCAAAGAATATCTGGATGAAACAGACATAAAAAATCCGAATCTGCTGCCGACTTATAAACGCATGTGCATTGCGATCATGAAGAATGACACATCCTGCAAAACGCTGGGATTTGGACAGACCAAAGATGAACTGCAAAGACGTAATAACATAATTGAAAAATATAAAAATTTGTGAGGTGAATATGTACAGTCCTGTTTATAACGTCAAAGCGGTACCGGTTGAAAAGATACGAGCCAACAGCTATAATCCCAACGCCGTGGCTCAGCCGGAAATGAAACTGCTGGAAATATCCATATGGGAGGATGGTTACACGCTGCCGTGCGTATGCTACTATCTGCCGGATGAAGATATTTATGAAATCGTTGACGGCTATCACCGCTATACAATACTTAAAACCAGCAAACGTATTTACGAGCGTGAAAACGGCCTGTTGCCGGTGGTGATGATTGAAAAAGATTTATCCAACCGCATGGCCAGTACTATCCGTCACAACCGCGCACGGGGGAGCCATGATATTGAATTAATGTCTAATATTGTCAGTGAACTGGTCAAGTCCGGAATGGGCGACGCCTGGATTATGAAGCATATTGGAATGGACTTGGATGAGCTATTAAGATTGAAACAACTTTCCGGATTAGCGGAATTATTTAAAGACAAGGAGTTTTCAAAATCATGGGAATGATTAAAGTAAAAAATGATGGGAAGGAAATAATTGAAACCAATTACTGGCAAACCGAACATAATCAAAAAGGTTTGTTTTACTGCTCAATTAATGCCGGAGCATTTCGTTTGCTGGTAGATAATCTTACAAATGCAGAAATGACTATACCAATGCTGGAAGCTGCGCGTAATGCCAAAGAAATTGTTATTTCACGCGGATTCTGGATTGAACAGAATAAAAAAGATTGCTTTGAATTTATGTTCGATGATGATCCGGACACGCCGTTCATGATTTGCCTGTGTCCTGATCAACTGGACCGCATTCCTCTTGAATCCGACGAAGGCCGTGAATTTGATATTATAATCTACGACGGAGATGAAAAAGTATTTGAAGGCAAATGCAGATATCGTAGAGTTAAACGTTTGCCATGTTTGAAGCCATTCGCTGAAACCGGCCCAAGAGAATAATAAAAGGATTCTTACATATGAAAAATGTTGCTGAAATTAGAGCAGAAAATGCCGCGACTAAACTTGAGAAAAATGTCAAACTCCTCAAATCTACAGGCATGAAGCTGGCGCCGCTTGCGGAATTGCTGGATATTCCATTGAACACGCTTAAAAAATATTCAGAGGGTAAACGCAATATGCCGCAGGAAGTTACGCTTAAACTTCATGCTCTAATCAAAAAAATCAAGGGATAAAAATGAAAGTAAAACAAGGATTTGGCATTAAGGCGTATAGGGCGGCTGTAAAGAATTATATCCCGGTACTGGCGGCGACAGAGACGGGATTCAGTGTTGTCAGCGAACGTGATATCGACGCGTCAATGATGATAATCTGCAGTCTGGACCACGTGAAATTCAATGATCTGGCTTATTTTGACGCCATGATCGCCGTGCGTCGGGAGCGTCCAGAATTTTTGCAGTCGGACGATCCGCAACTGCTCGCATCCGCAAAAAAAGCCATCACACCGACAACATATAAGGCTATTCGGGTCAAGGCAAAACTAACCCAGCGCCAGCTTGGCGAATTGCTTGGACTCGATGGAGGAGTTATCTATAACCGCGAAAGCGGCAGAGTAAAACTTACAAGAGAACATCAGATTGCGCTGCTGGCGGTAATCGGGCAGTTGACCGAAATTCAAAAATCAAAAAAACAAATATAAATCAACGCGGCCTGTGAACCACACGGGGACTGTGCCGGACCCTGCTGCCGCTGCTTTGAGTAGTTGACGTTGTATTCTGCTGTTTATTCTTGGACGGGCCAACATCAGCGGCGGGCTGAAAGTTTACGCCCTGTATTGATGCCGCGGCCGCACAGCCGACGATACCGTCGAACCAGTGATTATCTCTGCCGACCCTGTTCATCCACTCATCCAAAACTCTACCGCTACCAGCGGTACGTTTTGAATATTCGGCGGTCCAGTGCTCAAACAGCAGGCGATGCCGGTCCACGTCGCGGCCATAGACTGTGATGCCGCCTGCGTCGCCCTGATGCGTAAGCAAACGCTGACGCACAAAAGACTTCCAGAAGTTAGTATCGTATAAGGCGTGGCGAATAACGCGACGGCCCCGGACATTCGGGATCATCCAGTTCAGCCCCAAACGGCTCCCGGGCTCTTTGCGATATTCGGTCATCGGCTTCTTGCTGGCCGTGATGCCGACGCCGCGACTGGGCAAAACAATGGAGCCGAATTCTGAACCTCTGCAGAACTGGTGAACTGTGTCCGTGCTGTCTCCCCATGCCGAGTCTATCAAGCACTTTTCAATCTTCAGCATTGACCCGTCTTCGCGCTGCCAGTCACGGTTCAACATATCTTTGGTTAATTCCGTAAGGCCGGAGAATATAACACCTTCCAAGCCGCGTCCTGGAAACTGCTTTTGCAGAGTCGGATTGGCTTCGTCAAGGCTGTAATAGCGGCGGCTCTGATCCGGATAAGCGCCGTAGTCAATGACGTAACCGTCAAAGTTCTCGCTCCAGGCACACACCATGTAATAAAGCAACGCCTTATGAATGTCAATGAACATGGTAATCTTCGTCGCTTCAACCGGTACCGCAAAGTGTGCAAAGCCATTGCACCGGTCAGCAAGCAGCTCCACGGTAATTTTCTCATCGCTTTCCAAGTCTTCGACCAATGGTTCATTCTGGTATTCAGCATAAAATGTTTCTTTATTTCGAATATATAAATTCATGGCGTTCTGGATCGCGGATAATTCGCCTTCTTCAAATCGAGCCGGCCAATACACTTTGGCTCCAGCATCCATTTCTTTTCGATGCAGTCGATAAAATTCGGTGGCGCTTCTAATATCGTTGAACTCGCGCAAACTATCGGCTCTGATCTCTGCGTATTGTGACCATAATTTCTCATTGCTTGGGAAATTATACATCATCTTGCAGCGCTCACCGTTCCAGTCCGGATGCTTGATTGGGTTTAAGATTTCATCGGCCATGTCGCCGGGCTGGATAACCGTACACGGCATTACACCCGATATTTTTTCACCTGGTCCGGCTAAGCCAAGAATTGCCCCGGCCAGTACACGCAGGCGCTTGCGATTTTGTT
Source organism: Lentisphaerota bacterium (assembly GCA_037144075.1). Taxonomy (GTDB): domain Bacteria; phylum Verrucomicrobiota; class Lentisphaeria; order Victivallales; family Victivallaceae; genus CAIPAT01. The sequence goes on along the minus strand of JBAWXM010000013.1, from coordinate 10,558 downwards.
CCGGTGACTTTGCGGAGTCATCGTCCTGGGGGTCATCGATAATGACAAGATCCGGGCGCACCGGCTTTTTCTGGCCCGAGGGTTTAAATTTCATGCCGCGAATCCGGCCAGTAATACCGGCCACTCTGATGATTTTGCCGCTGGCAACACTGCCTTCGATAGTCGGGAGAATGATTTCTTTGTCAGTCCACGTTATTCTTGTACGCTTTCCAAGATACAATTGTCCGCTGCATCTATTGGCAATGCCGTCCAGGCAGTGAATCGGGAACACAACTTCCGGAAAATCCTCCAGTAACAACTCATTTGTTTCAAACTCGGTTTTAATTGATGCCAGCATTTCAAGCGCGGCGGTTTCGGTGGCGCCAATAAGTGCCATGAAGTTACGGTGGCCGTAAAGCATGGCCCACTGACACGCGATTTCAGCAAGTGTTGTTTTACCCGATCCACGCGGCATGGCAATTGCAAACAAGCCGCCGTAAAGTACGGATTTTTCAATCTTGGCAATAACCTTCAGGTGATCATCCGACCACTCCAGGTCAAAGGTTTCAGCGTAATAGGTTTCGCAGAATAGCCGGAAGTTGCGGGCGCAGGCACTTTTGCGATCTGGATTAACTACCGGTGGCAAGGGTCCGATATCGCGGCCACTGAGGGACTGTTGAGACTGTCTTTGCGCCGCCTGTTCGCGGTGGCGTTCGTATCCGGACAAATCACCGGCCTCCGGTACCGCTGGCTTTGTCTGCAAGTCATCAAGCAGCCACGCCGCGTATTTAAAGAGGTTGACGGTCTTGCCTTCGTGATCACCGGCAATGCGGAAGCCCGCGGCGTTGCGGTCACGGCGCAGGCGCGGCTCTTTCAGGACTTCGCGGGTATTGGCCGTGTTGACCAATCCCACGATTTCACGAACTTTAAGTGTTACGGGATTGATCACTCTGTACTTTCCAGTAGAAATGCGACGTAATGAAATAGATTGATAGTACCATCCGGATTACAAGGCACACCTGCAGCAATCTGGCTCTCAATAGTTTCGCGGCTGACGGTACGGCTTCCGCTTTGGCGCAGGAGCCGCACTAAATCATCGACTGAAAGCGCGGTTAATTTAGTTTGAGCATTCAATTTTAACCTCCGGTGTCAGGCTTTCCCAGTCGCAACCCGGACCATGAACAAACTCGGCCCAGCGTTTGCGGATAACGTCGCAGTAGTTTTCACCAAGTTCCATAACATAGGCGATGCGGCCCATTTGTTCGGCGGCAATTATAGTGCTGCCGCTGCCGCCAAAGCTGTCGAGAACAATGTCTTCAGGCTTTGAACTATTTTTTATTAGATAAATAAGCATTTCAACGGGTTTCATGGTGGGATGAAGTTCGCTTTTTTGCGGCTTATTAAAGTGCATAACCGTAGTCTGGGAGCGGTCACTATACCAGTTGTGGGCCGCGCCATCTTTCCAGCCGTAAAGGATGGGTTCATGCATCCAGTGAAAGTCCTGCCGGCCAAGTACGAGCGAATTCTTGACCCAGATCAGGCACTGGCGCACCTGCATTCCCACATCCCGGCAGGCTCCGCGGAAATTATAGCCTTCAGAGTCGGCATGAAAAATATAGAAAGAACTGCCGGGCTTCATTACAGACACTGCGGTTTTAAAGGCATCAACCAGAAACGCCCGGAACTTTTTATCTTCCATGTTATCGTTCTGGATCGTAAGTCCGTGTTCGCCTTCGTAATTGACGTTATATGGTGGATCAGTCAACCAGAAATCAGCGCTATGGCCCTGCATCAGAGCCTGAATATCGGCGGCTTTTGTGCTGTCTCCACACATCAGGCGGTGATTGCCAAGCCGGTAAATGGCTCCGAGCCTGCTGACTAGCACATCCGGAAGTGGTGGAGCGTCGTCCGGGTCTGTCTGGCCAGTCTTTGGTGCGTCACCATTTAAGATTTTAATCAATTCCGAGTCATCAAACGCCAGTACTGACAAATCAAAGTCAGCCGCTTTAAGGTCCAGCAACTCTACAACCAGCTTTTCCATGTCCCATTCGGCAATTTCACCGGTCCGGTTATCGGCAATCCGCAACGCCTTGACCTGGTCAGGGCTCAAATCATCGGCTAAGATCACGTCAACTTCATCCCAGCCAAGTTTTAAAAGCGCTTTCTGCCGGGTGTCGCCGTTGATGATGATATCGTCACCGTCGACAACAATAAGGTTGCGATAACCGAATTTTTGAATGCTGGCGGCTACGGCATCGACCGCCGCAGCGTTCAGGCGCGGATTATTGGCGTATGGTTTAAGGTCTTGAACTCGGCGTTTAACAATTTTTAGCATTTTTTTTGGTGCTCCATTTTATTTTTTTTATTGTGTGAAAGAAAGTCTGCTCAATATTTTGACTTTTTCGCTGTTAGTCGGACTGCCAAAAGTCCCAGGGGGGAACCATTGACCCCCGCCCCCTCCCTGCCCCGGACTGGCGGTGCTGTGCGCTTTCGACCTTGCGTCCGTCACTTTGTCCGTCACTTTGATATCGTAGTCGAGAGCAATATCAAGCAGCGCATTGCAGGCTAAGGCCTTGACTTGACGTCTGTTGATCTTCAACTCCTGGGCGATGTCGGTTATGGTTTGACCAGCGAGAAGACGTTGACAGATGCTGCGGTTGAGTTCAGGTAGTTTGGCTATCAGATCATCCAAGTCGAACTGTAACTCCATTGCTCTCAAGGGCTCGTAATACTCTTTAACTTCATTATTGATTGTGTTCATTTGCGCGTACCTCCATAGTAATTATATTGTCTTTCACTTGAGGGATTGAGCACTATCAATTGATTCTTTCGGCTGAAATGTCTTTTGATGATGCGACTGGCGGCTCTGCGGATAATCATGCTCGAGTATGTTCTGAAGCAGGCTTTGGCTTCATCAAAGGGTTTGAGGTCTAAGGCTCTAACGAGTTCATAGATTAACTGGGCCTGATATTCTTCGAAGTCGTTATGATGCCTCGTGACTTCAATAATCTTCGTGGCATTGACTTCTGCGCATTGGCGTATATATTGAAGATTGGTTTCGATGGGATTCATTGGAAGCCCTCGCAGTTTGATGTCAAATTTATAGATATCAGGAAGTTGTTTAAAAATAGCCTGTTTAAGTGGATAGTTCCCCGATTCGCACGTAGACACCCACACAGGTATATTTTATATATAATATGAGAGATAGTATATATATTGTGAACTATGGGGTTAAAGCCCTTATTTTCAAAGGGTTGATGGTTCACAAACCCTTGTGAACTATTGGTGCATTTGCGAACTATGGCCCCTTTTTTGATGGTTGTATACCCAATCCCCAATACTATATTTGGTGAATTATGTGAATTATGGTGAACTATCAGTAAACTATAGTCTTTACTTTGTGAGTTCATAAAACTTTCCCATCTTGCCAGTTGTGTTTTCACATTCATAGGTCAAAGCGACTTCCCCGGCATCTTCCAGATATTTCATGATTGATTCAAAATCCTGAGCCTTCAAGTGCATGCTGCGCAATAAGTTCTTATGCGATATCTTACCGGCCTGCATCTTGCGCTTAACCTTCAAGCACTCGGCATGGAAGGGATTGTCACTGACGTAACTCTCGGCCATGAATAGCATGCGCCTGGTCTGGTATTCAATGAAACGTTGCGCCCAGTCGACGGCTTCAGCCGTAACTTCCGGAGCTTGAATATTATGGCTGATGGCGTAAAGCATCGCCAGTTTACGGCTCTTTTCATACACCCTGGCCCAGATTGCCATTGCAGTTTCATCGCCGCGCCGTTGCTGCCGCTGATATTCGGTATCGGCGTAGTCGCGAAGAGCCTCACACTTTGCCGCGGCTTCCGCTGTGGCGGGAATAAGGCGGGGAGTGGGATGCTCGTTGAATAAATTGCCACTGCTGGCATCGCCAACGCCGTAGAATTCTTCAGCTACTGCTTTGGCGCTGTCAATAATTGAATCCGGTATGGGTTCATAGTCGATGTTCTGGCCTTTGCCGCGAATCCCGGCTTCGAGAATGATTGATCTGGCAAAGAATCCATTGTCCAGCATTCTGCCGTTTAGGGATTCATAGAGATACTTTGGCACGGCTGTTCCGAATAGCGTCAGAGACGGCTTGTCAATAACGCTGTCGCCCTCTTTTTTCTTGCCGTCCCTTCCGGCTTTCTTACGCAGGGGATAAATTGAATTGGCGCTGCTGTACATTTTCAGCAACACATTCATAATCATTTCATTTCTACCGTCTTTGGCTTTATTGATGGTATTCAAAAGGCCGTCAATTTCATCGGTTTGAAACAGCATCTTATTATTCAAATACATGCTGTCTTCGATGCCTTCACCTGATGCAAAGGCGTCGCCGATGCCACTGGCCAGTCCGGCTCTGTAAGCGATTTCGACATTGACTTTTCGCGGGTGATCCTTGCCGGTCCCGGAGTTTGCCAGTGCTATAAGATACAGATTCGGCATGTTATTCATGGCGTCGCGGACGTTGCGGCCAGCCAGATAAGAAAGCAGGGCCAGAGCGCCGGTAAAAGCTAATACACGGTTGGGATATGGCGCGGTTCTAAGCGTATATTCCATTACGTCGGCAACAAATCCGGGCATGATCAAAAGCTCAGGCGGTAACTGACCGGGATCGCTGTGCGCAAATTTGTCAATAAGTTTTGGAGCTGGAGCGGGTTGCGGTGTTGATGCCGATGCTGTGGATGCTGGAGTATGGGTTATGGTTTTGTGCTGGAGCGGACGCGGCCCTTCTTTCATTTGCCTTAGAGCCGGCCAGTCATTGCACTTGCAGCCGTTGTGATGACATTTGAATCCAATGGCGCCGCCAGGCTGTTCGGTAATAACCGCGCTTCTATTTGTGTGTTCGCTATTAAACGGACAAATATCGAAAATCCATTTTCTGCCGCCCTGCCATTGCTCCGGGCCTTGAATATCGGAGCAGTGCCGCGCAATCCAGTTATCTAGGTTAAAGCATTCGCGATCTGGTGGAGGCGGTCCCGCGATGGCGTTGATATCGGGCTCGGGTCCGCTATATGCCGGGGCATTAATTCTTTGCGGCTTACCGGGTATGTCCTGGACTTCAGCGGCCAATGCCTCCAGCAATGCCGTGTCAACAATATTTAATTGCTCCGGCAATTCCAGAAGCGAGGCCATGCGGTGCGGACGCTCGGGCATGTTATCGCCTTTGCGGTTCCAGGTTCCGGGCAGGCGCCAGATCCGGGACGGATTAAACACAGTCATGTCAATATTTACGCTTGCATCTGAAAATCTATGATCAAGACTTGCTAAGCAGCGGTGCAGCAGATTGTTGTCATCAGCGGGTAAATCTATTCTGTACATGAGCTGAGCGCCGTTGCCGCTGTCGCATAGAAGCGGCAGCGAAAAGCCGATGCTGGTCAAATATTCTTTAATCTGACGCGCACGTGCGAGAGCCAGAGCGTGTTCGCTGTCGCTGCTGCTGATTCCGGCAGGCCTGACGGCATCGCAGTCTATCAGAAACCAGCGCCTGCTCAGGATGTGGTTATCACTGGTGCTTTCACCTTTTTTAGCCTGCCTGATCCTGTTCGCGGCTCTGGCCAGTAGTGAAGGCGTTACAGGATTAGCGGTTACATAGGCTCCCATGTATGAGCGTACACCGGCTATTGCATGCGCGGCAGTCTCGGCATTGTCGTAGTCGAAGTAACCGGTTTCATTGTGTGGTAAGCGGTATTCGGTCGTTTCTGCCTCCAGGAGTCTGATCTCGAAGACATCGCCGGGGCTGAAAAATACTCTCAAGGCCTCGGCTATCGGGTTGGTTTTAGGGTCCATATTTGTCTATATCCTAAAAAACTTTATTTTCCTAATTTTAACACTATAAACGCATTTAAGCAAGTCAGATACAGCGTTTCCCGTCGTTTTTGCTTTCGCCATTGTTTTCGTTTTTAAAAATGTACGCTTTTCTATCCTTAAATTCTTCGCGTTTGCCTTTGTTCCAGTTTGCTACGGGTCTGAAATATCCGCATACTCTTGAGAACACTTCTGTTTTAGCTCCGCACTTTGCCATGATATAACTCCGTCAATGATTTTTTAATGTAATAGTTTTCGCCGGCCAACACTTCTTTCAAATATTCCCGGAACTCCACCCACTTGAATTTGCGCTCCAGCTCCGGCATGTGATTGATTTTGCCAATCTTCCAAAGATCAACATGACCCCGCAGCTCCTCGATCACTTCAAACGCACAGCGCGGATAAATCACCGGCTCAATACTCACCCAGGTATATATGCCCATGGCATGGGCCTGCTTCACCGCCTCAATCCGCGAAAAAATAGACGGCGCCCCCGGCTCCCAGAATTCCCGATTATGTTCGTCAGCGAAACATATCGTAGATCCGAGTTTCCACCCGTTCCGCTTGAAATATTTGAAATGCGGAACTGCTCTGAATCCGGCTTTAGTCAACACGGAAACACGCAGATTATTTTCCTCAGCTATCATGTAAATCCGCTCCATTAACGCAGCTGAATCAAACGTCTGATAATGATCAGACGTAAAAGAGAAAAGAATCTCACGCGAATCACCGGCCAGAATTTTAGCATCATGCTCAAATTTCTTCACGCAATCTTTAACAATGGATAATTCAAAAGAAAACTCCTCCCGGCTTTTACGAACACAGCCAGGCACATAGCAATATCTGCAACCATGAATGCAGCTGGTGTAAAGATTGCAGGCTAAATCAGCGTATTCTTTGGCCGCGCCCTTTGGTTCATAAACAATCTGTAGTTTATTACTCATTCCCATCCCCCTCCGTTCTCTTGTTAATGCTTCCGTCCGTTCCGTCCGCTTTATTGATTATTTTATTGTAAAGACTTCTAGCGGCATCTGTGCCGCTTTGCGACTTAAATTCAATTGTTTCTGTTCCAACTCCGGAGGCTTGTTTTATTACTCCAATTACAAATCCATCACGCATGACGTCGATATATAATTGCTGTACGTTCCCATTGCTGCGTATTTTTAAAAGCAATTCTTCAAGTTCTGATTTTTTTTCTTCACTCATTTTCCTTTTCCCTCCGTTCCGTCCGTTCCGTCCGTTGTGTCCGTCAAGTCCGTTCGATGTCCGGCACAGCTGCCGTCTGCTTTGCGGTTGCCGCACGGACTGAAATACTTATATCCTTGCGCGACTTGGTCAAGAAGAAACTCTCTAACTTCAGCCGGCGTTAATGATTCCTTAGTTTCCGCATTGCACAGCAACCCGTCAAGTTTTTTGTCCGGAAATTTAAGAAACGTCTGAATATCAAGATGAATATGCATTGTAGTCCATTTTTCTTCACTCATTTCACTCACCGTCCTTTTACTTTTTGCAATATTCCGAATACAAACTGTAAATATTTTTCCCTGCTACTCTTGATTGAAGAATGCCGGCTCGTTCAAGTCTTTGACATCTGTATTCCCGACATCTTATCGCATACGACAAGTCTTCAGGCTTAAACCATCCTTCTGGTAATGTTTCAATGATTCTTTCGTCGGCTTTAGTTAATTTCGGCGGTTGCTTCCCCTCAATTCCAGAAACTTTCAATTTTCCATTTTCAATTTTCAATTTCCCATTCCCCTTTTTTTTAGTACCTGTTTTTATTGTCTTCGTCCATTATGTCCGTATCGTTTATTACTTCAAAACAACTCCGGCTGGTTATCCAGACAAGCCGGGCTGAAAAATAACGCCTCCAGCACTTTATTTTTCTTGCCCTGGCTTTCGCCTTTGGCAATATTCGAATATCCCCCGCCGGTACACCATCTTTTCACGCGCCAGCCGTGCTCCAGCAGGCTGACGTGTTCATCATAATATCCCGCCAGCACGATCCGGTAATTGCTGCTCTCGCCGCGCTTCAGTGCCCATTCCCGGACATCATGCGCCACGGTCGTACTGTCATGATGATAAATTCTGGTGTCCCTGGTGATGGTCGCATACGGCGGGTCAAAAAATATTCCGCACACGCCGGAAAACTTATCCTGCCATTCGCCTCCGCAAATCCGCGTCCAGTCGCCGCAAACCACCCGCACCCGGCGCAGACGCGCCTGCAACCGCAAAAAATGCTCCTCTATCTGGCAACCTTTAGCAAATACCCCGGTACCGCTGAATCCAGTAAGGCGCGGGCGTTTTGCAATTGAAACTACTCCTTGATCATTGCTTAATTGCGGACGCGGAATTTGCCAGAGCGTATTTACGCCAGCACCTCTGAATCCGGTCAGCCGCGGAATGCTGCCCGTCCTAGTCAAACCCGAGCCAATCCAGCAGCTTGACGCCCATATCCAGTAACCGGCCAGCTTCGCGTCATGCCACTCCGGATCCGCCACCAGATTCTCCAGCAGATGCTGTTCATTTTTGATCAACTGTTTTTTCCGCGCCGCCAGATCGGCATGATTCACCGGCCAGTCGCACCATTCCGCAGTTTCCAGCGGCGAAAACTTCATTGCCCGCCACACGTTGCAGACAAATCCATCTTTATCGCAGATTGTCTCGACGTGTTTCCCGGGATTATAATCCGGACGCGCCAGATGCACCGCGCCGGAACCGTAGAACGGCTCCATGTAATGCCCGACATTCCCCAGCGCATCCCATATTTCCGCCGCCACTACCGATTTTCCGCCCGGATAAGGAAACGGCGCCTTTAATTTGACTTCACTCATTTGCTCTAAATCCCCCTGTTGTCTTCTGTTTTACCTTGGACATTGGATATTCCGTGTTGGTTATTGGATATTGTTCCGTCCGTTAAGTCCGTGGCTGTTTTTCCGCCTGCAAACGGTCGATTTCGGCGGCAATCAGCGCACCGGCTTTCTGCAATTCGCGAATACGATTTGCGGGTGACGGTTTCCACCAGCGTAAATCCCACGGCCATATTTTCTTGCGAAATGAAATTGATAGCCTTTTTTCAGGCAGGGAATAACAAGCCGCAGCAATTGCTAATTCGCCGTCTTTCCACTGCCGGTCATGCTCCACAGTCCAACCCTCGACAGTAATCTGCCGGTCGCGCTCTTCTGCGATCAGTTCAACGCCGGTATTGACGTGTTTTTCAGCACCTGCGACATTGACCAGCAGATCAGCCAGCATGTTCATGACATGCCGGATAACAATCCGATCCTGCCGGTCAACAGCAGTAACAATCCATTGATTTTCCCCGTTCTGTTTTACCATCTTCCCATTCCCCTTTATGTTTTAAAACTTGAATATTGGATATTCCGTGTTGGTTATTGGATATTGAGTTTTCCGTTTTCTCCGTCCGTTCAGTCCGTTGTGTCCGTTCCGTCCGTGGCTGTTACCCTTGGATATTGAGTTTTCCGTTTTCAGAACTTCCCCTTGTCCCTGTATTTCGCCCAGTCGCCGCTCTCCATCACCGCCCGCTCGATCCGCGAACGGAATCCCTCGCCGGTATTGTCCATCTCGAACATCCCGCCGAAGCTCCGCGCCGATAAGTTTGCCGTCAACCAGAAATTGTGTCCGTCCTCAACTGCTGGTCGCTTCTCACCTTGAATGTATTGCTTCTGTTCAGCCGTCAAATCAAATTTAATTGACCCGATCCCGACATTGAATCCTTTTTCTGCCTGCTCATAAATGTCGAGTTCGTTATACTTGGACTCAACGCATCCAATCTGGCCCGGTTTTAAATCTTTCATCTATGCACCTGCCTTTCTTCGTGCCGCCATAATAGCCTTAGCCTCGGCGACGGTTATTGTTATTACCAGATGGTAGTCATCATTTAAAGAGCCTTCGCTCCCGTCCACCAGCTCCGGATAGCCGTGCCGGTTCAAGATTTCTTGTTGAACCGGGGCCAGGGCTTCCAGCAATTCCGCATTGAACCGTAAGGCCTCACAGACTTCGTTGAAATACATCCAGCCCCTAGATTTTGAGACGTCAATTACAGTATTTGACCCGGGCCAGTCAATGCCGCCGTCAGCATTCAGTATCCACAGCTTATGACCGGCGCAAGGCTTTTCAGTTGGTTTATGCCAGAGCATGATTATTTCTCCTTGTTTAAAATTTGTGCAAGTGAACGTTTATGCCTGAAGGTTTGACAGGTTTGGGTTTCTATTCTGAGATAGCGTTCAGCCAGATCAGGCCTTGCAATGGCGCCGTTGCAGATATCGTTGTCACTGGCAAGGACGCAGATAGCGCATGACAGGCGTTCATTGCCGCGATCATAGGCGATATGACGCCTTAATCCCGTGGCTTTGATGCAGGCCCATACATCGTCAACGCTGTAGTCAAGTATGGGCCTCCAGTTCGTTACAGTGCGTTTTAAAGTGGTAAGCATATGGTTTGGCGCAAACTCATCAAGCTTGGCGCGGCCCGGACTTTCCTGGCGGCGTTCACCGGTGACTTGCAGTATATTTTCTTTGCCATGAAGCGCGGGAAACAGATGCCGCGTTACTTTCTGAATCGGAGCACGTTTGCAGTCTGATGTGCAAAACTTATTCTGGGAATCCGGCCAGCCCGCCTGTCCGGTACCGCACTTCATCATGCATCGGCGCTCGATGTGATCCGGGAGTGCCCGGAACGGAACTGCCACATGCAGTGGAATCCCATAGTGTTC
>JBAWXM010000012.1:0-34884 GCA_037144075.1 Lentisphaerota bacterium | reverse complement strand
AGAAAAGATCTCTGAATCTTGTATTATGCGAAACTCCGTTTACTTTAATCCCATGTCGGAAGGCAATCTTCCGCAAAGGAGTTGTTCAAAAATAGAGTTTACAAGTTTCGTGAAATATCCCGAGGTGGTTTTGTGAATTGCCGGCGAGGCGCATACATGAAAGTATGTAACGAACCGGCAAACACAAAGGCATCCGGAAGAATCGCGAAGATGTAAAGGTTATTTTCGAACGGCTCCAAAGGGTGTATGTTTAAAACCAAGCTTCCTGCAAAATTAATTTTGCAAAAGCGCTAAAAAAGGAGATTGGCATGAACAAAATCGTAATGTTAATGGCCGGCATGTCCCTTGTCGCGGGTTTATCCGGCTGTCTGAGCCCGTCGGGAGACAACATGGCGGAAAAAAGGATGACCATGCAGAAGATGAGCGATGACAGCCTGCCAATATTTTATGCCAGATATCCGGCACTCAAAGAAAAAATCAGCAATGCCGCGGGATACGCGATATTTAATGATTTCGGCTTGCAGATTTTTCTGCCTTCAACTGAAAGCGGCTGGGGGATGGTATATAACAAGACCACCGGCGAAAAAACCTACATGAAAATGTTTTCTCTCGGCTGCGGATTTGGTCTTGGAGCAAGAGATTTTCGCGCGTTATTTGTCTTCAAGAACCAGGATAATATCGCTCAATTCATTAATTCCGGCTGGGGTCTGGGAGTTCAGGCCAATGCGGTATTCCGGTTTGGCGAGGTCGGCGACGGCGCTTCCGCCGCCGCGGAAGTCTCCCCAGGCGTGACCCTGTATAAAATCACCCGCAACGGAATCGCGCTTCAGGCCACCGTCCAGGGCACTAAAATATGGGGCAATGATGACATGAATGCCAAATAGCATTTCATTCTGAATCTTCATAAAATCATGGCGGGACGCGTAAATTTGCGCGTTCCGCTTTTTTATGCCCAGTCCCCAGTCACCAGTATGACAGAATCGGAGCAAACCGTTAAAATTCATCGCCGGAACATCTTTTTATTCTAAAAATATTTGCTTTTAAATCTTTGCATATTAAAGTAATAGGCATTTGAATGGAGGAAGATGAAAAATGAAAGCCCGTTGTCCATTTTGTGACCGGAAATACGACTTAGGCAAAACTCCGCTTGGCGGAAAAGTTAAATGCTTCAGTTGTAATAATTCATTTATTCTACCGACTTCAATGTCTATCCTGAAAAAAGACGACCATCCGGCTGAAGACATTTCCAAACCTCTCGCGGCGGCATCTGCCCGTGCTCCATTACTTAAACCGGAGCCTCCAAAAAATTCTCATTCTTTGGGTAAAATGATTGCCGGCTATTTTACGGTTGGAAGTCTGGCGCTCCCATTACTGCTGGCAGTTGCCGCGGTGGTATGCACTTTCTACAAGATGCCGTTCCAAATCGGCATCATCCTGGTGCTCGCGGCCGGCGTGATTATTTTAATCCCGATACTGATGAACCTCAGAGAAATCAACAGGAAACTAAAAAGGTAACTCTCCGCCTGGCGCAATATTCAGCTTCCCGCAAGTCAAGTACCCAAAAACACATTTATGTAATACATTTTTGTAAACGGCAACCTTTCAGTAGCTGCCGCATAGCCGGTTTTTATTCCGCTATCCCCCGCCGATATGCGCATTTTAAGCACGCCGATGATTAAAATCACTCTTTTTGGCATGATAAGTGCTAAGAATAATCTGGCCGGAAATTTTCTTTACCGGTATTTATTAAACAATATATGGACAATTAGAAATATGAAAAAGACAAGAATTATTGCCACAATCGGGCCTGCCTGTGAAAATATACATTCGCTGAAGGCCATGTTTAAAGCAGGCGTCAATGTCTGCCGCTTGAATTTCTCGTTCGGCACCCATGAAGAACATATGAAAAAAATCATGCTGATCCGGCAGGCTGCCAATGAACTTCAGCAGAGCATTGCCATCATGCAGGATCTGCAGGGGCCAAAAATAAGAATAGGCCGGTTGAATGCTCCGGTAACGGTCAGGAAAGGGGATAAAATCATCCTGTCCGGGAATTCTATTCATAAAGAACCGCTGTACCTCCCGACCACTTACCGCAATATCGCATCCGATACCCGGCCGGGAAAAACGATTCTACTGGCGGATGGACGAATTATCCTGAATGTCGAATCGGTGCAGAAGTCAAAACGGGAAGTGTTTTGCCACGTCACTGCCGGCGGCACAATCCTGACCGGCAAAGGCATCAATCTGCCATATACTAAAATCTCCATGCCGGCCCTGACGCCAAAAGATATTGAAGATGTGGAGTTCGGCATCAAATCCGGCGTGGATTATGTGGCGCTTTCCTTCGTCCGCGCCGCTGACGATATCATGCGGCTGCGGCGCCTGCTGAAAAAACATAATGCGGATATCCCGGTCATCGCCAAACTGGAAAAACCGGAGGCCATGGATAATCTGGACGCGATTCTCGATGCCGCTGACGGCGTGATGGTGGCGCGGGGCGACCTGGCCGATGAAATCTCATTCGAGCATGTCCCGACCGCGCAGAAACATATTATCCGCCGCGCCAACGAATGCGGCAAGCTTTCGATTGTCGCAACGGAAATGCTCAGTTCCATGACCGAAAATCCGCTGCCCAGCCGCGCGGAAGTCAGCGATGTCGCCAACGCGGTGCTGGATCGCACCGATATGGTCATGCTGTCGAACGAAACTGCGACCGGACAGTACCCGCTTGAAGCGGTCAAAGCCATGGCCGCCATTGCCGGGGAAGCGGAAAAAATGCTTGAAGAAAAGGTGATTCCGCAAAACATGACTTTGGACGGACAGAACGAAATTACCCGCGCGATATGCATGGCTTCATCGCTGCTGTCACATGAATTACATCAGCGGGCGATCGTCGTGCTGACAGATTCCGGCAGGACTGCCAGGATCATGGCAAAATGCCGTCCCCGCTGCCTGATCTATGCCGCAACGTATCACGAGAAGACCTATCGCCGGCTTGCCGCTTATCACAACGTTTATCCTCGTCTGCTGAACGGAAAGAAAGGCGAGGAATGTTCGGAGCACTTCTTTAAACAGCTGAGCACGCAAATGCTGAACGAAAAAATGGCGGGCCCGGGCGACCGTGTCACTGTACTTACGGGTATCTCGAATCAGGTCAATCAGTGGCGGTTGAACGCCGTCCATACCATTACCATGCCCGGCAGAACGCGACGCAGAGCAGTTACTGCCTGAAATCAATATCGTGATCCTGGAAATATCTCGCGCAGAGGCGCGAGTAATTGAAAGTTGGTGTGCCAGGCGCAGCTAATATAGGCAAGCTGGACAATCCAGCGCGACCAAAGCCTAACCAGCAGGTCGAAACAGAACCAGGCGCATAAGGAGGTAACGAATAATGCGAGGCCCTGGGAAAGGTGTTATGTCAGCCACAACGCAAGTGAAGGTATCGAGCCCCGAAATAATTATTTTGCTTTGGGCCAAAGGTTCAATTTTCTGGAAGCCAGTACCGGTGCGAGCGAAACAGGTGAGTTCGCAACCGGCGTGCCGGGGTCTAAGTCCGTGGCGAACGAACGGTCTATATTGGAACTTGGGAAAACCGCAGCGTTCCAAAGAGATTGATATGATTCAAAATGTGCGGGGGGATTGGTGGACGGATTAATCTGTCCCTACAACATGATTCGAGCCTGCGGCTATCAATGGATGCGTCTCAAAAAAGTGTCAACTATCTTTAACCATTATTTGAAACATGCCACATTTCAACTAATAAAGTGGCCCAGTAGAGTCCGCACCGAGGTGGCCAGTATTAACCCGCCCCATGACAGCCTTTTTACTAAATTAGAGGTTTTGTCAACCCGGACGCGTAAAACAGGCTCAGATAAGGCGGAAAAATGGATTTTTTCTTGTCTGACAAAATCATGATTTCACAGCCCCACGCAGGAGTTATTATTAATGTTTTTTTATATTTTCGTGGAATGTCGCTTGCAAGATGACATATATTGACATATTATATTAACAATGAATGCCAATAATTTGGAGTTTTAGAGATGAAATTGATAACCGCGCCGCCGAAATCGCAGCAGATTGCGGATTTTATCCGCAAGGAGATCCGCAGCCGGCGTTTACTGCCGGGGCAGCGTCTGGAAAGCATCCGCGCTTTGGCGGAAAAATTCAAAGTGGGCCGTCAAGTGATTTTATCGGCATTCGAGATACTTGTCAAGGAAAAGCTGCTGATTGCGGAAGTGGGGAGGGGGACTTTTGTCAATCCGGAATTGCCTTTGTGCGACAATATACACCGGATCGGTTTGTTTATTCAACAGCACAGTCTGGATTCGGTATTCAACCGGAATGTTTTGGCCGGGGTTAACGGCGCGACGGAAGAGCTTGGACTTGAACTTGTCTGGACATTGTCCAACCGGAGCGAGCGGCTGGCTGAATGGAGTAGTTTTCAAAGGTTGGAAGGGTTGCTGCTGACCGGCTCGGTAGACCGCCAGTTAATTACGGAAGCGGAAAATACCGGTCTGCCGTTCATTGTTATCGGCAATTATGATCTCGGTACGGAAGTAAATTCCGTGGAGTGGGATTTGTCCGGCAATCTGGAACTGCTGCTTGAAGCCGTCGCAAAAAAATATCAATACAAAACTTTCGGGGCGATATTGAGTTCGCCAGCTTTGCCGTCGAACCGGCAACTAGTGGCGGGCATAGAATCAGGATTAAAACGCCTGAATAAGCCTTTTATTGCGAATTTCATAGTTTATGACGAGGCGGAGAGCGGTTATGACGGGTATGCGTTTTTGATGGAAAAGTGTTCCTCATATCCTGATTTTGTCTTTGTTACTGAACAGGCTTATCCGGGAGTGGCAAAATATATTTTCGAGCATCATCTGTCCGGGACCGCCGTTCCAAAAATAATCACCACAATTTCAGACGCCGACACGGCGCTGTACCCTGAATTGATTACGGTAACACTGAACGGCACCGGACGGCAATTTGGTTGCACCGGGGTGCGGGAACTGGTCAAAATAATTAAAGGCGAGTCCATGCCTCCGGTTAAATTGATTTTCAAGACCGATTTTAGTTTTATTCATCAGTAAACTATTCAGTAATTCCAATAATAACATAATTTTGCAAGGAGCACAAAATGAGCAGACAGATTAATCTCGCCTTGATTGGCGCGGGCAACCGCGGACAGGGAATTTTCGGAAAATATGCGCTGGAAATGCCCCATCGTGCGAAGTTTACCGTCGTCGTGGAACCGGACAGCGAGAAACGCGCTTTTTTCGCGGCGAATCATCATATTCCGGCGGATCGGGTGTTTGCCAGTTATGAAGATTTCTTCAACGCGGATATCAGGGACATTGAAGGCGTGGTGATCGCCACGCTTGAGGATGAACGCATTCAGCCGATACTGAAAGCGATGGAAAAAGGTTATCATATTCTGGTGGAGAAACCGTTGTGCACCAATGCCGCCGAGCTGATAAAACTGTATGATGCGACTGAAAACTATGCAGGCATTCTGATTGTCTGTCATCAGATGCGGCTTACGCCCGTTTACCGGACAATCAAAAGCCTGATTGATTCCGGCAGATATGGTGAAATCGTCTGCGTTCAGCATAGCGAAAATTTATCCTACTCGCACATGGCGCACTCTTTTGTACGCGGGTTCTTTAATTCATCGCGGCTTACGCCGATGCTGCTGGCAAAGTCCTGCCACGACATGGATCTGCTGTCCCATCTGATCCGCGGAAAAGCCCAAAAAATCGCCTCTTTCGGTTCGCTCAAATATTTCCGCAGGGAAAACTGTCCGGCAGGCGCGCCGGAATTCTGTCTGGACGGCTGCAAACATTATCACACCTGCCCCTATCATGTCCTGAAATTATATTTTGAACCGGATACCGATCAGGCCTATCTGCGGCAGATGGGCGTGATTAAAGACAAAGACCAGCTGCTGGAGCTGTTGAAGAAAAACCGCTTCGGCAGATGCGTTTTCCAGACGGATAATGACGTGGTGGACAACCAGACAGTCCAGATTGAGTTTGAGGACGGCATCCATGTATCATTTACTATGTGCGGCCATAACGGGACAGAACGGCGCATGACTAAAATCAGCATGACCAACGGCGAAATCGAATATGACGGATTGAGCAGCACAATCAAGGCGCATTCATTCGAGCCGCTGTTTGAGGAAACGATCAAAGTCCACGCCGGCGGCACGCATGGCGGCGGCGACCGCGCCATTATGGACAACTTCATTGACGCGATTGAATCCGGCGACAAATCAATCCTGCTGACGCCGATCAAAGACTCGCTGGAAGGGCATCTGATGGTTTTCGCCGCCGAGGAATCCCGGACTTCCGGCACAGTTGTCGGCCTGAAGGAATATGAAGACAAAATCCGCAAGAGCGCTGTCAAAAAATAAACGAGACAAGTTTTGCGTGATATAAGGTGTCTTTTTTATTGAACACAAGCATTAATCAACGCGGCGTTTGCGCTAAAACGTTGATGCCGCGCATCATTTGAACTGCGTCAAGCAGTCGGACATATTCCCGCGCAAAGACGCAAAGACACGAAGAGAATAATAGGCGAAATTCATAAAGATGGTCTGCCGGGACGGCCGCCCCTACCAGAAATCCCTAAAGCCGGTTAAGCGACCGGCACTCCCAGGGGGAAGCCGGCACAACCATCCAATAATACCTGTTTCCAGTTCCTGCCTTCCGGCTGTCCCGCTTGGATATTGGATATTCTCCCGCTTTGCGGGATCCCGCAGGGCGGGACGGGATATTGGATATTGAGTTTGGTTGCGGCGATGCCGCGCTAAGTTCATCATGGTGAAGCATCCTTTTCTTATCCTGCATATCCTGTCCATCCCTGTTAAATCATAAAGCCGCTCAGGCGACCGGCGCTCCCGGTTCGCCGTCCGAATCCGGTCCGCGGGGACGGCTGACCCTACCCATCATATTTTTCATCTGTGCTCATCTGTGTCATCTGTGGATAAAAAACTCCCCTTTTTCGTGAACTTTCGTGCTTTTCGTGGTTAAGGTGTATTTTTTTCACAATGAAGATTAGCGCCTGTGATTTTGCTTCTTTTTTGCCTGTCACGGTTTTTGGGTGTTGAAATCATGTTAATGCTGAAATATAGTACAATCCGTTTAGGATGGAGGTTGTCCATAATTCAGCCTCTGAAATTTTTGGAAATTAAATATACTAATTAAGGATAATCGCGCTCCAGTCAGCAACGCTATTAAAAAATCAATAAATGGACTTTACAATTAAAGATGTTTCAGTATTGCTAACGAGGACTGAAAAAGAGATTCAGAATTTGATGAAGGCGAATGAGATACCTTATCAAATCATCAACGATAAATACTTTTTCAATAAGCAGCAAATAGTTGAATGGGCGTTAATCCGGAATATTCCGATTAATATATCGAATCATAGTAATATGAGCGAATATCAGGTTAAGGCGTTAAATACGATTCTTGATCAGAACTCGTTTTATTATGACTGCGCGCTCACGGAAGAGTCCTATCTGGAGCAGATGCTGGGCATGGTGCATCTTGACGCGAACGTTGACAAAGCCATTATCATTCAACTGCTGAAGAACCGCGAAGCCCTGATGAGCACGGCCATCGGCAACGGCATCAGCCTGCCGCACCCGCGGATTCCGCTGATGGTGGGACGCAATCCGCTGATTAATTTTTTCTTCCCGCAGCGCCCGCTGGATTTAAAATCTATAGACGGGAAGCCGGTGCATACGATCATCCTGCTGGTCTCCCAGACCATTAAACAACATTTAAGCCTGCTGGCGCATTTGAGTTTCATGCTTTCACAGGAAACATTCCGCGCCGCGCTGGAGAACCGGCTCAGCAGCCAGGATCTGCTTGACATAATAAATCATATCGAGAGCACGAGGGGCGCATGACAATATGGATTTGTTCTTTTACTCTTTAGCAATACAAATGTCCGCGGTGATCGCGGTGATATTGCTGCGCGGCAACCGGACAGCATCCGCCGCGGTCCATTTGCTGCTGCTGTCAGGTCTGATTTCCGGATTGGTGGCGACACTTTTCGCGCTGGTATCTCCCGTCGTTCAGCCGCTTAATTTCAGCATTTATGGAGTCCCGGCAGACCTGTTCAGGTTTGACGCGCTGGGACTTTATTTTCTGGCTATTGTGCAACTGGTAGCCATTCCGACCACCATTTACAGCTACTCATCGCTAAAACATTATATGGAAAAAGGCAAGTCCGTAAAACAACTGCTGGTGGTTTATCCAATACTGCTAGTTGCGACGCAGTTGACGGTGGTTTCCAATCACTCCATCTTATTTCTGGTCTGCTGGGAATTGATGAGCACGGCGGCTTATCTCGGCATGATTTTTGAAAAAGAGAAAAAAGATGTTCAAACCGGCAGCTTCTATTATCTGGTGATGAATCATGTGGTTGTATTCATTCTTTACATCTTTTTCTTTCTGCTGCACCGCCAGTCCGGAAGCTGGCTGTTCAGCGACTTTCATGTCTCGCCTGACACGGGCGGTTTATTCATTCTGCTTTATGTCCTGGCTTTGATCGCGTTCGGCATGAAAGCCGGCTTTATGCCGTTCCACTTCTGGCTGCCGCGGGCGCATCCGATCGCGCCGACCGTCTTCAGTTCGTTTCTTTCCGGTATCATCATTAAAACCGGGATTTACGGCATTTTCCGGACGTTTCAATTCCTTAATCCGACGCCGGAATGGCTGGGCTGGGCGGCGCTGGCGGCAAGTATGGTCAGCGCGATTTTCGGGGTATGGTATGCGCTGGCCCAGCATGATATTAAACGGCTGCTGGCGTATCATTCGGTGGAGAATATCGGTATTATCGGCATCGGCATCGGCATCGGCTTTATCGGCTCGGCGTATAATTCGCTGCCGGTGCAGGCGCTTGGCTTCGGCGGCGCACTGCTGCATACGCTCAACCACGCGATTTTTAAAAGCCTGCTGTTCATCGGCAGCGGCGTGATTTACCAGAATCTTGGAACCCGGAATATTGAACTGATGGGGGGGCTGGCGCGGCGCGGAAGATTTTTCGCGTTCCTGTTTCTGGTCGGCTCCGTCGCGATCAGCGGGATTCCGCCGCTTAACGGCTTCATTTCCGAGTTTATCATTTTCAACGGTTTTTTCACCACCGCCCGCGAACTGAAGAATTACTATCCGCTGCTGATGCTGATTTCAACGGTCGGCCTGGCGTTTGTCGGCGGCCTGGCGGTGGCCTGCTTCACCAAGATCAATTCAATCATGTTTCTGGGCGATGAACGGAAAGAAGTCAAACATTTTTACGTTTCGGTTTACGATTATCTTTCGCTGGGAATTTTCGCGCTGCTGTGCGCGGCCATCGGATTTTATCCGCAGCCGTTTGTCCGCGTGATCAATGACGTTGTAAGCAAATCATTCATT
The DNA here is from genome assembly GCA_037144075.1 of Lentisphaerota bacterium. Classification (GTDB taxonomy): domain Bacteria; phylum Verrucomicrobiota; class Lentisphaeria; order Victivallales; family Victivallaceae; genus CAIPAT01. The sequence continues at coordinate 25,459 of JBAWXM010000012.1, read as the reverse complement.
CCGGGCAGCAGTTCGCCGGCGCTGCTGAACATCAACTGGTTCTATATCAGCCTGATTTTCCTGGCGATACTGGCCGGCTTCATACTGATTTACATCTGCAAGCGGTTCATTAACAAAAAATACGGCAGAAGGATTTCGCCGGCCTGGGGTTGCGGTTACGACCGGTTGACTCCGAGAATGCAATACACGGCATCCTCTTTCGCCGATCAGCTTAACACCATTGCCAAAACCGTGCTGGGTTATCGCAAGAAAATAAAACCGCCGGCAAATGTTTTTCCAGGGAAAAATCAGTTTGAGAGTCATGCGGATGATTTTGTTGATTCAAAAATACTGATGCCGCTGTTCGAGAAATTCAGCGCATTTATTTCCCGGCTGGAGTTGTTGAGTTACTCTGACATCCGGTATTACGTCGCGTTTATTCTGGTAGTAATATCAATTTACAGTCTGATAGGGTTCTTATGGATTTAAACACATTGGCGCAGGGTATTATTGCATTGCTGGCTATTCTGGCGCTGGCGCCGCTTCTGGCCGGAGTGGTCAACAAGCAGAAAGCTGTTTTTACCGGCAGAATCGGCGCGCCGGTCATGCAGCCGTACTATGAGTTGAGGCGGCTTTTGCGGAAGGAAACGATCAACGCGGGAAGTTCATCGTTTATCAGTGATATTTCTCCGTCCGTCAACCTGATTGCAATGGTTGTCGCCGCGGCCATGCTGCCGGTCGGCTTCATGAAACCGCTGATCAGTTTTGAAGGCGATATTATTTTATTCGCTTATGTGCTGGGGCTGGCCAGATTTTTTCAGATCCTCGCGGCAATGGATATCGGCAGTTCGTTTGAAGGCATGGGGGCGTCGCGCGAAGCCACTTTTGCGGTGTTCGCCGAACCGATCTTCTTCTTCACCATCGGCAGCGTCGCGTTCGCGGACAATCTCACCTCAATTTATGATATTTACCACTCGATAAAACTGAATAATGTCACTTACATCGTCTTCATTGTGATCTGCTCGATCTCCGTTCTGATTCTGGCGGTGACGGAATGTTCGCGCATGCCGATTGACGACCCCAATACACATCTGGAACTGACGATGATTCACGAAGTGATGATCCTTGACAATTCCGGTGTTGATCTGTTTCTGTATCAATATTCCAGCTATGTCAAGCTGTGCATCTATGCCATTGTGGAAGCATCGCTATTTTATCCGTTTGCGGTGCAGAACAGTTATGTTGCGGTTATAATTTTTCTGGTGGTCATTGCCGCTTTAGCCACGACGCTGGCGGTGGTGGAAACGGTAACGGCCCGGTTCAAGTTGAAATATGTTCCGCAATACCTGCTGTTTGCCACGGCAATCGGGGTATTGAATCTGTTGATTTATACATTTACAAAGTAGAAAACAGTTATGCAGAATGTTCTAAGTATAATCTTTTGTTTGTCGCTGTTTTACCTGGCGGTCACGTCGCGGGTGAAAACCTATGTTACGGTACTGCAGCTTCAGGGCGTCATTCTGACGGCGCTGCTGCTGTATCCTCTGATAGAGCATTTCTCCGTTCCCGCTCTGATCCTGCCGGCGACCCTGTTCATCGTTAAAGTGTATCTGATTCCCAGGTACATCAAAAAAATACTGCTGGACCTTGACATCAAACGCATCATCGAGCCGACTATCCAGCAGTTCTCATTTCTACTGCTGGTGATTTTTATCATGACGGCGATATTTGTCGCCACGAATATGTTGTCGAGAAGCACGGCAATAGAGACTATTCCGTTTGCCAGCGGGTTTTCGGCGGTGGCGGTCGGAATGTTTATTATTATATTCCGGAAGAAGCTGATAATTCATGTCGCCGGGTTTCTGGTGCTGGAAAACGGGATCTTCCTGTTCGGCTCCACTATAGCATCCAAGCTGCCGATGATGATTGAGCTGGGGTCACTGCTGGATGTTTTCGTCGTGGTTTTTCTGATGGGCATCGCGCTGAACAAAATCAGTTCGACGCTTTCCGGGTTTGAAGTAACCGCGCTGAGGAGGCTGAAAGACTGATGTTACTACTAGCTATTCTAATTCCTTTAACTGCTGCAGCGGCATTTTATTTTGTCAAAAGCATCCGTGCGCAATATTATATTTCGCTGCTGGTAAGCGCGCTGCATCTGGCATTTTCTTTCAGCCTGTTTATGGGCTGGTATCAGCCGGGCGATTTTATTTTGTTCAGCGCGGATTCGCTCAGTCAGCTGATTCTGCTGGTGCTGTCGAATGTTTATTTCTGGGTGGTGCTGGTCTCTTTTGCTTATTTGCGGCGAACTGCAATCTCCCACTCGGTTTCCGGCAGAAGATATTATTTTCTGCTGCTCAACTTCTATCTGTCCGCCAATACCGCCGCGATTCTGAGCAATAATTTCGGCATGTACTGGGTGGCGTCGGAAGCCACAACTTTGAGCGTGGCCCCGCTGATCTACTATTACCGCAACGAAGAGGCGCTGGAGGCGATGTGGAAATACCTGTTCCTGGTCTCGCTCGGCATCGCGTTCGCCTTTATCGGCATTTTGTTTCTTATGCTTTCGTCCAACGGAACCGTGCTGGAAGGAAAACAGTTGTTTTTTACCGAATTCGCGAAAAATTCGGCGCTGCTGAATCCGATCTGGCTGAAGGCGAGTTTTATTTTTATTTTTGTCGGACTCAGCACCAAAATCGGCATCGCGCCGATGCACACCGCCGACGTTGACGCCACCAGCAATTCGCCCAGTCCGGTGGCCGCGCTGATGGCCGGTTCGCTGCGCATTACGGCGCTGCTCGGAGTGATGCGGATTTTTCAGATCGTCACCCCGTCATCAGTCCACGGGTTCGCGCAGACGATATTGATTACGGGCGGTTTGTTCTCGATTTTCGTCGCCTTCGTTTTCATGTTTAAAGTGAAAAACTATAAACGGCTGCTGGCGTATTCCAGCGTGGAGCATCTGGGCATAATAACGCTGGCGGTCGGCATCGGCGGTCTGGCGTTTGCCGGCGCCATGTATCACATCGTTTATAATTCAATGTGCAAGGTCGTTTTGTTTTTTATCGCGGGCAATGTGCATCGCGAATATAAAACCAGGGAGATCGCCGGCGTGAGTTCAGTGATAAATTTAATGCCATGGACCGGGTGGTTGTTTCTGCTGGCGTTTTTCGCTATTTCCGCCATTCCGCCGTTCGGTATCTTTTTCAGCGAATTGATGATTTTCGAGGGAATGCTGTTTTCCGGCAAGCCCTGGACGCTGGTACTCACCATGTTTTTCATGCTCTTTATTTTTATCAACATGGGACGCGCGCTGTTCCAGATGTTGTACCGGAAAAGCGAGCATGAAGTGGTATTGAAAGAACCGGAGCGTTTCGATATTACCCATTTCGCGTCAATTGTGCTGCTGATTGGCGTAATCGTTATCGCGGTTGTATCGCCGGATATTCTGCGTGAACACATTTTAAGTATTTCAAAAGATTTCGGGATTAAATTATGAGTTCATTACAAATACAGAATAATCAATGCTTCCGGCTGGACGAAATTATTTTTTCAGATAAAAATGATTTTTTTAATACTGTTTCGGAACATTTATCCGGCGGCTTCAGGATGATCGGTTTATTTCCACCCGGCAAGCGCAATCCGGCTAAGATCATCGCCGTACTGGCGAATGCCGGCTGTTCCGAACTTTGTATTGCAGGCGGGGAGTTTCCCGGAGACAAGCTGGAATTCGAGAGTCTGGCGGCTTTATTTCCGCAGACTAATTATTTTGAATGCGAACTGGCGGAAAACTACGGTTATACCCCGCTGAATCATCCGTGGCTGCGCCCGGTGAGAAAGCAGAATGTGATTGCCGGCGGCAAGCCGTATCAGTTTTATAAACTCGAAGGCGATGAAGTGCATGAAGTGGCGGTGGGTCCGATCCACGCCGGCGTGATTGAGCCGGGGCATTTCAGATTTCAGTGCCACGGGGAACTGGTCTACAATCTGGAAATAAATCTGGGCTATCAGCATCGCGGCGTTGAAGCGCTGTTTACGGAAGCGGATTCCGGACGGAGAATCATGCTGGCCGAATCAATAGCCGGAGATACCGTGATCGGCCATGCTTGCGCGCACTGCAATGTCATCGAGAGCCTGTCAAATACGCAAATCAGCTTTCGCGCTCAGGTTATCCGTTCGATTGCCGAGGAACTTGAGCGGGTAGCCATGCATTTGTCCGGTCTTGGCGGCGCGGCCAACGACATCGGGCTGGCCATTGCCGCATCCTCCTACGGCAGATTGCGGACTCTGGTCATCAACAGCCTGGCGGATCTGTGCGGCTCCAGATTCGGCCGCGGCTTGTTTGTTTACGGCGGGGTGCGCTTTGATTTTGACAGTGAAAATATAAGCCATATAATAAAAAAATTGAACACCGTGAGAAATGACGTGAAAGTCATCAACGATTTTCTGTTTTCCTCGACCGGCGCGCTGGTGCGTTTTGAAAAAACCGGAGCGGTCTCCACTGATTCAGCCGTGAAGATCGGGCTGGTCGGGCTGGCCGCGCGTTCATGCGGCATTGAACTGGATGCCCGGATCAACTACCCCTACGGAGCGTACCGCTATTTCCCGGTTTCACAGATAACATTGTCCACCGGCGATGTTTTTGCGCGGACTCGTCTGCGCGCTTTGGAAATTGATGAATCGCTCCGCTATATTTTTGAGCAGCTTGAAAATCTGCCCGGTGGCGAAATCAAATCTGCCGCCGGCGAGCCGGAGCCGCTGGCAGGGGTGGTTTCAATAACTGAAGGCTGGCGCGGCGAGATCGTTCACATTGCCGTCACAGATGCGCTAGGCGGAATAGCGCAGTATAAAATTAAAGATCCGTCATTCAACAACTGGTACGGCCTGAGTCTGGCGCTGCGCAAAACCGAAATTTCGGATTTTCCGCTGTGTAATAAAAGTTTTGATTTGTCCTATGCCGGCCATGATTTGTAAGGAGAATGGTGATTTATGATAGATGCGATAAAACTGAGAATACTGCAGGGCGACCCCATCGTTCATGATGTGAAAAACGCGCATCTGCCCAAACTGTTTCGCGGTCTCCCGGTTATCGCGGACAAGCCATGTCCTGCCGGGTGCGATAAGTGCGCGGCAGTGTGTCCGGCGCGGGCTGTTACGACATCCCCGCTGAGCATTGATCTCGGACGCTGCACTTTCTGCCCGCTGTGCGAAGAAGCCTGCCCTGAAAAAATAATACATTACACCAATAATTATCATATCGCGTCGGACAAAAGAGAGAATTTGATTGTAACTAAAGACACGAAAAAGATTCATCCGGCGCATGCGTCAAAAAGAATCCGGGATTATTTTGGAAAATCATTGAAGCTGCGGCAGGTTTCAGCAGGCGGCTGCAATGGCTGCGAACTTGAGTTGAACGCCTTGAACAATGTGAATTTTGATATGGGCCGGTTCGGCATTGAGTTTGTCGCCTCCCCGCGCCATGCGGACGGGATTGTAATTACCGGCCCGGTCACGCGGAATATGTCCAAGGCGCTTGAAATCTGCTATGAAGCAGTGCCAAATCCAAAAATTATCATTCTCGTCGGAGCCTGTGCGATTGGCGGGCATGTCTTTGAAAATTCAGGGCAACTGCAACGGAAATTTCTGGATGAAAATAAAATCGATTTGTATATACCGGGCTGTCCGCCGCATCCACTTACTTTCATCGCCGGCATTCTAAGCTTTATCGGCAGATAGCCGCAAGACATTCACCGCAAAGCGGTTGCGATCTTTCTAGTTTGGATTCGCACTCTTCGAGGCCTTCGATACCCCGGTATCGGCAGCCTCTCAGAATACGAACCAATTCTCAAAATCTTCGCAATCTATGTTGAATTTTCAACCGTGCAGAGTATAAATTCAAAAGAAGTTCCCGATTGCGGGTTTAGGCAAAAGTTTTTCGCGTCAGGCTTGAATCGTATGCAAAAAGAGGTTATTATTTTCAGATTGACATTTATTATTGTGACAGCTATGTATGCATTGAACGTCCTGAGGGGGGATATGGGCTATGAGTGAAATTGTGCAAAACGCCAATATGAAGATATTAAGGCTGCCCACGGTCAAGCGTTTGCCGACATATTTGCATATTCTCAAGCGGCTGGAACAGGAAGGCCTTGAATACGTTTCCACCACCGCGCTGATCAATGAACTGGACTTTAAACCGATTCTTGTCCGCAAAGACCTGGTGCTCATGGGCATTCCAGGCAAACCGCGCATGGGTTATGCCCTCAAGGACATGATTGCGGCTATTGAAAACTATCTTGGCTGGAACAAGACCGATGAAGCATTCCTGGTTGGCGTCGGTTCGCTCGGACATGCACTGCTAGGCCATAAACCGTTTGAAGAGAACGGCCTTAAAATAATTGCCGGATTCGATATTGACCCTGGAAAAGTCGGCACGGAAATCCACGGGAAAAAGATATTTCATCTTTCCAAGCTGTCCGAGATGGTTAAGCGCATGGGAGTGCGCGTCGGCATCATCACTGTGCCATGGCAGGAAGCCCAGCATGTGGCCGATGTTCTGGTCGAGGCCGGCATCTGGGGCATCTGGAATTTCTCAATGGTCAAACTGAGAACCCCGCCGGATGTGGTCTGCCACAATGAAAGCCTTTCCAGCGGACTCGCCGTTTTTTCCGTAAAAATGAACAAAATGCGCGATTCGCACTGATAGTTGTACAGCGTTAATATTCCCGCCGTCTTGCCTCTTGATTTTTTTGTGCTACAGTATGTAAAATGCAGGGTTGGCGCGAGGGCCTGGCCGCAAAACTTTACAGGGTTTATTCAACAGTATGAAGAATAGTGATTTAGCAGATAAGATCAGGCGTTTGCTGCAAAAGGAAACGCGCTATAAGGCGGATGCTTACGCGTTTGTCAACGCCGCGGTCAATTATGCGGCGGCCCAGGAAAATTCAGATGAAAAAAAGCATATTGCCGCGCTGGAACTGCTGGAGGGTATCCGTGATTTCGCGTTCCGCCAGTACGGCCCGTTCGCCGTGGAGGTGCTTAAAAGCTGGGGTTTGAATACCGCTTCCGACATCGGGAATATTGTGTTTATGTTGATTGACGAGAAAGCGCTTTTTGCCAGCGAAAACGATTCGCCGGAGGATTTTAACGTGGATTTTGATCTTTTCAAGCCGCCTTTCGAGGCAATGAGCGGCAAAAACGTCAATGACATAAAGGTGCCGAAAATTGTCTGATTTTAGTTCCCGCCAACTGCTGAAGAAGGATTATTTCGCCGACGTCAGAAGCTTTGCTTTTGATAACGGCCTGCATGTTTATGTTAACGAAAAGCATGACATTCCGGCTGTAACCATTCAAGCCTGGATTAAGACCGGCAGCATCCATGAAGACGATTACCTTGGATGCGGACTGTCGCATTTTCTGGAACACATGCTGTTTCAGGGCTGCAGCGGTTATCCGGCACAATCCGCCGCGGATCTGATTAATAATCTTGGCGGTGAAGTGAATGCCTATACTTCTTACGGCAACACGGTTTATTATCTGGATCTGCCATCGCGGCATTGCCTTAAAGGCCTGGATGTGCTGACTGCCATGGTCAGCTCCCCGGAATTTCCGGCGGACAAATTCAAACTTGAATCCAGGGTTATTCTCCGGGAACGTGATATGGTTTTTGACCGTCCTGACCGGGTGCTTGGGGAAAAACTCTGGAAAGATGTTTTTCTAGTCCATCCGGTAAGGCATCCGGTCATTGGCTACCGCGACCGGATCAAGGCCGTCACCCGTGAAATGATGGCGGATTATTATGAACTGCGCTATTCGCCGGAACGTTGTTTTTTTATGATTTCCGGTGATGTTGATGCCGGCCGGATTGCGCAAGTTCTGGAAAAGAAGCTGAGCAAATGGCGGCGCGGAAATATTGCCGAGCCGTTTCTGCCGGAGGAACCGGAGCAGAACTGTTTTCGCAGGTGTGATTATGTATTCAAAGATCCGCTGGCGCGAATTGCCGCCGGATACAAACTGCCCGATGCGTCCAGCGCGGAAATCCCGGCGCTGGACATTCTCTGCGGATTGATGGGGCAAAGCCGGAGTTCCCGGCTCATTCAAAGGCTCAAGACCGAAAAAGAACTTGCCATCGGCATCAGTTCATTTAATTATACGCCGTCTTTCTGCGGCATGATGGGAATTTCCGCCGTCTGTACGCCGGATAAGGTTTCCGCACTGGAAGCAGAACTGCGCACTGAACTGGATTTGATTGCCGGCGGAGATATTTCTGAAGAGGAAGTGCAGCGCGAACAGATACAGCAGGCTACTGAGTATATCCGCTGTCTCCAGACCAACGGCGGCATGGCGTCGGTTATCGGCAATACCGTGCTGACGTTTGGTTATCCGGAAGCCGCCAACCGCTATTTTGATATTCTGTCCGGCGTGACGCTGGATCAGGTGAAAGAAGTCGCGCGGCGCTGTCTGCCGGTCGATCGCCAGACGCTTGTAAGGCTGCTGCCGGATGATAATATTGATGCCGGAACGAAAAAAATAAAAGCCGGCAGCGCGATCAAGCCTGAAATGAAAATCATCAGTCCTGGACTGCGCCTGGTCGAATACGCTGATTCCAGCCTTCCGCTGATCGATGTCTGCGCGGTGCTGCCCGGAGGGACATTCATGGAGACCCGGAGCAATGCCGGGATTTCCAAACTGCTGAGCACCATGCTGAATACCAGTACTGCGCGCTGGACGGAAGATGAACTGTCCAGAAAGCTGGATGAGAATGCGATTGATTTTAGCGTTTCCGCCGGCGCCAATTCGCTGCTTTTCCGGCTCAACTGCCGGAGCGACAGATTTGAGCAGGCAATGGAAATACTGCAATCTGTCATGTCGGAACCGCATTTCGGCGGCAGGGAATTAGCCAGAGAAAAAAGCAATATTGCCGAGGCGCTGAAAAGCCGCATGATGTCGCCGCGCAATGCGGCGGAGGACCGCGCGCTGGAACTGCTGTTCGGGAAGCATCCTTACGGATTGCCCCGCTCCGGTTCAGTTGCCGGCATTAATTCGATTACCGCCGCTCAACTGAAAGCATTTTACCGCCGCTGTCTGACTCCGGAACGTGTCGTTTTCGGCATCGCCGGCGATTATGACCGTTCTGCCGCCGGCAAGGCGTTTAAAAGACTTGCCGCCGCGATTTCATGGAAGCAGGACGGCGTGGAGGCTGAAGTCGAACCTCCAGTATTTCCGGATCATGAGCTGATGGATAAAATTGAACTGCCGCGTGAGCAGACTGCCGTTATTTACGCGCTTCCGGGATGCGATAATATCTCCGAAGACCGTTTTGCGTTCGACATTCTGCAATTCGCGTTGAACGGTCTTTCCTCAAATCTGTTCAAGAAGGTCAGGGAGGAAGCCGCGCTGGCTTACAGTACCGGCGTGAGTTTTTCCCGCGGCATCCACCGCGGCGTAATTGCTTTTCATGCCGGCACCGAAATGGCTTCCGCCGCCAGAGCGGCGGAGATGCTTCGCGCCGAACGGTTCAGGCTGGCGGAAAAAGGGATTACGGAAGATGAATTTAAAGCTGCCAAGGAATCCGCGATTTTCGACTGCGCCCAGAATATGGAAAAAATGGAATATCTGCTTATGAACAGTGCGCTGGCGGAATATTACGGCAATGGTTTTGAGCTGCCATGGCGTCAGGTGAAAATCTATAATTCGCTGCGGCGGTCTGAAGTCAACCGTATTGCCGCCAAATACCTTTCCGGCGCTTCCGCGGTCACAGTAATCGCCGGGAAATAAAAAAGGAGGTCTGTAACGACCTCCTTGTAATGCATAACCTGGCGGAAATTTACTTGATCATGCCTGAATTACGGGCAAAGCTGAAGATGCCGCCGGCATCAATAACTTCTTTAACCGCACCCAGATCATTGGTGTTGTAAACTTTGCCGGAACTCATAACTTTAACCGTTCTGGCGTCAAAGTTAATTTCCACTTCGTCACCGGTCTTGAGCATCTTGTTCAAGTCTTCCGGCGTTTCGACCGGATAAACTTCGCCGGTGGCGATGCAGTTCCGGAAGAATATCCTGGCGAATGACTTGGCAATGACGGCTTTGCAGCCGGCTGCGCCGAGGCTGATCGGAGCGTGTTCCCGGCTGGAGCCGCAACCGAAGTTGGAACCGCCGATGATAATCGGATATTCCGTTTTAGTTTTGCCTTCCGCCACATAGCGGGTCGTGTATTCGTCGGGCAGCCCGCACAGCGCATAGCTGCCGAGCTTTTCATATTCCTCCCTGATCGTCGGGACCAGGTTCAGATACTGCGCCGGAATAATCTGGTCAGTATCAATATTGTCTCCAGTGATGAAGATTTTGCCTCGTATGATGTTGTCGGCCATGGTCTGCCTCCTTATTTCAGAAATTCGCGCGGATCGGTGATGTATCCGGTGATCGCGGAAGCCGCGGCGGTATATGGCGAGGCCAATATCGTCTGCGAATCCTTTGAACCCATTCTGCCCGGGAAGTTGCGGTTGGTGGTGCTGACACAGACTTCGCCGTTGTTGCAGCGCCCGAACGTGTCAACCGGTCCGCCCAGACATGCGGCGCAGGACGGCGGCGCAGGTTCAATGCAGCCGGCTTCGGCAAAGATTTCGACCAGCGTTTTGCCGTCGATTTTGATCTCTTTCATCGCCTGTTCGACTTCCACCGTGGAGGGCACCAGGAAAGTATCCACTTTAACTTTATGCCCTTTCATCAGTTCCGCCGCAAAAATAAAGTCGGTGATCTTGCCGCCAGTGCAGCTGCCGATGTATGAACGGTCAATTTTGACTTGCGCGGAATCTTTGGCGCTCTTCACATTGTCCGGCGAGAAGGGCAGGGCCACAACCGGCACGAACTCTTCCGCTTTGTAATGGCGGACTGTCAGGTATTGCGCGTCCGGATCACTATGGAAGCATTTAAACGGCTTCGCAGTCCTGGACTTGACATATTCAATCGTCTTTTCGTCCGGCGCTATAATGCCGTTTTTGCCTCCGGCCTCGATCGCCATATTGCAGATGGTCATGCGTTCTTCGACGCTGAGACCTTCAATAGTTGTTCCTGCGAATTCCATGGCGCAGTAAGTTGCGCCGTCAACGCCGATATCACCGATAATGCGCAGAATGATATCTTTGGCGGTGACGCCTTTCGGCAGTTTACCGTCAATGACGAATTTAATGGTTGGCGGAACCTTGATCAGCAGTTTGCCGGTGCCCATTACAAAACCGGCGTCGGTGTTGCCGATACCGGTGGCGAACTCGCCGAGCGCACCGTGGGTGCAGGTATGGGAGTCGGTGCCGAACAGCACTTCGCCGGGGCGGCAATGCCCTTTTTCCGGCAGTGTCACATGACATACGCCGGAATAGCTGGAAGTGCCCGGATCATAAAAATAGGGCAGCTTCTGCTCTTTTACGAACGCCCGCAGCGCGTCAACGTTGCGGTGGCACTTTTCATCAGCGGTGAAAATATAATGGTCAGGGATGATGACAACACCTTCCTGGTCCCACACTTTGGCATTTTCGCCGAATTCACGTTTAAATACACCGATCGTCCCGGGTCCGCATACGTCATGCGTCATCAGAATGTCGGCGCTGACCCAGATATTTTCTCCGGGGCTGACCCGCTCGCGTCCTGATGCGTTAGCCAGAATCTTTTCTGTTATTGTCATTCCCATTTTCTGTTCTCCTGAGAACTTAGTAATTTCTTATCGGTACGAAAAGGAATAATCTACACTTTTTAGTGTACTTTTAAAGTACTGACCTGTAAATATTTCAGGAATTTTTTTATGGGCGGGGCAGGGGGAAGCGGACACCATGGACTGAACGGACACAACGGACGGGGCGGGGAAAAACGGACAGAGCTGCGGTTTTTTCTCCTCTGTTCAGTCCGTTTTGTCCATTCCGTCCGTCCCCATGTTTTACCCCTGCCAGGCCTGCCGCAGGATTTCGCCCAGGATGGCCTGGCTCTGATCCAGCGGAACAGGACGCGGCGCCAGTTCCAGTTTCATTTTATTCTGTCCGGCGTCCGAGGCGGTATGTTCCAGCAGTTCCGGCGTGATTCCGGGAAATTCCCGCAGGGTTTTCGGAACTCCGATAGAATCCAGAAATTTCCGGTAGCTTTGGATTACTTCAGCCGGAGTTTCTCCCGGGAACATCTCTTTCAGCAGCATGGTTCTGTCCTGAACTTCCTTGCGTTCAATGTAGTAATTCCAGGCATGCGGCAGCAGCATGGCGACGGCGACGCCGTGTTCGATTCTGCCGAACCAGGAAAAGCTGCACAAATGAGGCAGCCCGGTGGGTTTGTAGCGAATGACCATGCCGCCAAGAGTCGCCGCCGCCCCCATGGCCGCGCGGGCTTCATGGCAGTGACAGTTTTTCAGTACCAGCGGCAGATTATGCACTATCAGGCGGATGCTTTCACGCGCCCAGTGATTGGCGTCGGGGTGGGCGGAATCTCTGCCGACATTCAGAAGTCCTTCAATCGAGTGCGCCAGCGCATCGCAGCCGGTCGCCAGGGTTATATGCGGCGGCATGGAGTTGGCGAAGGATGGACAGACGAACGAATAGGACGGGATGATTTCCGTCTCGACAATAAGTTTTTTTACTCTGGCGCTTTTATCCACGACATTGGCATACGGAGTCACTTCGGAACCTGTCCCCGAGGTAGTCGGAAAACAGATGACTTTGCGCAGTTTCACGTCCGGATTATTCCGTGAAAAGACGTTTACCCCGAAATAATTGCTGACGCCGCCGCCGCCCTGATAGGTCAGGAACGCGGCTTTAGCGGCATCCATTATGCTGCCGCCGCCGATGGCGACAACCTGGTCAGGCTTCTCATCTTCAAGCAGGTCTATCATCGCCTCAACCGTTTCTATGCACGGTTCCGGTTCGATTCTGGAATATCTGATGACCGTCGCATCCAGCAGTACTGTGGCCCGCAGGAACCGGCTCCAGGCGCCGTTGGCTTCAACGGAAGACTTTCCGGTGAATACCACTATCTTTGAGGTGCCGCTGAGGCGCATCAAATTTTCAAATTCGACCAGTCCGTTTTCCCCGAACACGATAGTCGTGTCCGGATAACTTTCCAGACAGTCAATGTATTTGCTCATACTCAGTCCTTCCAGTCTGGCTGACGTTATTTTTTATCTCCGCTTTTTTGCAGGGAAAGAATATATTTCTTAATAGGCATATTGTTGATCAGCAGATCTTCAATCACCGCCGTATCATTGTGAACCCGCAATTTTATCACGCAGGAATCTTTGCGTTTCTGCAATGCTTCCCGGACAACCCGTTCCGCTTCCGGCGCCAGCTTTTCGTTCATGAAGAACTGGTTGAACGGGATCAGCAGATAAGCCTTGTCTTTATTCTGATAGGAGAAATTGACTTTTACATAGTCTCCAGCTTCAGGGACTGTTCTGTCGAGGCTGTCAAAGTATGCGAACCCGTCCTTGTCATTTTTTATTGAGGCATATACTGTTTCATTGGATTTAAAATCCAGTTTTGTATCCGGCGATACCGGCACATAATTTTTTTCAATCCGGATGTTCACATATCTGCCGCGGAAATAATCATAAGGATCCACCGGCGCGGCTTTGAAGATATAGATTCTGCCTTTATTCAACACTTCCTCCCCCTTGCTGATCATGAACGCAGGCACTGCCAGCATCGCGGCAATCACGATGACGAAAAGAGTGATTCTCATGATTTTGTAATTCATATTCCGTCCTCCTTCCGCTCTTTTTCCGCCTTGCGGAATTTTTTCGCGGCGATGATGTTGACCACCAGGAACATTACGCCAAGCAGAATAAACAGGCATCCGCGCAGCAGGATATCCAGATCTGAATCAACAAAGCGCAGGAATAAAAGCAGTGACAGCATAAACATTCCGGCATTGATTTTGAACAATTCGAATTTTTTGAATCCGTGATGCATGAAGAAGATGCCGGCAGACAGCAGATAAAGGTTGAACACAAACGCGCCGGCCGCAGGCATTAAGGCCATTGGGATTATCAGCAATGCCGGAAACAACGCCGGAATGAGTTCAACTGCATTGCGCCGCCGTCTGAATAGCAGCGCCAGCCAGGCCGCCGCCAGAATGGCGATGATTACCCAGGCGCAATACTCATTATATATGGTATTACCCCGGTAATAATATGAGTTATGATCATTCCAGAAACTGGAGAAAGTGGCGACTGCCGAATAAATCGTAATGCCGATAGCTCCCGCCGGCAGCAGCGGATTGCCCCAGAATCCGGCGCCGCCGGAACGGCGCAATGCGCCAGCCATGAACAAAACGGCAAGGATTAATGCCCAGTAGGTTTTAGCCTGAAATTCATAACACGGCTGCGTGATTGGAATGCTGTTCAGCAAGGCGAAAGCCGTGATGATCCAGCATAGAAAAGAGCTTTTCAAGCCGTATGGCGCTTTGCGGAAATTTGCAATCAGCCACCATAGCGGGATCGCCATGAACAAGGCAAGGAAATAAATATCGCTGACGGATTCATGAGATCCGAACACATTCCACCGGTTGAAATTCCAGACCGTCAGCGCGAATGCATAGATCAGAAACGTTCCGGCGCTGTTGAAAATATAGATCAGCAGGAAAAACAGCAGCATCCAGACGAATAGAAAATCCTTAAGCGTTCCACCGAGCTGATATGTCTGTGAAATCATGGCGATTGCCGCCGCGGAAGTCAGTGCGGTGAGAATCGCGGCGCTTTCCCGCCAGGCCGTGCTTTTGCCTTTCAGTAAAGTGTATCCGCCGAATACTGCCGCGAAGAGCAGCGGGATAAATGCCATTCCGGCTCTGATATGGCGTGGAATGTCATCCCAGTTGCAGGCGATTATCAGGATGACGCCGGCGCCGATCAGCGTCGCGCTCAGGATCCCGAAAAATAAAATCACCAGTTGCTGGAAATTGGTCTTCGGCGGCATGATCGCCTGATAGTATTTGTGGAGCGCGTCCGCGCTTTCAGCATTGAGAATGCCTTTCTCCTTGAGAACAGGCAGTTCTCCGAGCAGCCATTCGATCTTTTTCCTGTCGCTCATAAAACCTTTTCTCCTGAATAATTTAGTATTATACTCTGCGCGGTTGAAAATTCAACTATAGATGAATAGGATTGTGGATTGGATTTTTTCGATCCGACTGACAGGCGATATGAATATCGCCGGAAGGAGGAGCGGAAAAATACAACCGCAAGACATTCATCCCGCGACTGCTGGATTGCGATCTTTTGAGTTTGGATTCGCACTCTTCGAGGCTTTCGATACCCCGGTATCGGCAGCCTCGAAGAATACGAACCAATTCTCGAAATCTTCAGCAACCTATAGTTGAATTTTCAGCCGTGCAGAGTATAAGATAAACCGTTGCGACAGTTTTTCAAACTATTGAGCCAATTGCATAACTTACGTTTTGCAGGAATCCAGAAGGCATAATCCAGAATTAAGAATGAAATTCTAACTCAAATCCAGTTCGTTTTTCAATTATTCTGACTGGCTATCTGAATTCTGACTACTTTTGAAATTACCTCTCCTTGCTTCTGACTCTTTTTGCAATTACCTCATCTTATATATATTTATATTAGAACTGTTCTCGTTGTTCCAAATGCGGTTGCTGCCGCGGGCGGCCGGCGACGATTAAACTGAACGTATAAATCTTTACATAATTTTAGTTAAGTTTTAACTTTTTTACTTTTGCATTAATAAAGGATTCAAACTATATTTGGCAGTTGTAAAATTCAGAAAGGACTGGTCAATGAATCTGGACATTCAGTGGTTTATATCAGGGTTAATCGAAAATAATATTTTGACTGTCGAGCAGTGTCAGGAAATAATTGCCAGGATAGGCGAAAACTGCGAGCTTGCGACATTTGCCCAGGAAATATTGAACACCATGACGCAAGGTCTGGAAGAGCAGGAAGCCATGCAACTGCTGGAAAAACTCCAGACGCTGATGGAAATGTCTGCCGAACAGGCCGCGGCTGAAAATATTCCTCAGATGTTTGCGCCGCCTGAAGATGAACTGGAAAGCGAAGCAAGTGCGGAATGGGACAATCTGCCGAGTCTTGAAAATGTTGCCAGTATGTCCGACCAGGAAATTGCTCCGCTGATGATTGCCCTGCTTAAAAGTCTGCGTTCCCTCGGCGCCAGCGATCTGCATATTTCCGCCGCCGCCGTTCCGTTTATCCGCTGTAATCTCAAGATTGTCAAAATCAGCGAACACATTATCCCCCCGGAAGACGCAATGCGGCTTAACCATGTGCTGCTGACCCAGGAGCAGAAAGACATTTTCGATCAGGAAATGGACCTGAATTTTGCGCTGGAAATCGACCATGACCGCTTCCGCGTCAGCTTGATGATGCATAAAGACGGCGCATCCGGCACTTACCGTCTGGTGCCCAATAAGCTGAAGACCCTGGCGGAGCTGGGATTTCTGCCTCAGGACGTGGCAACCGTTGAACGCCTGCTGGACTATCACAACGGCCTGATCCTGGTTACCGGACCGTTAGGCAGCGGCAAAACCACGACTCTGGCAACTATGGTCAATACTATCAACAGAAAACGGCATGACCATGTAATCACTGTAGAGGACCCGATTGAAATACTGATTCCGTCAGTGAACTGTAATATCACGCAGCGCGAAGTCGGCAAACATACTAACAACTATCGTTCCGCGCTGAAAGGCGCGTTGCGCGAAGACCCGGATATCATCGTCATCGGGGAACTGCATGACCTGGACACCATCGAAAACGCCATCACCGCGTCTGAGACCGGGCATCTGGTTATCGGCACACTGCATACCTGCGATGCGGCAAACACTTTGAACCGTCTGCTTGATGTGTTCCCGACGACACAGCAGCCGCAGATTCGCGCCATGACCTCGGTCAGCTTGCGCGGCATCATCTGCCAGCGGCTGATTCCGGCGGCCGGCGGCGGCCTGACCGTGGCATATGAGATGCTGATCAATACCATGGCGGTGGGCAATATCATTTCCGAAGGCAAAACCCATCAGTTGAAAGCTGTGATGCAGACCGGCACCACGCAGGGAATGACGACTTTCGACGGCAATGTGTTTAATAAATTCAACGCCGGGCAGATAACTGCGGAAGTGGCGGAAAGCAATATCCGCGACAAAGTAATCCTCAAGCAGTTCAAGGATGCTATCGCCGTATCCGAAGCCAGGAAATACGCCGCAGAACAAGCCGCTGCCAAAAAGAAGTAATTCAGGATAAAGAGGGAGATACAACTATGCCAATGATAGACGAATACCTCAGGGCGATGCTGGAGAAAAAAGGTTCCGACCTTCATATTTCCATTAACCATCCGGCCAAAATACGCGTTCACGGCGACCTGGAGCCGCTGACAAATTATCTGCTGGATGCAGACCTTATGGAAAAAGTGCTTCATGAGATCTGCCCTGAATTCCGCTGGCAGAAATTTCTTAAAGACCATGACCTGGACTTTGCCCATGAAATTCCCGGACTGGCGCGTTTTCGTACCAACTACCTGTACAATTACAACGGCATGGCGGCGGTATTCCGGCAAATCCCGTCAAAGATTCTGAAGCTGGAACAGCTCAAGCTGCCGGCCGTGCTGATAGATATCTGCAACTTCCGCAGCGGCCTGGTGCTGGTCACCGGACCTACCGGGAGCGGCAAATCCACTACGCTCGCGGCGATGGTTGACTATATCAACACTCATCACACCAAACATATCATCACGATTGAAGACCCGATCGAATTCGTTCATCATAACAACAACTGCGTTCTGGTTCACCGCGAAGTCGGCATCCACAGCAGTTCGTTCGGCAAGGCGCTTCGCGGCGCGATGAAATCCGACCCGGACATCGTGCTGATCGGTGAAATGCGCGACCTGGAAACCATCCGCCTGGCGCTTACCTGCGCCTCGTCCGGCATGCTGGTTTTCGGCACTCTGCATACCAACAATGCGCCTAAGACCATTGACCGCGTCATTGACGCGTTTCCGGCGGATGAACAGTCACAGATCCGCACCATGCTGGCGGAATGTCTGCAGGGCGTCGTATCCCAGCTGCTCTGCCGCACCGCCGACGGTAAAGGCCGCGTGGCCTGCCATGAAGTGCTGCTCTGGACGGAAGGACTCCCCAATACCATTCGCGAAGGAAAGATTTCCAATATTCGTACCATCATTGAAAGTAACAAGGGAATCGGAATGGCCTCCATGGACGGCAATCTGAAGAGTATGATGGAGCGCGGCATTATCACCGGTACTGAAGCCTACATGAAAGCCAGCGATAAAAAGAACTTTGTGCAGTTCCTTGAAGAAATACCTGCGGAATAGCTGGCGGCAAGCTGTCTCGACAGGCTCATAACATAAAGCACGGAATTCCGCGCTTTATCTTTTTGCGGCGGACAATATGTGCGGAATGAGTTGTTCGATATCGCCGGCGCCGATGATTGCCAGCAATAGCGGACGCGAATCGCAAGGTTTCAGCAGAATTGCCGGCATATTTTCCCATTTGCCTGAAATAAAGCTGGCGGAGCTGCCGGTCTGTATTGCCAGTTCTTCACTGCCGAGTTCGGATTTTTCCACCCATGCGGCAAAAACCGGAGTGATGAAAACGGAGTCCGGCATCCGCAATATCCGCTTAAAATCGTTAAAATACTGCTGCAGTCTGGCATAGCGGTGCGGCTGGAATACCACCCTGAAATAATGTCCGGGAAACCGTCCGCGCAAAGAATCCAGTGCGGCGGCAAGTTCAGTGGGATGATGCGCATAGTCTTCCATAACGGTCAAAGACGGGGTGCTCAAATGGCAGGTCATGCGCCGGGAAACGCCGGGAAAAGTCTCCAGCGCCCTTTCAGCAGCTTCCGGCGCGGTTCCAAGTTTTATTGCCGCCGCCAGCGCAATAGCGGCATTTTGACTCTGGTAGCCTCTCCATTCCTGCTGTCTGGCGGGAGAAAGATATTTAAAATAGCCGGGAGCGATAATTTTATCGGGTTCAAGCCGCAGCGCATCCGCGTGTCCGGCGAAAAGACGGTCGGAATTCGGATGAGCCATATATATCAGATGGCGGCTTTTTGAGGCGAAGCTGCTGAAATTGCGGAACAACTGCTCCGTGCCGCCGACGCTCCAGCAGTGATCATCCTCAACATTTGTGACCAGTCCCAGAAAAGAATTCATCAGGGCATGAGTGCCGTCGCTTTCATCAACTTCAGTCACAAAAATATCGCCGCAGCCGGCGGCCGCGCTCAACCCTGAATTAACCTTGCCGCCAACCATCGCGCCGCACTCCACACCGCATTTATGTAAAATATGGACCAGCATGGCGGTAACAGTGGTTTTACCGTGAGACCCGCTGATTGCGACTGGACGACGGTAACCGGCAGCCAGCATTGCCAGCATCGCGCCTCTGCGCACGCATGAAAAACCGGCTTCTGCCGCCTGCGCCATTTCCGGATTGTCAGATTTAACGGCGGAAGAATAAACTACCAGGCATTTGTTGACATGCGGGATATGGCTTGCTGCGTGTCCTCGGAATATCTCAACTCCGTTCCGGCGCAGTTCCTCTGTTTTGTCGCTGAGTTCCAGGTCAGAACCGGAAACTTTGAACCCGCGTTCAGCCAGAATAAGCGCCATCGGCGCCATGCCGGCGCCGCCGCAACCGATAAAATGGACGATTCCGTCCTTGAAATCGCTTATTTGCAAAGCCATCTGAAGCCTCCGGTCAGGAACCAGATTTAGCGAACTGGGTATCGTGCAGTTTTTTGTAAACTCCGCCATGAGCAAGCAACTGGGTATGAGTACCGCTTTCGATGATTCTGCCGTGCTTCAGCACAATAATCAGGTTGGCGTGCTGAATAGTGCTCAAACGATGGGCAATGGCGAAAACCGTGCGGTTGGACATGACGCGGTTGAGGGCTTCCTGAACTAATCTTTCGGTCACTGTATCAAGGGCGCTGGTGGCTTCATCCAGAATAAGAATCGGCGGATTTTTAAGGATTGCCCTGGCAATCGCGACACGCTGTTTTTCGCCGCCGCTGAGCTTGAACCCTTTTTCTCCAACTTCTGTCTCATAACCATCAGGATGGCGCCCGTCAATAATAAACTGGTGGGCATTGGCCTGCATCGCCGCTTCGATAATATCTTCGCGGGAAGCATCCGGACAACCGTATGCAATATTATTGGCAATAGTATCATTAAACAATATGGCCTCCTGCGAGACAATGCCAATATGTTCCCGGAGCGACTTTATTTTCAAGTCCCGGACATCCGTACCGTCAATGGTTATGCTGCCGGAATCAACATCGTAGAAACGCGCGATCAAGTTGGCTATAGTCGTTTTGCCGGAGCCGGTTTCGCCGACTACCGCAACCACGCTGCCTTTTTTGATTTTAAAACTGACGTTATCAAGAATTTTATGCGCGACATCGTAAGAGAAATTGACATCGTTGAAAGATATCTCCTCTTTAAAGCCCTTAATCTCGACGGCCCCTTCTTTCTCCTTGATTCCGGTATCGGTGTCAATCAGGGCAAAATAGCGGTCGGCGGCAGCCATGCTGCGCTGCAGATAAGAGGATATCTTCGCCAGCTCTTTGATCGGTTTATATGCCATAAACGCCGGCAGCAGCATTGCCGTCAGTTCCGTAAGAGTGACGTGACGGCTGTAGGAATAAACCAGGAATATCAGCGTGGATCCGACTGCAACGATTTCCATCATCGGCGCCATCAGCAACTGCATTTTCAATGCCCGGACAATAATCCGGAAATATTTGCGGTTCACCGTCCGGAAGACAAGCGATTCTTTTTCTTCGGTATTGTAGGCTTTAACCACTAGAATACCGGTGAAAACTTCATGCATTCTGGATGTGACTTCCGCAATTTTGGCAAACGACGCTTTATAAGTTTTACGGATCATGCGGCCGAGAATAATCAGCGGCAGCACGCAGAGCGGCATCCCGACAAACAGAATAACCAGCAATCCGTAGTTCTTGTACTCCATGCTGGCGATAATGATCGCCGCCACGCAAGCCATGATTTCCACCGGACAGCGGGTAGCATCAGCAATGGTATTGGCAACGGAATTTTCGATTGCCGCCGTGTCGTTAGTGCAGCGGCTGATGAGATGACCAACATCCATTTTGCCGTAAAACTTCAGTGACTGGCCGAGCAGGCTCTCAAAGACATTAGCGCGAAGGTCGTTAACCACTTTAGCGCCTACCCAGCGCATATAGTAATGGTTGATGTAGTCAGCGATATTCTTAGCAGCCCAGGCGAAGATGAAAATAATTACATAGATGGCGAAAAACTGCCATGACATGCGGCCGCTGTCATCCGCCACGGGAATCCCGATAACGCAAGGCCAGGTCAATTCTATTTTCTGTTTGCTCACGGCGACCGGCAGATTGAGCTTTTTTACAGCCCCGTCAACTTTTTCCAATGATTTTGTCAGCTTCGGATCGATATCAACGGGATGGAGAATATCTTCAACCGCTTTCGTCTTTTCCGCTTCGGAAAGTTTATCCGAACGGCAGACTTTGGTGATCTTCTCCGCCGTGGCGGTTAATTTCTTGCCGCCGCCCATCCCGGAGGAATCCATGGCGGTCATCAGTTCCGGAACCACCAGCAGGCTGCCCAGCAGCGAACCGCCAACAACAAACCCGAAAAGAATACCGACCGACAAACGCAGCCAGTACGGTTTAGTGTACTTCAACAGGCGAAAATAACTCTGCGCTTTAAAATCACGTTCATTTTCACTTACTCTTCCCATATCTTAACACATCATGGCGCTTTTCAGCACAATGCCTTTTCAATTGTCGAAACCACATATTCGAGCTGTTCTGTCTGTAGTTCCGGATAAACCGGCAGCGCCAGAATTTCCTCGGAGGTCTTTTCGCTTACCGGAAAATCGCCTTTTTTATATCCCAGACTCTGGAAACATTCCTGCTGGTGAAGGCACAATGGATAATAAACATTGCAACCGACGCCGTTATCGATCAGGTATTGCTTAAGTTCGTTGCGTCGGCCATCTGCAACCAGGATGCAGTACTGGTTATAAATATGGCGTCCGGGAAAATCAGCCAATGCCGGCGGAGTAACCCTGCCGCCCAGTTTGGAAGCGGCAAACAGCCTGGCATAAATTGCCGCGTTGCGCTGACGGCCTTCAGTCCATTTATCCAGTTCGCGCAGTTTGATCGAAAGTATTGCAGCCTGCAGCGAATCCAGGCGAAAATTACCGCCGATATATTTGTGGATATAAGTAGAGCCCTGTCCATGATTTCTAAATATTTTCAGTTTTTCATAGCGCTCGGCATCATTAGTGGTAACAATGCCGCCGTCGCCGAAACAGCCAAGGTTCTTGCTCGGGAAAAACGAAAAGCAGCCGTAATGGCTCATACTGCCGGAACGTCTGCCCTTGTATTCAGACCCGATCGCCTGACAGGCGTCTTCAATGACAATCAGATTATGCTTCGCGGCAATCGCGTTAATCTTATCCATATCGGCGCACTGCCCGAACAGGTGAACAGGAATTATCGCTTTAGTCTTCTTCGTGATCTTTTCTTCAATCTTTACCGGATCAATATTGAAAGTCTCCGGATCAATATCAGCAAAGACCGGAGTCGCTCCAACACGGGCAATCGCGCCCACTGTGGCAAAAAATGTAAACGGCGTCGTAATCACTTCGTCGCCCGCGCCGATGCCTTCGATCATCAGTGCAATAATCAGTGCGTCCGAGCCGGAAGTCACTCCGCAGGAATATTTACTGCCGCAATAAGCGCTGATCTCGTTCTCCAGTTTTTCAACCTTTTTCCCCAGAATAAACATCTGGCTGTCGCAGACTTCCCCGATTTCTTTGAGGATTTCATCTTTAAGCCCGGCAAACTGCTCTCTCAAATCCAGCAACGGTACGCGCATTTTTCGCACTCCAGTTTATATGAAAATTTATTTAAATAACAATATTAGAATTTCTAGTCAGGTAATATAGCCTGTTTCCCGTAAAGTTTCACTCCAGTTGCCCGGTTTTTTGGGAAAATGTTTTGCTCACAGCAGAAATCTGCGCTTGAACGCTGGGAAATAAGACATAATGCGGGATTATTTCCAGTCAACCGGCAGCGGCAGGAATTTCCTCCCGTTTGAGTCGGCAACCTGGCGCTATACTTCCGGTTTAGCGCGCCGTTGGCGGCGGGGACTGTCTTAACGGCACTGGGCTGAACTTCCATTTCCAGTTGCCGTTTCATATTAAATCGGCGTTATAAAGCACAAATTTCAATATAATTTTTGCTTTTTGCTTAATTCGGACAATCTTAAACTGTTCCAGTGCATTTTTTAACAAAAAACATAAGAAGACCGGTAATGGCGATACAGGCTAAAAGTAATAATATCATTGATGTTTCAATTGAGTCCGTGGCATTTGGCGGCAGCGGAGTGGGACGCTATTCCGGCATGGTATGCTTTGTGCCGCATACCCTGCCGGGTGAAACCGTCAGGGCCAGAATCATTCAGGAAAAGAAAAGTTACATGATGACGGAACTGCTCCAGGTTCTGAAGCCATCGCCTGAGCGCATTGTTCCGGCCTGCCCGTTTGCCGGCAGAGTCTGCCCCGGCTGCGCCTATCAGCACATGAAATACGAATGTGAAGTCAAGATTAAAGACCAGCAGTTCCGTAACTTCATCAGTAGAATAAACAATACCGCCCCTGATATTTTCAGGCCGCCGGTGAAGTCGCAGCGTGAACTTTACTACCGCAATAAACTGACCCTGCATTCCAGCTTTGACAAAGACGAAAAACGGCTTGGGTATTTCATGTCGGACAACCACACAGTACTGAATATTCCGCACTGTCCGCTGGCCTCCGAAGCCATCAATGCCAAATTGAAGTCCCTGCGCGAAGATCCGGGATTCTCCCACACTATGCGTGATGGCATGACCGTCACTTTTCGCGAAACCGCCAATGAAGGCGTCATTTTCTGGCGCAACTCCCCTCCTGACAAAATCAGTTGGCTGAAGGAAGATACCGCCTGCGGTAAGGTTTCCGTGCCGGCCGGCAGTTTCTCCCAGGTCAATCCATTCTGCCGGGACGCTTTGATGCTGGCTGTCGCCGACATCCTTAAAACAGAAAAACCGGAAACTTTCATCGACCTTTACTGCGGAAGCGGCCCCTTCTCCGTTGCCGCAGCAACAGCCGGTGTTCCCAATATTATCGGGGTCGATCTTGACGGCCCCGGCATCAAGGCGGCGGAATATAACCTGTCCGGATTCAGCGTCAAATCCATATTCGCCGCCGGAGAAGCAGCCAGCAACATGCCGGCTATTCTCAAACAGATTGACCAGGCTGGAGCCGTACTGGCGGTTGATCCGCCGCGCACCGGTCTGGATGAAAAAACCGTGAACCTGCTATGCTCGTCACGCCTGAACAGGATTATTTGCGTCTCCTGTGCGCCGGATACTCTGCAGCGGGATCTGCAAATCCTCTGCGGCAGCGGCTTCAGAATTGAATCAACCGGAATTATCGATATGTTCCCGCGTACCGCGCACTTTGAAACTCTCACCCTGCTCAGGAGGGCATGATGGATTCGGAATCAGCCAGAGGCCATCGCGAACGGCTCCGGAAAAAGTATTTGCAGACCGGCATCAGCTCACTGCACGATTACGAACAGCTCGAGCTGCTGCTGACATTCGTGATTCCCCGCAAAGATGTCAAACCAGTCGCTAAGAATTTGCTGAAAACCTTTAAATCATTCTCCAGAGTGTTCGACGCTTCGCCGGAAGAACTCCGCAGCGTTGACGGTATCGGGGAAAACGCCGCCATTCTGATTAAACTGGTCAAAGACGCCTGCGGCAAATATCTTGAGGATAAAGCCGTCCGTACCGACATTGTTTCCAATCCGGCGGCGGTAATTGATTTCGTCCGCATGGCGCTGGGGGGGATGCAGAACGAGACTTTCATGATTATTTACCTGAATGTAAAAAACCATGTAATTGATTACGAGACATCTCACGGCACGGTGGACTACGCCGCGGTATATCCGAGGAACATCGTTCAAGGCGCACTGCGCAGGAATGCCTCCGCCATAATCATGGTGCATAATCATCCCAGCGGACAATGCGACCCGTCTAAAGAAGATATCGCCCTGACCGCCACCGTAAAAGCCGCATGCAAAACCATCAGCATAAACTTGCTGGACCATATTATCGTCGGCAAAAGCGGCTACATCAGCATGGCCGAGAAAAACCTCATTGCATAAAAAAATTTTTATCCACAAAACACACAAAATAACTCAAAAATGGGGAAAGTTTCAAATAATGGCTAGAGATAGTTGACTCTTTGAGATTCCCCCATTGAGAGCCATAGGCTCGAATTATGTTTTAGGGACGGATTTTAATCCGTCCACCATCCCCCCGCACATTTTGAGAGCCGTAGGCTCGAATCATATCAATCATTATATGTTTCGTTCCTACGGAACTCCAAATTTTTATTATCATTATTCACCGGAC
>JBAWXM010000011.1:0-35794 GCA_037144075.1 Lentisphaerota bacterium | reverse complement strand
AGGATCAGAATAAACAGGATCAGAATAAACAGGATCAGAACAAGCAGGATCAGAATAAACAGGAACAGAAGCAGAATGCCGACCAGGCCATGAAAGATGCCAAAAAGTCTGTTGATGAACTGAAAGACCAGGCCAAAAAGCTCGAACAGAAGAAAATTGAGCAGAATGCCGACGCCGCCCGCAAAGAACTGGATAAAGCGGAAGAGGCCAAAAAGGAATCCAAGCCGGAAAAGGCTGATAAACACATGAAAGAAGCCTTGAAATATCTCGGCTCCGATGACAATAATAAGAACGATAAGAACGATAAGAATAAAAACGGCGGCAACGACAAGGATAAGAAAGACCAGAAAGACCAGAAGGATAAAAAAGACCAGAAAGACAAGCAAGACCAGGACAAGCAGAATCAGCAGGATCGCAAGCAGAATGATCAGCCTGGCCAGGCAAGAGCCGCGCAGCAGGAAAAGGAAATTGATCCGCAGCAGGCTAAAGCCCTGCTTGAAGTAATGGCCGGAAAAGAAAAGAATCTGCGGGACGCTTTAAAAGAACAGCAGCAGAAAATGTACGGTCAGATCAAAGTGGAAAAAGACTGGTAGGGGTTTAGTTCCACCAGTAAATATACGAAAAGAGAGTTTGGAATCATGAAAAATTTCTTATACATTTTGATAATATGCCTGTCCGCCTGCGGTATGCAGGCGGCGGAAGTCAGGGCGATTGCGGTGCCGGATAATGTTATTGCCGGACAGCGGGTGCAACTGGTCATCGCCGTCACCGCCAGAACCTATCCTAAAATCGTGTCTTTCCCTCAGGTGGACAATGTTGAATGGATCAGAAACGGATCATCCATGTCCAGCAGCATTATTAACGGAGTTGCAGAAAGCCGCTCGATATACTTGTTTAAAGTGATTAAAGAGGGCACGGTCGAGATTCCTCCGCTGAAAGTCACAGTCGGCGGCAAAGAAATGATGACTAACAGCGTCACGGTAAAAGCTGTTTCAGGCGCGAATCATGTTGTTCCAGGCGCTAAAACTTCTGACGGAAGCGGCAACAGCAAGCTGAAAGAGTTGATTTACGGTAAAGGCGTCATCATGGCTGAAGGCCGCGATTTTTATGTCGGAGAGGAAATTCCTGTGGAACTGGATATTTACGCGTCCGAAGATATCAAATATCAGTTCACCAGCTGGCCGAATTTCAATCTGGATAAGGTAATTTTCCGGGATTACAGCGGGGTAAACAAGGAAAACAGCCGATTCGAACTGCCGACCAGAGAACGTGAGATTGTCAGCGGACGGGGATTTCAGCTCTATAAATTCAGGACTGCATTCAGAGCAATCGCCGCTGGAACCCTGACACCATCCGCGACCCAGAATTGCGAAATTATTGTCCCGAAACAGCAGCAGCGCAACTCCGACGAAGATGATTTTTTCAGCCTCGTCCGCGGCCAGTCATACCACCAGATTCCTTTTTCAGTTAACATTGATTTTCCGGAACTTAGGATTAAAGCGTTGCCGTCGGCGCCGGAAGGCGTTGAGAATTTGGGAC
The DNA here is from genome assembly GCA_037144075.1 of Lentisphaerota bacterium. Taxonomy (GTDB): domain Bacteria; phylum Verrucomicrobiota; class Lentisphaeria; order Victivallales; family Victivallaceae; genus CAIPAT01. Next base: position 34,255 of record JBAWXM010000011.1, on the reverse strand, counting down.
TGATTGGTAATTGGCTGGTGGATTATTCGATCAGCTCCAAAGAACTTAAGTCCGGCGAACCATTTACTTTCAAGCTGGCAATTACCGGAAACGGCTCTCTGGAAAATCTACAGACTCCCAGGCTTAATATGCCGGGATTCCGCATTTATCCGCCGGAGGTTGATAAAGCTCCGGCATCCGCCAATGACAGACAAAAAGCCGAAATCAAATATGTGATGATTCCGTTGAAGCCCGGACCGGTGGAGATTGATTTAAAAACGGCAATCTTCTCGACTTCGCACGACGCATACAAGACATATAAGTTTGAGCAGAAATTCACCGTTGCCCAGTCGGAGACTCAAGCGCTGACCGCCGCGCCGATGGTCTTCAATTCAGCGCCGGATTCGAAATCTTCCGCCGAACCTGAAGCGATTGTGAATAAACCGGCCGCTAAATCCGGCATTCTTTACCTGAAGAAGTCCGAAGCAGGCGGGGTTGCCGTTCCGCTCTATCTTAACTATCTGTGGGCTTATATCCTGCTGATGATCGCGGGACCGCTGCTGTGGCTGCTCAGTGAGTGGCGCTATGCTTCCAGAATGAAACTGGATGCCGATCCGATGCTGCGCCGCCGCCTGGCAGCCCAGGCTGACCGCTCCAGAGTGCTGCGCGAACTGAAAAAGTGCAGTCCGGATAATATTGACGAAGCGATAAATAACGAAGTGGTGCCATTCCTGAATGACATGCTGGCGCTGCCGCCGGGAACCACCGCGACCGAACTGGCGGACAAAGTCAATGACAAAGAAGTTGCCGAATGTCTGCACAGTTCCGGGGCGGCAAGCTATATGCCGGGAGGAGCTAATATGGATAAGAATGAACTGAAAAAGCGCATCTGCAAAGCAGTAAAAAACTTTACCGTAGTCCTGCTGCTGGCATTGCTGCCCGCCGTCGCGACGGCCGATACGAAAAAATCCGCAGCCACCAATCCGGAACTAATTCAGACCAGCGTCGAAGCACTTACCGCGTATGACCGCGGCGAGTTCAACCGCGCGGCGGACTACTATCGTTCAAGGCTTGTCCAGGAAAAACCGGACCCGGCATTGTTATACAATCTCGGCAACTGCTACTGCCAGCTCCGCAACTACCCCGCCGCACTGGTATGTTATGAACGCGCCAGGCTGCTTGCGCCAAATGATTCGGATATTACCGAGAATCTGAATTACGTCCGCAGAAAACTTTTCCAGCCGCAGACCGGCGAAATCAAAGACCCGGCCTCCCTGATAAAAGCATTACGCGACAATCTGCGCCCTGACCAGTGGCTGCTGATTGCGGCAATCGCCTGCGCCGCAGGCGGAGGCATTATGGCGTTCAGACGCTCGCTGTCCTTTAATAAAAGGGCCATTCTGCTGGGTATCGTCTCGCTGACGGCGCTGCTCGCAATTGTAGCGGCGGCGACCCAGTATCAAAATGACTACAACCCGGATATTGCGGTGATTATGACCGACAACGCGAAGCTGCGCTCCCTTCCGTCGGAATCTTCAGGTCAAGTGGAAGCCAAACTGCAAAGCGGCACGAAAGTCAAGATTGTGGAATCCCGTCAGGAGTGGTCGAGAGCGCGCTGCGGCGAAGCCGACGGCTGGATCAAATCCGACCAGATACTCTGCATCGCCCCCGGCTGCCATCTGCCGGAACAGAAATAAATAGTACTGATATCCAGCCGATGCCTTAATTTTAACGCAAAGACGCTAAATCGCCAAGTGAAGCAACAAGAAAAACCTTTTTAAAGTTTGGCTGTGCCAAATTTTAAAAAATTCTCTGCTTCGCGCCTTTGCGTTAAATTCTTCAAGTTTTGATGCTTCCATAATAGTATCCATAAAAAGCACTGAGAGCAATGTTTTCGAGTAATGCCTGACTTTTTTACAAAAAAATGCGATAATATATTGCATTTTGCGATATTTTGCGATATAATTAATTATTAACAACAAGGAAACTGAAATGCCCTGGAAGGTAAGTGTTAAGAAGAAACAGCTAAAAAACCTGGAGCGACTTCCGAAAAAATAAAGGATGCGTTTTCGTTTCTGCAACAGGATCTTGCGGCGGACGGACCGGAGCAGCCGGCATGGCAGAATTACTCAAAGCTTGAAGGCAACAAACATCATTGTCATTTGAATTACCATTATGTCGCATGCTGGACGGCAGAGAAAACAACCATAACTATAGAGGTGTATTATGTTGGCACTCGTGAGAAAGCCCCGTACTGAAATATCGCTCCACGGAGCCGGTACCAGTCAGGTACTTGAATTTCTGCGCAAGCAGTTTACTGTTGAAATTCTTGATGTTGACACCAGCCGCTTTGAAGATGACGGCGATGAACTGGTTGAGCTTGAAAAGACTGACTGGTGGAAGCAGAACAAACATCGAGTTCTGGCCGGCGCACGGCATAAAATCAATATGACTCAGAAAGAACTTGCCTCGCGTTCCGGCATGTGTCAGACGGTAATCAGCGAACTTGAAAGCGGCCGACGGCCGATGACGCTCAAAGCGGCCACCAGGCTGGCAAAAGCGCTGAATACCAAACCCGAACGTTTAATGCCGTAGTGCGGCACCCGTCTTCTATTCACGGCGTTGCCGCAGATAGCCAGACAATACTTAATTTTATCGCAAAGACGCAAAGGCGCTGAGTAAAACAACAAGAAAAACATTTTTAAAGTTTGGCTGTGCCTAATTTTAAAAACTCTCTGCTTAGTGCCTTCGCGCCTTCGCGTTAAATTCTTCAGGTTTTGATGCTTGATAATATTATCTCTCCGGCTATATTGAACTTTGAAATAAGCGTTTGCGGGAATTTATTATCGGGCACAAACAGAGGCGAAAAATCAATGAATTACTGTTCGAAAACACCGAAGCTAAAGTCCACGATTTTCGAATTAAACAAGCTACCAGATACATTAGGATACTACAAATATGACAGACATTGATATATTGAAAAGTATTGCCGACAATTTATCGGAACGAAAATCTTCCGCTGCTCTAAACAACTATTTAGTTTTAAGCAATAACATCAAATATGTAAACGACCTTTTTGATTTTGGAGTAAAATCACTTGGTATAGTTCAAGGACAAATTGATGTAAGCTTGAAAAATGACACATTTGTAAAAACCAACTTGAAGGATGCTACAAAACCGCTTTTCTACTTTCGTAAAATTGTTCCGAGAATTTTTTAAATGACATTAGTGTATGTGATAAGTTTATTGCCTACATCTATGGCAATGCCTCATCCATTTAGATAACATGCCCCAAGATTATTTTGCGCATTCACAAAACCCTTCTCGGCAGCTTTACGATACCATTTAACAGCTTCGGCTTTATCTACGGCGACACCCCAGCCGTTTTGATAGCAAGTTCCAAGATTGAACTGAGCCTTTTCATATTGCTGCTCGGCAGCTTTACGATACCATTTAACGGCTTCAGCTTGATCTGTGGCGACACCCCAGCCATTAAGATAGCAAGTCCCAAGACTTTTCTGCGCTTCTGCATCTCCCTGTTCCGCAGCTTTTCGATAACTTATCGCGTTGTCTTCACAAAAAGTAAAACATGGATATAGACAAACCGCCAAAATCAATAAAAGTAATAGGTTTTTCCTCATTCCATCTTCTCCCGGAAAAGCTGTTCTATCAAAGATTGTTAAATATGGAAACGCAAATATTATTTAATTCCGATTTGCTTTCATTGGATGATTGGTTTGTTACCTGAATAGCTTTGCCTCCTCAACAATATTGTCGTCGATTGAATGCAAAATGGTATAATAAGTTACTTACTTCCATCAGAAAGTCAAGCATTTATATGATTTTACAATCTCTCCAGTTAGAGAAATAGTGGTTAGATTAGCTTTGGTATTTTCTTAGCGTGAAACTCATATATTTGGGGACATTTTTATCAATATTGTTTCGCGTTGCAGGCTTGAAGCCCGTCATTACATCAGGCATGAATAGCTGGAAATTATGTTCAAGCGCGGCGTAATTGGCGATAATATGCGGCTTGGCGTCCGGCAGCGGCGAAGGGCGCTTGAGATGGCGGTTCATGCCGCACAGAACCTCATGGATGCCTTCGATAGTGCTGTAAACATTAAATGCATCCCGTTCAATCAGCCTGGCGGTAAAATGCCGGCAAAGTTCCGGATATTGCTCGCCCTCAACTATCTTCTGCAATGACGCATAGCATTTATTGACAAAATTTTGAAAATCTTCGGCGGTGAATTTTTGCCAGTGTTTAATCTGATAGTAGTCCATGAGGATATCAATCACGATCGGCGCGAACTTCCCGGAAAACGGTTTCATCAGCGCAATCGAATTGATTACGGCAGGGTGCGCGTCAGTAAACCGGTCAAGCCGGCGGTGATTAATAATGCCCTCGGCAATTTTGCCGGGATAAAGTTCATTTATCCCGGCTTCATTGCCTTTGACAAAATCGCCGAGATAGTTTCCGATCCGCGAATCATCATTATCTTCAGCCAGAAAAAGGTGCATGAGAAAGTTCATAAACAGAAAATCATCCACAGTTTTGATTATACCGGATTTATACTCTGCATGGCTGAAAATTTAACTATAGATTGCGAAGATTTTGAGAATTGGTTCGTATTCTGAGAGGCTGCCGATACCGGGGTATCGAAGGCCTCGAAGAGTGCGAATCCAAACTCGAAAGATCGCAACCGCCTTGCGGTGAATGTCTTGCGGTTGTATTTTTCCGCTCCTCCTTCCGGCGATGTGGGTATCGCCCGTCAGTCGGATCGAAAAAATCCAATCCACAATCCAATTCATCTAAAGTTGAATTTTCAACCGCGCAGAGTATAGCTCAGGCAATTCCGGCAAATCTTTTAAAGTTATTCAAAAAAACACCATCTATTGCTGCCTGCGGCAAGTCAAGTTCATTCATGATTCTTCTGTCAGTACTGATCATAGTTTTGATCTGTTTAACGTCAAAAGTGCTCGTAAAACCATCAGTGCCGAAAAGCACATGATCTTTAACGTCATAACCTGTCTTGAAAAGTTTGTACAGCGCCTCCTTACGGTATATCGCAGGCGTACCGGGAGTAATATCAACAAACATCTCCACCGACAAATCCGGTCTGGCAAGATAAGCCTGTTGAAATTTGCCATAGACCGCAATAAGTTCATCACACCATGGCCAGCCAATATGAGCCAGCGCAAATTTCAGTCCGCTGATCTCAATTAATGCCTCAAAACCGGCTGGACGATTGTAAATAGATGACATCTTGCCGTCCCACAATATCCCGGAATGAAAAAGAATCGGTTTTTTATTTTCAGCAATAAATCTGAAAACTTCCATCGCCCGCTTGTCATAAGGATAATAATAGTCACAAATCACTTTAAACCCCGTCACTCCACGTTTAACCGCCGCTTTGACCTGCTTCAATGCGCTTTTCTCAAGGGGATCTATCCAGAAAAAAGGAAACAGGTTTTCACTCTGCCCGCACCATGTAAAAAGATTGTCAAGCCGGTCGGATGCCTTTTGAGAGAAGCAATACGAATGATGATAAAAACTTTTCGGCGGCTGCGAAAGCAGGACACATCCATCAATCCCCGCCTGTCTCAGTTTTTTGCTGAACTTCGCCGGCTCCACCTTCTCATCCATTATGTGTATGTGTGTATCATAAACCATAGATTAAATCTCCATTGTTAATATTTAAACCGTAATATATCAGAAATGATTGCGGACGCAAATCAAGATATGTAATCCTGAAGCCTGGAACAACGGCGGGTGCGGCGGGAGATTGACGCGGCCAGGACTTCACGCGAACTCCAGATGTCAACGTGTTTCTCGGCGCGGGTGATCGCCGTGTAAACCAGTTCACGGGTCAGAACCGGGGAATTCAGGTCAGGGGTCAGAATCAGCAGGACATTCTGGAAGCCTGAGCCCTGCGACTTGTGCACCGTCATGGCAAACGCCGTTTCGAACATCGGCAGAGTTGAAATCTCGACGCAGAAAAAGCCGCTGTTCTGCTGTCCGTCACGTCCGGGGAAGTATGCTTTCAGGCGCCCATTTTCATCCGGCCAGATCAAACCGATGTCGCCGTTGAACAGGTTAAGCAGCGGACAGTTTTGAGTAATCATTACCGGTTTGCCTTTATAAAAATCAGCTGGATTGTTCTGACCGCGGATGATTTTTTCGGCCAGCAGATTGACCGTTTCCGCGCCATACATGCCGCGGCGGTGCGAGCAGAGAATCCGGAAACGCCGGAAGATCTCATAAGCGGCTTCAATATTTTCCGCATTAAAATAATGCATGAACATTTTTTCCAGCGCCCCGCTCAAGTTTACCCGCTGTCCGCGGAGCAGTTCGCTCAAGGCTTTTTCCAGTCCGCCTTTCCTGAAATCGGGCAGTTGCGACACGTTAATCTGGCCGGTGGAATCTGAACAGGCTGCTCGGATAATCGCGTCCACTGCCGTATTCGCCGGCGATGCTGGCAGCGCTTTAATTGCCGCCGCCACCAGTCCGATGCCTTTGCCCGGATCGAAACGGCGGCTGATTTGCAGCTCAACCGTGCAGTCGGACAATGACGAAGTTAATGTTGCGGACGGCAGCGCCGGCATAGCGCCGTTCACCGCCTGGTCGAATGCCGCGCTGAATTCAGGCGAGAAATGATTGATTTCGGACGCCAGACACAAATCGCGCAGCACCATGCCGGATTCGACCGAAGCCAGCTGGTCCATATCGCCGAGCAGCACTACTTTCGCCTGCGGCGGCAGCGCTTCCAGCAGGCCGCTCATCAGCGACTGTGAAATCATTGACGCTTCATCCACAATCACCACATCCAGCGCCAGCTGATTCTGCCGGTTATACTTAAATTCCTCCGAATCCGGACGTGCTCCGAGCAGCCGGTGAATCGTGCAGGCCTGAACCGCCGCAGTCTTTTCAATCACCTCGCGGCGGCAGTTCAATATTCCGGTTTCTGCAAGTAGCGATTCCTGCAACCGCGCCTGGGCCTTTCCAGTCGGCGCGCACAAGGCTGTCCGCAGTGATAAATCGCGCTCGAACAGCAGCGCGACAATCGCCGCCGCCACCGTCGTTTTCCCGGTGCCGGGGCCACCGGTGATAATCGAAAAACGATTGCGCAGAGCGGCAAACACGGCAGTCTGCTGCCAGTCGATATTCTGCTCAAACAACGACTCGGAGAAAAATCTGTTTGAGACTGCCTTTATCCGTCCGGCAACCGCGCCGGCGTCAAAAGCCCGATCAACTCCGCAGCGGGATTTTATCATCAGCGCCAGCTGCTGCTCGCACTGCCAGGTGCGGTAAAGATAAATCAGTTCGTCTTTGATAATCAGCGGCTTAAATTCGCCGGGCATGCCGGTGACCTGCCTGCATTCAGCCAGTTTCTTCAGCCAGTTTGCCGGAACCGGCAGCGAACGCAGTTCATGGCGGAGAGACTCCACCCCCTGCCCCGCGTCAGTCAAATCGGAAAACCAGCTGTTCAGATCAACTGAAAGTATTGACAGATCCAGGCAGATATGCTTGCGGACAAGAATCGCGTGGCTGACCAGAGCCGCCGCCAGATAAAGTTCATATCCGGCGGACGGTCCGGCTTCACGGCAGATGAAACGGGCGAAGTTAATGTCCGCGTCGCAGAACAATCCTTTTCCGCGCAGCGATTCAATTAATGCGATTCTGCCTGAATTCATTGCGCGCCTCCAGTAAATATTTCCGCCAGTTCCCGGATAAAATCAAGTTCCGGCCGCATTGTAAAAACTCCCTGATCCGGCGTACGTCCGTCCATTCCGCGGACAAAAAGATAAAATACTCCGCCGAAATGGCGGTTATAGTCATAACCAGGCACTCTGAATCTAAGGAATTTATCCACCGCCAGCACGTAAATAGCGGCCTGCATCAGATAAGAGTTAGCGATCATATCGCTGTTCAGCGCGGCATGGTTGTAAGCACGGTACGCGCGTCCCATCCAGTTGGTCTTCCAGTCTGCGATCCAGTATTTGCCGCCATGCTCAAAAAACAAGTCAATTTTGCCGTTCATAAAACCCCGCCGCGGCGCTTTGCCGCCAATATGTTCAAGTCCGGCGGCCGTCTCAGGATGAAAATTGCGCTGCAATAATTTCGACAATTCCGCCAGACGCACCGGATCGGAAACCTGGAAGAAAAACTCCATTTCGGAAACGCGCCTCCGTCGGGCGACTTCCGCCAGACGGAATGTTCCGCCGCCAGCGGTCACAGGAGTATTCAGTACGTTTTCCAGCATATCGCCAATCATCAAACTGCGTTCAGCCAGACTGTCATCAAACCGGGTGCTGTCCACCCGCCCGAATTTCTGCAATTTATCGCTGATCAGCTTCTTCACTTCCGGCAGCTTGCGCCAGCCTGCGTCCGAAGTCACGGCAAAATCCAGTTCCTCGAAAATCTCATGGATGCAATCGCCGGAAACCGGCCCGGCGGGAAAATCGGCCAACGCCGATTCCGGTTCATTATCAGCGGCTGCCGCGTCCTCCAGCGGCCCCGGCGAAGCAGCGCCGTCATCCCAGCCCGGAGACTGATCTTTGCCGGTATGGGTTCCGGCGGACAAGCTGGAAAAACTCATGATGCCCCAGTCAGCGGGAATCGGCCGCGATTGCTTTTTCGCTTCAAGCTGCAACTGCTTCCGTTCAGATTCGTAGCGGACGGAATCCGCAAACGGTTTTTCCCATTTTATCGCGTCACATTGCCGCCATTTATCGGCATTATCCCCAAGACCGGGGCTCATCCCTTTGCCGCCGTGTTCTAAATAATTCCGCAAGTCGGTGTCCGCCCAGTTCCGCGCCAGATACATCAGCGCACTGTCCATAGAACCGCCCCAGGCGACACAGCAGAACTGCTTGGCCCTGGTAAGCGCCACATACAGCAGCCGCAGCGACTCGGCCAATTTCTCGCGACGGCAGCGGATGCGGTTCCGGACGATGTCACCATGTCCGGCTTCGAAAAACAGCTTATACACGCCGTCCGAATCCTGCTCATGAAATAGAAAATCCTTTTCGTCTCCGTAAGAAAAGCCTCTGCTCCAGATGAATGGACAGAATACGACCGGGAACTGCAATCCCTTGCTCTTATGCACTGTCATTATCTTCACAGCGTCATCATCGCTTTCCAGCCGCTGCTCATGTTCCTCGTTATCTTCCGGGCGTAGAATGCGTTCATGCAGCCAGGCGATCAGGCCGTTCAAGCCAAGCGTGCCGCCGCGGGAAGCCTGGTGCAGCAGTTCCCCCAGATGCAGCAGATCCGTCAAATGACGTTCGCCCAGCGGCAGCGCCAGCAGGTTTTCACGGATGCTCAACCGCCTGGCGGAATGAACCGTATCTTCCCGCAGCATCCGGAAAAACATCTGAACAAAACCCCTTTCCCGCCATATCGTGTTCAATTCCAGAAACAACTGCCGCCAGAGTTCGATTTCAGGTTCTCCTGAATCTCCAGCCGGATCGTCAAGTCCGGCGATGTCTTCGCCATTGAAACCGAACATGGCAGTAGCCAGCGCGGTGCGCAGCAGCGGATCACGCCCCGGTACCGCCACTGCCCGCAGCACATGATATATTTCGCCGGCCGCATCAGAATTAAAAACATTTCCCGAGTTCTGCAGCACGGCGGGAACTCCGGCATCCGCCAGCGCCTCCCGCATCTGTCTGGCCTCCTGGTTGGAGAGCGTCAGCACCGCGATATCGGACGCTTTCACTGCTCTGCATTCACATTCCCCGGCGGCTTTATCTTTTTCAAACCTTGCGCATGGAAGGCCGGCTGAATCAGTCCTGCCGGAGGCTTGCAGCAGCCAGGCGATTTTTGCGGCAACCGACCTGCACAGAATCTCAGTGGTAGCCGTTTTGGAAAGCTGTTCAGGCATCCATAATTTGAACGGAGAAGCGGCGATATTCTCTCCTTCGATGACCAGCCGGTCAGGCTCTCTGCCGCACACCGCCGGCAGATGCTTGATGTCCTTTTCAACAAACGGGTTTTCCACACCGAAAATTGCGTTGAACGCTTCCAGCAGACGTCCGGAGGAACGGAAATTCTTCGTCAACGTTGTACTGCATGAATCGTCCATGCCGCCGGCGACATGCAGGTAAGAGTAGATGTCCGCGCCGCGAAAAGCGTAGATGGACTGTTTGGGATCGCCGACCATCAGCATCAGCGTTGACTTGTCCTGAAATATCAGCCGGAAAATATCATATTGCACCGGATCGGTATCCTGGAATTCATCAATCAGCGCCACCTTGAAACGCTGACGGATGCGCGCGGCGAAAGTCGTTGACTTACCGAGCGCAGTATGCATATCGGACAACAGATCGTCAAACGACTGCACCTGCAACTGCCGTTTTTTCATCTTCAGTGCGCCTGAATCACGCAGATAACGCACAAAACCAGTCTTGACCGCCACACAAAAATCATTTGTCGTCTGCTTGAACTCTTTACATAATTCTAGCAGTTCAGCGATGACCGGCGGCATCAGTCCGTTGTCGCTTTTCCAGACCTTTTTCTTTTGCTGCTTCAAGGCAAAATAATCCGGATCAAACAGTTTCATGGCTCCGGTGATTGCTGAAAAAACATTGTCTCCCAGCGCAGAGGACAGAGCGTATAAAGCATCCGGCAGCTCCCGCCTGAAATCCGCTTTGAAAATATCCTGGTTGTTCTGCAGCAATCCGCATATTTCAGCTTTGCGGGAAACAAAGAAATCCGACAACCGTTCGCACGCTGTATCTAAATCCGCATAGATGCAGGCAGCATCAGGAATGTTTTCCTCGACGGACAGTTTAATTCCCGGAGTTTTAAGAATATTCCCGGCCATACGGGAAAGCTCCGCCGGGTTCAATCCGCCGGCTTCGGCGGCGGCGCATTTCAATTTTGAGTCAGGCGCATAAAAATGCTGTCTCCAGTAATCGGCGGCTACCTCATCTACCAATAAACGGTCATCGGCGATAAGTTCCGCTCCGAACGGCACTCCGCTTTCAAACGCGAATTCGTTAAGCATTCTTGAACAGAAGCCGTGAATAGTGGAAATAGACGCCTCATCAAAATCTGACAGTGCGACATGCAGCAGATGGTTTGCGTAATGCATCTTTCTTCTGTCCGGTCCGCCTGATTCATCATCCTCCGTCAGATAATTTACCAGCAGCCGGATTAAAATATCCGGAATCTCCTCCGGTTTCTTATCCAGATAATTGACATTGTCAATAACCAGTCTGGCATCCAGCAGTTCAATTGCCCGGAAAATATTCCGGCGCACCCGGTCCACCAGTTCAGCGGTGGCGGCTTCGGTAAAGGTCACCACCAGTATCTGCTTAACTTCCAGCGCAATATTTTCGCCGTCGCGTTCTATGCCTTCAAGCAGCAGACGGATAAACAGATTTTCAATAGCCGTAGTCTTGCCGGTTCCGGCGCTGGCTTCAATCAGGCTGACCGTTCCCGCCCGTAAAGGCTGGCACAAAAGATCGAATTCACGCATCTGAGCCCTCCTTTTCAAGATCATTGATGAAAAAGGTTGACTCGTCAAGTTGCAGCAGAGACCCCAGCAATTTTGCGGATGCCGCAAACTCATCACTACCTGGAAAAGTTCTGTAAAGAAACCTGAAGTAGTCATCTTCGGATTCAGACTTCACTTTATATTTCGGATACCATTCCGTCTCCGCGTCTTTCAATGCCGTTTCATGGACGCCGTTCTTTTTAAACGAACAGTAATAGGCGGAGGACGTATCAGGGAAAAACGGCAGCGGACGGCTCAAGCCGCGGACGAAGATGTCCAGCAGCGAACGGAGGCCGACGACTGCTGCTTCAGGCGATACCGCCGGCAAAAGACAATATCCGTCTCTACCTGCCGCAAGAGTATCCATGGGGACTTTGACGATTTCACGAATCTGCGGAATATTTGCCGCCAGATTGAAAATCACGGTACGGATTATGTCTTTCCGCTTAAGATCGGCATATCTGAAAAGCATCTGAAAGGGAGCATCCTCTTTGCTGAGGTAAATGTCATCCAGCCGCACAAACAGCGAAACGCCGTTCTCAAAACTTATACTTGCAGTCAGCGGATCACGCTTTCCACCTATGCGCCGGGCAAGCTTCCCGGCCAAGCCGGAGGTACCGTTAAACAGCGGTTCAAACTGCTGCTCGCCCCAGGCGCCGGGAGAAAACATCCCGGATGCCCGGTAATATCGCATCAAGCGTTCGCGGACGCCATCCGCCGCGCCGCCGTTCCAGCCGGAAATATTTTCCCGCAGCATCTGCTCGGAGATTTTATATTTATCCAGTTTATTCAATTCAAATCTCTCACTCCCTGCCACTTCCGGAACATCTTCGACTGAAGGCCGCAGCAGCAGTCTTTTCGTCAGGAAATATTTGGCCGGGTTACGAAAAAACGCGACCAGTTCATCAAGATTTATCCGCCGCAGTTCAGGCGGCGGAGCACTAAGTTCCGTATTCAGAAACACCGGACGGCGGCGCTCTTTCAGCAGCATTTTCGCGGCTTCAAGATTTTCAGTTGAATATGATATCAGTGAGGCTGAAACCGCCGCCTCGCCTTCACGGACACCGGCGAAGTAACGGCAACTGAACGCCTGCAGCGGATGTTTTGTTTTCAGCATGTTCTCCACTTCCATCCGGTTTTCCTCCTGGCTCACGTCTGGGGTAAAGCGGTAGCCGGACGCGATGTAGTCCAGCAGTTCGCTGACCAGTACGCTCGGCGGATATTCAGTGTTGTCTTTATTGCCCTGGCCGGTATAGCTGAGGTAGAAAACATCCCGTGCCGAAATCAGGCTTTCGAGAAACAGGAAACGGTCGTCATTTCTGGCGGAACGGTCGCCGAAACGCGGTTTGGCCGCCATCAGGTCGAAACTCGCGCTTCTGGTCTGTCTGGGGAAACTGCTCTCGTCCATGCCGATCATGCAGATGATCCGGGCGGGAATGCTGCGCAATGGCCGTGCTTCACAGAAAGTCACGCCGCCGCGCAAAAAGCCGCCGCTGACGCTGGTGGAATCCAGACTGGCTTTCAGCGCGTAAATCATCACGTCCAGACCTGCCCCTTCCCGCAGTCCGCCTTTTTCCATATTGCCGGTAACAGTATCGGCCGCTTCGCGCAATTCCTGCACGGCCTCGGCAAAACAAGCTTTACCGGAAAAGAAATTATTGATGATACCGAGGAGAAAACGCTTCCACCAAGGCGCCGTAAAAACCTGATTGCCGTAACTGTCCGGTTTGGGATTTTTAATCTCATGAAACATCCCGAACAGCAGTTCCATGAATTCAACGAACCTGCCGAGCAGCTCGGCATTCTGTTCGGAAAAACCGCCGGACGGTAAAATATCACCGGAGTAAGCGCCGGTAAAAATCGCTTCATCCCCCCCCTGCGGCCCGCCCATCGCAAACCCCGCCTGCATCCTGGCAAGCCCGAACCGCCAGGAATTCTCATAAAATGCGGCTCCTGCAGTCTCTTCTCTGAACTCGCGGTCAATTCCCCAGTTGATATTCGCGTCGTATACCCATTGCCGGATAAGCGGCAGCTTGTCCTCATCAATGCCGAAACAGTCGGAAACCGCCGGATTTTCCAGAATGTCAAGCAGATCAGGTGCCTTGAACCTGCCTGAACACAGGTTTAGAATGCCAGTAAAAGCGGTGGTTTCGGCATCGGAAGAACTGCGGCGGCGGTCTGCGACAGTCGCGAAAAACCATTGCGGGTCGTCATACTGCCGGGAATTAAATACCGCCTCGATATAAGGCGCGTATTTTTCAATCTCCGGGACCAGCACCATGACGTCTTTCGGCAGCAGCGACGGGTCACGTTCAAACATATCAATCAGATTCTCAAACAGCACCTCTACTTCACGCATCGGGCTGTGGCAGGAATGAATCTGAATGCTGCGGTCGCCGGCGTCAAGCGACGGCTCCGCAGCTTTTTTAATCGTTTCCGGATCGCGCATTTCCTGAATATCCCGCTGAATTCTGTGCAGCAGGGTATCAGCAGGATTCTCTTCAAACAGCGGCTCATTGCTTTCTTCATTCAATGAATTGATCAATCCGAAAAATTCCCGTCCCTGAGTGCCAAGCGAACCCAGCAGGCTGTTGCCCTTGACGATATAAAGGACATTCAGGCGCTCGTCAAGTTCCTGCTTGATAAAATCATCTTTCAGGTCGGATTTTTCCACCAGATTTTTAAGTTCGCGGCTGATCAGGCGCATTTCCTGTTTTCTGCTCAAGTCATATTCCCAGGCCTGCATCCGGCAGGGATTCAGATAATAGAAATAAACTTCAGTAATTTTCGATACCGCGAAAATCATATCCATAAATGCCGGAGAAAGCGAGGTGAAACCGAAAAAGAAAATCCGGGAAGGAAGCTCAAATGCACCGCAATCAATTTGCTGTTCCGCATCGCCTGACTCCTGATATAAACCGGGATAGACCAGTTTCAGAAAATCCGCATACATGGAAGCAAAATGCACCGGACGTTTTCCAGCAGACAATCTGTTCCACAACTTCATCTGCCATCGGCTGTCAGGAAACGCCGCCAGCGGATTTTGCCGTTTGTCCCATTCCGTGATAACATCTGGACGGAATACCAGATAGTTGTCAAAAAGAGTTGCCAGCTGCTCCGCCAGTTGAAACAGTTTAAGCCCGGCGCGGTCATCCGCGATATAATTTTTCAATTGCGCAAAATCCCTGTCGGAGTCAATCAGTTCCGGCAGCAGTCCGCAGATTTTCCATACCGAGATGTCCGGCGAAGGAAACACATCGCGCTCGCAGATGTCCGGCGAGAGCGCCCGGAAAATATGATTGCTGATAAATGCCTTCGGAAAAGGGAATTGCAGATTGGCGGCAATGCCGTTAAATTCGGCCAGGCGCAGCGAAAGCCAGCGTTCCATGCCGCGGCTCTGCACCACAATAATTTCCGGAGTGAAAATATCGCCGCCCGCAAAACGGCTGGACAAATCCTGCGCCAGCAGCTCAAGACGATTACCGGAAATCAATTTAAAACGATTGTCCGCAGTTAAATTATCGGCAGAAATCATATTTTATCTGTCTCTTGTTGTTCTTCTCACGTTGTACAGCCGTTCCGTGAAACCGCCCTGTTTAATAAAATCTTCCTCAAGACGCTTCATCTGCTTCCAAAGCAGATAGCTCGCCTGATTAATCAGGCAGATCATCGTATTCGCGAAAAATTCGTCGGACCAGTCAGACCAGTCGGACTTGTCAGACCGGTCCGACCTGGCCTTTACTGCTTCCGGATCGTCTTTATGCCACTGCCGCAAACCATGCTGCCGCAGATAGTCTTCAAAATCCAGCAGCAGTTCGCCAAGACTGGCTCTTGCCACACCGGTAAGTTTCAATTCTGTTTTCTTCGAAGTCGCAGAGGCCAGACTTCCTTCCGCGATATTCTGAACGCCGCTGCGCGCCGCCTGCACCATCTGATCATGAGTCCGTGAACGCCTGTCTATAAACCTGTTGCAGAATACCGTTGTACCGTCATAGACTTGCTGCGCAACTTGAAAACTCCGCAGTTGCCTGAATCCGCCATGCCTGGGAAATAAATCTGCCATTTTTTGAAATCTCTCCCCTCTGTGCAGTTATCTCTGTTTCAAAAACGTTCCCGCCTTTTCAATATACAAAAAATAAATGAAAAGTATACTCTGCACGGCTGAAAATTCAACTTTAGATTGCGGATATTTTGAGAATTGGTTCGTATTCTGAGAGACTGCCGATACCGGGGTATCGAAGGCCTCGAAGAGTGCGAATCCAAACTCGAAAGATCGCAACCGCTTTGCGGCGAGCGTCTTGCGTCCGTATTTTTCCGTTCCTTCTTCAGGCGATATTCATATCGCCAGTCAGTCGGATCGAAAAAATCCAATCCACAATACTACTCGTCTATGTTAAATTTTCAACCTTATAGAGTATTAATAAAATCTTCTTCAAGCCGCTGCATCTGCTTCCAGAGCAAATAACTTGCCTGATTAATCAGGCAGATCATCGTATTCGCGAAAAATTCGTCGGACCCAACTTTGGAAATTGTACATAAATTACCATTTATTTCTGCAATCGCAATACCACACCTATAATCGTTTGTTGAGAAATCGATTCCGATTACTTTGATACACATTTCCCACCTTCTGTTATAAATGCCGGTGAACATTATAGCTTAATAAATTGCTGTTGTCAATAATCTTCCAAGGGGAATTCCGGGAAGTGTTTCCGCAAACTCATGAAAAGGGGAGCTATTTGCCAATGTTTTTCCTATTACTTTCTCAATACACACAGCATGGCATGGCATGGCATAAAACAATTTCAGATGATTCCGGGATACAGCAGACATTTACATCCTGAGGAGCGACAACTTATCCTGCGCCAGACTATTGATGCTGATCTTCGTCGCCGTGAAAAATAAATTCAGATTCAGGCGCCTGAGACAACTGGCTTTCGTTGCCGTGGAATATAAATGGAGACTCAGCCGCTTGAGCGCCGGGTATCTGATATTCGATTTGAGGTTCTGTGCCTTCATCGTCGCTGCTGTTTCCGCCAATGCCGGATTTGCTGTTATCAATCAGCTCAAGCATCAACTTGTTGGTACGGCGCTGTTCAAGAATCATTTCAGAAATGGAATTCTGAAGCTTTTTCATACTTGAACCCATACCGGTAAGATTAGTATCCAGTTCTCTGCGGTACAACGTGAAGAGCAGATAAAATTTTGAAAATTTGGCCACGCCCAGAATAAATACCAGCCAGGTTAAAGCGCCAACCACAATCAGTGTAATATTATTAGCAGTAAATTCCATATCTATCTATTCTAATCTCCTGATTTTAAATATAAACAGCAACAAGTCAATTTTACATGATAACCGCACAAAAAGCAAGCGTTTTCCATCATTTTCCTATAATTTCTTATATAATCCAAACAAAGTCTGTCTATCCAGGTCAAATTACAATTCCCTCAAAGTAATTCAGGAGGCGAAAACATCAAAGCTAAAGTTCGACTCCGATATTCCCTTGGCTGAACGGTTTCGGTTGACAAAAACACTAGAACCAATTGCAAAGCCCTCACTTAATGTTTATATTTTCAATATCAATTGCAGGGAAAGAAAATTTAACCGCGGAGTGCGCGGAGAACCGCAGAGAGGAACTTGGTTTTTATTACTCAGCGTCCTCTGCGGTAAGAAAGGGTTTTTATGGAATTAAATGATATTACCGATAGAATAATCAGTTCGGCAATAAAAGTTCATAAAGCGCTTGGGCCGGGTTTGCTCGAAAGTGCCTATGAAGCCTGCCTGCTGTATGAATTGCGGAAGAACGGACTCTATGCGGAATCGCAAGTGGGACTGCCGCTCTGCTATGACGGCGTTGTTTTGGATGTGGGGTATAGAGTGGATATTCTGGTTGAAGACAGTATTATTGTCGAACTTAAAGCGGCGGAGAAGATCACCCCGATCCACGAAGCGCAACTGGTCTCTTATTTAAAGTTAAGCGGGAAAAAACTCGGGTTGATTATTAATTTCAATGTTATTCTATTGAAAGACGGTATAAAAAGAATGGTAAATAAACTGTAAGAAATTTTAATCACGGAGTGCGCGGAGAACCGCAGAGAGGAACTTGGTTTTTATTACTCAGCGTCCCTCTGCGTCCTCTGCGGTTAAAAATGTATTAATTATGAAAGGAGTGTTATGGATACTTTGATTATCACCGGGTGGGGATGGAAAGATTACGGTTGCGCCGCCGCAGTTGCCCTGCGGAAATTTTCCGATGCTAAAGTCATCGGCAGCAGCACCAAACGGTTACCGGAAAAACTGGCCGAGCTGGCGGACTCGCCGCCTGATAAATTGAAGACTATCATCCTTTTAGGTATTGGCTGGCACGGCGACCCTGATAATCTGCTGGCGCTGGTTAAGCGGCTGCATGATAAAAAAATTGCCGTTCAATGGTTGAGTACGCTGGCTCTTCCCGAATGGCTGCCCGCCGAATTCAGTAAATTTGTTGATTGCAAAATTGCGTTGGATGATGAATGTTTGACCACATGGGTAGCGAAAATATATCATCAGGATGCGTCTGATCTGGTGACGTTATTGGACAGCGAGGGTAAAAAGAATATTCGGCAGAATCTGGCATATAAACTGCTACTCCTGGATGCTGCAATGTATTTTTATCGCAACTATCAGGATTTCGACGCTTACGGCGCGTCCGTCAGGACGCTGGCCGAAGGCCGGAATCAATTCAGCGAAGAGCAGAATGATATGATTAAACATTTTGAACGTTACGGCACGCGTGAACTTATCGGAAAAAGCCCGATGATCAAGCATCTGCGGTCGCTGATTGAAAAGGTCGGGCCGAAAGATTCAGCTCGGGTATTGATCTGGGGTGAAACCGGCACCGGCAAGGAAACAGTGGCGCTGCAACTGCATTTCAAGTCACCGCGCAAGCGGGAACCGTTTATCGTCGCCAACTGCGCCACGCTGAGCCCGCAATTGCTGCTGAGCCAGCTTTTCGGTCACAAGAAAGGCGCGTTCACCGGGGCGGTGGAAAACCATGACGGCTATTTTAAACAGGCCGATGGCGGAACACTGTTTCTCGATGAAATCGGCGAACTGCCGCCGGAAGCGCAGGCCGGTTTGCTGCGGGTATTGCAGGAAGGACGTTTCAACCGCCTCGGCGAAGCCGGGGAAATCAAGGTCAATGTCCGGGTGATTGCCGCCACGAACAAAAATCTGGCGCAGATGGTGCGCGACGGCAGATTCCGCGACGACCTGTTTCACCGATTGAACATGGTGCATATTCACATCTCGCCGCTGCGGGAGCGGTCGGAGGATATCGGCGAGATCGCCAATGCCTTCTGGATGAACCGCCACAAGCGCCGCCTGGAACCGGAGCAGCTTGCCGCGCTGGCAGGCTACGACTGGCCTGGCAATGTCCGGGAGCTGTATAACGTTCTTGAACTGGCGGACATTCTCGATGAGCAGGATTTTAGCAAATTGATTGAAGAAAACCGCCGCCAGTGGGGAATGAAGAACGACATTGCTGAAACTGTCGAATATCCGGAAAATCTGAATGAAATGACCCGGCTTCATGTAAAAAAGATTTTGGATAAATACCAGGGCAATATCTCTCACGCCGCCGAAGCCATGCAGATAACCAGAAATACTTTGAAGAAGTATATTAACTAATTAAGGAGATCATTGATTACAAAATGATTGAACAACTGAAAGAATTATTGGATTATTCTCAGCACTGTTTAGTTTTTACTGGGGCCGGGATTTCCACTTTATCCGGCATTCCCGATTTCCGCAGCTCCAACGGCGTTTTCAGCAGCCAGTGGCACGGCATGAACGTTGAAGAAGTGCTTTCTTTATCCTGCTTTCAAAAACATCCGGAACTGTTTTATGCATGGAGCAAGACGTTTGTCTACGGACTTGATAATTATCAGCCGAATGTGGTGCATCGGGTAGTCGCCGAACTAGAAAGGCGCGAAATAGTATCTGCTGTATACACGCAGAATATTGACCGGCTGCACCAGCGCGCCGGAAGTATGAATGTCAAAGAACTTCACGGCAGCCCTTCCATGCATCATTGCTTAAAGTGCCAAGCCGAATATGATTATCAAACGATTACCCCCATAGTCCAGGCTGATCAGGTTCCGAAATGTACTAAATGCGGAGGTATTATCAAGCCGGACGTGGTGTTCTATGGTCAGGATATGGATATGGACTTAATAGATAATGCCGTTACAGATATGTGCAAAGCGGATCTGCTGCTGATCTTAGGCAGCAGTCTGGCCGTCCAGCCCGCTGCCAGCCTGCCCATGACCACCTATTACAGCGGCGGCAAAATCGTAATAGTAAATATACAGCCAACGCCGCTGGATCAATACGCAACTCTGAAGTTCGATGACCTGAATGAAGTATTTACCGAATTAAATAATTGGTTAGCAACTGAGAACATCGAGAAAAACCTGTGATATTTATTGACTACCCAGTTTTGCAATCATCAAAATATATAATAACATTTTACATCAATGAGTAATGAAGCTTGTAGTCAGATACGATTAGTAATTAATAATGTTCAAGCATTGTAATGCCTTTTGACAGCTATATATTTACTTAAATTGAAGAGAGAGTATCCCATAATTGACTCAAACACTTAAGAGGTATCTATGAGTATTGATGTATGGAAGATTGCATCGAGATGGTCTGAGACAGGAACTCCAGAGAGTTCTGTTTTGCAGCTGTTCTATGAAACTAACATTGCCTTTGTTTACATAGATAATGCAAATGATATTACAAAAATGTTATTGATGGGGGGCAAAGCATTGTTGGCTATTGCCGATGGACACACCATAGATGCAATTGCAGAAGTTATTAAATTTGGCAAAGTGAAAGATTTATCAGACGATCCTAGACTTTTGGAATATGCAGATATTTCAGGGTTTATGATTAAAATCATGCGGTTATCACCCTCAGAGAAGTTTCAGTTTGCACAACCTAAACGATTTGCACATATCGATGATGAATATGTTTCCGCCAAAGTAAAGCAACTTTACTACAAAAGGCAAACTGATTATGTGTTATCGCTAAAAGAAATTGCATCATGGAATAATTTATCTTTCAAAGATATTAACCCGCCAATAGTCGCAAGTATCCCGGCGCTCCAACGAGGACTTGTATGGAAACCTAAACAGATTGAACTATTATGGGATTCTATCATGCGAGGCATTCCTATTGGTTCTTTTGTTGTTTGTTCAAAAATAGAATCTCAGCAAAGGCATGATGACAAGAAAATTACGCATCATTTGCTTGATGGACAACAACGATGTAATGCTATAGCACTAGGATTTACACCTTTCCCTGAGAAATTATGTACAGATTCTATAGTTTGGATTGACTTAAACCCCAAAATCTCATCTAGTAGCACTAGAAACTTCCTAATAAGATTAACAACACAAGCCCATCCTTGGGGGTATACTGAAAGTGATTCAGAGGGACGTTTGTCTACAGGGCAAATTAGAGACTGTCTAAGGGAAAATTTAGATATCAATGAGATATCGACAAGCTATCGTCGTCCAACGCCAAACCAATTACGTCCATACAAAGCACAAATACCGGTTCCATTATCAATTTTATTAAATTCAGATATTAGAACAGCTGAGACATTTTGGCAAGAGGTGGTTTCAGCGCTTGATAATGCTACAGAAACGTGGAGCGCCGCCGCAAAATTTTTTATTAATTCAGTCGATTCAAATAAACAAAAAGAGAAAATCTTTAATGGAGTAAAAACGGCACTTGCAGCAAAGATAATTGCATTAAAAGCTCCTGATGAATTAGTGGAAGAGTCAGAACAAGAGAAAAGCAATAGTTCTCAAACTGAAAATATATCTAATATTGAACACCTTTTTCAAAGGCTAAATCAGCAGGGGACAAGGCTGGAAGGAGAAGAACTTACATATTCAATGATTAAGGCATACTGGCCGCAATTGGCAGGACCAATCGATAATATTGCTCGTGGACGTATGCCTGCTTCACGCATGGTTTCACTGGCAGTAAGAATTGCTTTGAGTGATGAACAATTACATCATACGATAAGCGTTAGTTATATTAGGCGGATTGCCAAAGAAGATGGCGCGTTGCGTGGAAAAATACTTGATTTTATCGGAACTGGTATTACGGACTCACCATTGCAGAATGCATGTGTTTGTGTAGATAAATGGATGGGGTTAGACGATAATTGCATTGCCGAATGGGGAGTGCTTAAAGTTCACAGAACTAGTATTGCAATAGATTCTCCAGACGTATATTTGTTACTCTTATGGCTTGCTTACAAATATCCTGATGTATCTCAAAAAATGTATCATTATTTAACTGGTATGGCTACCATATTGCATTGGCATGGAAAAGACAACGCAGAACTATGTAATATCATTCTAAAAAATTGCAAACAGAATGGATTAAGCTTAGCTGCGATAGTAGATGCTTTGCGAGAAGGGAAAGACTGTTTACGGACAATATATTCTCCGGACGAAATAAGTAATTCAATAAAAATACCTGCCCCAGAAGATGAGAAATCACTACACTCATGGACATGGTGGAATTGTTTTATGGTTGAAGGTTTTTCAGAAGAAGAACAACGAGAAAGAGAAAATAATTGGTGGCCATTCATTTGTAATATTAAAGGCAATAAAGAACTATTGCTATATGCACAACGCAAATTTTTAGCAAAAAGATATCCTGATTATGATCCTGCCAGAAAAGACTTATGGGAATCTCATAATCGGCCATGGGATTATGATCATATATTGCCTTACTATTACACATATTGCCAGCGAGGCATTTTAAAGGATTTTTGTTGTCAATGGATCGATACAATTGCCAATTTAAGAGCATGGCCATTTGAAGATAATCGATCTGATCAGAAAGATACAGCTAAACAAAAAATGCGCGAGACTGAATCTTGGGAAAACAGTTTTATCGGTCAAATAGAACAAGAGGGATTTGATCATAGCGCAGATGTCATAAAAAATCCGAATAGCTCGTATTCATTTGCTATTTCATGTAAAAGTCGTTTGGTTCGTATTTATCGAGAATGGTACGAAAATTTAAAAATTGGAGAGCTAATACATAACGAAACAAATGATATATAAAATAGTGAGTTTTTCCCCAGATGCAGGGCAACTTGAATAAGAGTAAATAGTATTTAATGAAAAACCGTAAAGTCAGAAAGCATTTACTGAGTAAATAACATTTGACCACTGCTGATTAAAAATTGAATGATTGATTGGACCGTATGATGATTAATTTTGCATAAATTCTACAGCAACCGGTCTTTTTTTATAATTGGCACGGTAAAATGCTTACTGAAAGGAACGTAATATGAGTGCGCGTAAAGGAAATTTTCTTTATTACAACATTGCAAACCATGTCTTTAGCTGCCTGCTGTTTTTGTTTGCAATACTCCTTTCATACTTTTTGCCGCTTGGAACAAAAGGCGGTTCGCCATTTGTCATGGCAATCGCTTTCTGGGGAACGGCTGTTTTCAGCGTGGTTGTGATATGTTACACTCTGGCAGCGATCGACAACCTGTTGTATCTGCCGCTGTTCCTTCCGATAAAACTCATTCTTGCCGGACTGGTTGTTGTATTTGGAATATTTACCATAGGTTCGTTGATGAGTGCGGCGGAAAAAGGCAAATCCGGCAGTGAACGCCTGGCCGCGGCCGGCAAGGGAGTTGCTTCCGGGGCAGCCTCCGGCGGTATATATTACCTGATGCAGCAATGCACCAGGCATCAATAATGATCCTAAAAAAAGCAGTTGAACCTTAATTTTAGTTTTATGTTGTTTAAAATAAAATCCTTATGGGAAAAAAGCAATTCAACAAAAAGTTAATAACGATTAATTGCCGGAAATCCTGCATTCAACCCTCCGGGTCGGCCATTGCACCATGTCTGCACTGTGACTTTGAACTTGCAGTGGTTACCACAGCGGCGCACAAAATAACAGCACATCCACGGCACACTGGTGCGACTGCTTTTTTTAGGATAAAAACTGAAACATGGCTTGGGGGTACAGCGATTGAAAAGGTTAAATTTTGACCATTAGATATTAAAAATTAATCATTATGTTTTGAATAGCCGTCATGAATTGAATTCAATCCATGGCGGTTTTGCTTTTTTACGCTGGTTGGCACGGCAATTGCTGAATACTCTTGCAACCTGAATATAAACTAAGGAGATTCGGATAAAATGGATAAGGCGAAAAAAGTAAGTGTCAGACGGCGGCGACTCCAGCCTGGCGATGTTAGATTGAACCAGAATATAGACCGGTTCATGGGACAAATGGTTTTACGCTTTCTTAAAAATATGTTGCAGCACAGCATGGAAAAAGCCTACGATGTTGATATGTTTTCCCCGATTCAAGACTTCATCTCGCGAGCTGAGTTGCAGCGGATTGTGCGCGTATCAACCACTGCCGCAATACGTCAGGAAATGGAGAAAAGTAAAGTTGACTTTCACTACGATCCCGCTAAGCATATCCTGACTGCGTTGTGGAATCATCCAAAATCCAATTATTATTTGCGAACGGAACTGGTTAAACTCATTGAAAAATATATGGCTGATAATCAAAAATGTAAAGAGTCACTCCCCTGCGATCCGGTACAGACAAAGTTTGAGGAGTTACGCCAGTTTTTTAAGCTGGATGACCGGGAATATGATGTCTTGCTATTAACCGCCGCCGCTTTTATCTGGCGAAATGACGAATTGCGCGGCTCTTGCAGCGCTTTAAAAATCAGCAAGATGGAATCAGCGCTGGGTGTAGCCGCAGGCGAGTTAGCCCAGTTTTTGAAGCCTGATGCCAAACTGCGCCGTTATAACTGCATTGACAATGAATTGAACTTAAATAATGATCTTACAACTTTTATCAGCGGGCTTGACGATCAGCCGCTGACCTCGCGTTATTTCAAGATTTATCGGGACGAAACGCTGCCTTGGAATTTTTATGGCGACTTGGGCAGCAAACATGGCGAACTGCTGAAAAAACTGCTGAACAACCGTTTACGCGAACGCGGCATGAATATTCTGCTTTACGGCGCGCCCGGCACCGGAAAAACTTCATTCGCCTTTTCGCTGGCGGCTGAGCTTGGCCTTACGGCTTACAATGTGGCGCAAAGCGACACAAATATCTCAACTGGTACTGAATATAAGGACAACAGCGATTATTCAGCCAGTTTCCGGTTTGCCGCGCTGCAGATTTGTGACAGCCAGGCGGACAATAGTCATAGTCTAATTATTGTTGACGAGGCGGATGAAATGCTGGCCGGGGAAAGTGGAATTCAGCAACTGCTGGGCGGCGGACGCAGGGAAGACCGCGACAAAGGAATGCTCAACAGTGTTTTGGATTCCTTGAAAACTCCATGTATCTGGATTGCCAATACCCGTGCGGAAATGATTGCCTTTTCGAGTCGCCGCCGCTTTGACTATTCCATCAAATTTAACCCGCTCACCGGTTCACAACGCCGGTTAATCTGGCGGAATGCCATTACCAAGCATAAACTGAGTGATAGTTTGCCTGAAACTCTGGTGGATAAGCTGGCGTCAAACTATGAGATCAGCGCCGGCGGGATTGATCTTGCCCTGCGTAATTTTCAAGTTCTAAACAGCAGTGAACCGGTTAATCCTGAAAGTGCGGAGCAGGTAATGGAAACATTCATAAAGCCGCACTGCGAATTGCTGGGTGTAACAGGTTCCGACCAGAAAAGATTGATGGTTGCCGTTGATTATTCACTGGACGGATTGAACCTGAATGGCTCTATTCCGCTGGAGCGGATCGTCGCCGCTGTCTCGCGGTTCCGGAATGAACAGAACAGTTCAGGCCAGTCTGGAATTGACCGTCCAAGGATGAATATGCTGTTATCAGGCCCGCCAGGAACCGGAAAAACCGAGTTCGTCAAATACCTAGGCAAAACTCTGGATTGCAAGGTTCTGGTAAAGATGGGCAGTGATCTGCTTGATAAATATGTCGGCGGGACGGAGCAGAATATCCGCGAAGCATTCCGTGAAGCTGAAAAAGAAAAAGCAATTCTGTTTCTGGACGAAGCGGATGGCGTGCTGCGTTCACGGCAGATGGCAGAGAAAAGCTGGGAAGTTACTCAAGTCAATGAATTGCTGTATCAAATGGAAAACTTCAACGGTGTTCTAATTTGTGCCACTAATCTTACCGACAGGCTTGACCCGGCGACCAGCCGCCGCTTTACCTTTAAAATGGAGTTCGACTATCTGACAGATGAAGGCAAGTTTGTCTTCTTCCGTAAGATGCTGGCTTTGCTGCATCCGGATGAATTGAATGAGCAGGAACGCCGCCGCCTGCTGGCGATACCCAATCTTACGCCAGGCGACTTCCGTACCGTCCGGCAGGGGTATTACTATCTTGCGGATGAAGCGAAAACGAATGTTTATGAGCTTTTCGATGCCCTGGAGTGTGAGAGCCGCGTTAGAAAAAATTATAAATCAAACGGCAATGCTATCGGTTTTATGCATCAGGAGATAATCCGATAAATTTTAACGATATCAGCGATATGGTGGGCCTTGACGAAAACTTCACCGAGAAGGCGGCAACTACGGCGACGGGACATTTAAAAAGCACAATTGTAATAATCAATCGTTGAATTATAGTATAACAATCGAAGAATGAAAGATGCATATAGTGTAAAACTGAACCATATCAAGGAGATAGTTATGAGCAGAAGTAAAGTTTTTTTTGAGCCTTTTGTCGGTGAAAGCTATGGAAAAGCATCAAGCATATTTGACAAAAAATTAATGGTGGTCGGAGCATCTCATTACTGCGAACATTCTTGTGTCAAGTGTGGGGAGAAATGGATTGATGACACTTGCAGGACGTTCACAAGTGATTGTGTAAAAGAAGGGTATCTTGAAGGAGCATGGGATGGAGGCAACTGGAGAAAAACTTATACAACATTTATAAATTCATTTTATGGAAGGGCTAGTTCTCAAAGAGAACGGGAATTGTTCTTCGACTCAATAGTATTTTATAACTTTCTTCAAGAAAGAGAAGGTGTAAATCCTAATGATAAGCATCCGGAACTTTTTAATAAGCAAGAAAACATAGATGCTTTCTGCGAGATTGTAAAGCGTTATGCTCCGGATATCGTTATAACATGGGGCAACAAACCTTGGGAAGCAATCCCTTATAATCTTGGAGATGGAGATGCTAAGCCGATTAAAAAAAATCCATCGTTCTTAAAATATACTCTCGCTGGTAAAAATTTTATTTTGTTTGGAGCTCATCATCCATGTGCAGGCTTTGACTCTGCTGTGCATCACGCAATTTTTAATGAGCTTGGATTATCGTGTAAATAAAAGTTGTATTTTCAGATTCATTTGACATTCTTTGTTAATATAACGAAAAATCATATCATGAAACCTGAATAAAGATATAAATATCTGAATTCTCGACAACAATAATTCTTATACATTTAAGCACCGAATGGCGGTATAAAAATAACCGCCAAACTAAAAAAAATATGGGGTAATTCTCGTCATATCCGCTGTACAGGCTAAAAGTCTAGTCATAACATTAAATCGAAATCACAAAGCTACTGGGGACTTTCGGCATCCAGCAACTTCAGTATTTTTTCGCTTTGCGGAGTTTTTGCCGCGAGTAGTGCTTTGCGCAAATCTTCTTCTGAAATATATCTTTTCTTACCTCCTGCACGGTCGAAAATAGTCCCGATGGCGTCATTTACGCTTTTGTCGCCGGAATCGTCCTGCTTATGGAGCAACAGCAGACAGAAAATGTCCAGCGGCTTGAGCCGGGCCGCTATTGTCAGCAGGGGGAGGCCTTCCTTGTCAGCGATTTCAGTATCCGCGCCTGATCCAAGCAGCAATGCGGCGAGGTCGTAATTGTTATCGAGAATGGCAGTCAGCAACGGAGTCGCGCCGTCTTTATCCCGGCAGTTCATATCCGCGCCGGATGCCAGCAGCAGCGGTAGAAACGTCATATTGCCGGCGCGTATTGCGGCCTGCAGCGGGGTTTCTCCGTTGCGGTCGGCGGTATTTATAGCGCTCCCGGCGGCAAGCATGTTTTTCATCAGTCCCAATCCGGAAGCAGCCGATTTTTCCGGCAGAGTTTGTACTTTAACATTACTGTCAGCGAATAATTGCATGAGTTCAGGAGTTTCCTGTGAAGATTGTTTGGGTTCCGCCTGTTTGTAGTCAGCCTTAAAACTTTTTACCATGGCAAGCAGCGGATACACCCCGTTTTTGTCCGCCAGATTGATATCGCATCCGGCATCCATCAGGATTTTTGCGATCACGGTCTGCCTCGCCGTGACGGCGCAAATGAATGCGGTTTCACCATCGTTATTTTGTGAATCAACTGGTAAGGACGTTTTAGCCAGGATGGTTTTTACGATAGCAGGATTACCCCATGCCGCCGCCAGATGTAAGATAGTATTGCCGCGTTGGTCAGTATATGACACCTCTTCGCCGGAATGTTCCAGCAGTTCATTGAACAGATATTCACGTCCGCGCATCGCCGAATAATGCAGCCCGGTCTGCCCCTGGTCGTTTTTTGCTTTGGTATCGGCTTCACGCTCCCGCAGCAGCGAGATTTTCTCCAGGTCGCCGGATTCCACCGCCAGCAGCCACGGCGTTCTGCCGCGCCAGTTGGATTGATTGATATCCGCACCGTGGTCGAGCAATAATTTTACTGCCGTCACGCTGCCGAAGTTAATGGCATGAAACAGCAGGCTCACGCCATTGGCGTCATTCTGCTCCTGATTGCTGCCGTCTTTCAGCAATTGTTCAAGCATCGCCAGATCATTTCTAAAAATCGCCGCCTTTAATTCATCTAATTTCATATAATCTCCAAGTTATTTAAATAAATATTCCCTTGCCGCAAAAGTAATTACGCCTAAGATTAATTGTCCGGATGTTCTATTCGCGGACACATTTTGCTATTCAGCTCTATGAGCGCGTCGATGTTAATATCGAATAGATATATCGGATATTTTCTCCGCTTGCCCAGCTTGAATCTGCTTAGAGCACCATGTTCTTCCAGCCTTTCCATGATTGCCATGGCGTAATCTTCACTAACCACCAGCCAATGCGCCAGAAAACTGGCGCTGGCGATTCGCTGTTCCAGTATAAGGTCTAATGCACGGCAGATGTCGTGATCGCTGACAACAACCGGATTTAATTTCTTCTTTCTCATATAACCTCCAAGTTATTTTCAATTGAATTAGCAGATTCTATGCCAGGAGATGATTCCTGCTTGCTGTGCATGATTAACGTCCTGCCGGGTGTTTATTTTTTATCATTGATGGTTAAATTTTAATCACAAAGACCTCTTTTCGCCGATTGAAGTTCATAGTTAATCGGCAATGTAATCAGCGATTCAAGCTGAAATCTTATTCATTAAAAAATATTGGCACGCCAATTGCTATGATATTCATTAACTTCTGTCGCATAGGGATGCGGCAGGAAGAACATAAGAATAACAGGAAAGGATCAGAATTGTGAATCTGCCAGTAAGTCGTGAATGTTGTGCCACCTGCAAGTATTGGTCGGGAGAAAGGAAAATATTGTTTGACGGCAGCAGGAAACCGTACCGTATCGAGTGCGAGTCCGCTTCTAAAAAATGTCATGGTCCGATGACGAGCGTTTATGCCGGAGCATCCGTCTGCCGCGGCTGGAGCAAATGGGAAAAACTTTAAACTCTGAAAAAGTTACTAATTGAAAGGATTATTAAAATGTTGTTAATTATGGAACACCCTGTTACCGGAATCATTAAAAAAGCAAAAACCGGCTTCAGTTGGACATTCTTCTTTTTTACCGCGCTTGTACCGTTATTGCGCGGCGACATCAAGTGGTTTCTGCTGACCATTGTGATCGGCCTCTGCACTTTCGGCATCGGAATCCTCGTGCTCTGCTTCATGTACAACCGTATATATATCACCGGACTGCTGGAAAAAGGTTACAAGGTCAGAGAGGTAGAAGGCGGAACACAGGCGGATGCCGCCGCCAGTCTGGGCATCAGACTGCCGTCAATCTAAGCAAAAAACGCCGCTATGTGACATCCTGTCCATAGCGGCGAGAAAGGTTAAATTATGAAGCCTGAAGAAATTATGCTGGTTATCTCCGGCGTGTGTTTGTATATCGGCATTCCGGCCAGCATGATTTACTGGGCAGTCAGTCACCAGTTGAAAAAGCGCCGGAAACGGCGCATTTGTCAAAAAGCATATCAGCAGGCGCGGCAGGCGCTTGAAGCCCGGTTGAGCAGCCTGCTGCAACGCGGCATGGCGCTGGATGCAAGTGTCTGGATTATGGACGACAATGAAGGGGTGGCGGACATATTCTTTGATTTGCTGTTCCGGACCGCAAGACGTAACCGTCCGATAATACTGCCGGCCTGCGCCGTGGAAGCATTTTCAAATTCATGGAACGCTTCGCCTGCAGTTGCGAGGATGCAGAAATTCCGGCAGGCGGGGCTGCTGGTTATCCCGAAGGAAGGAATTGCATTGAATCCGGAAATTTTCCCGGTGATTGTCCGGGTGGCGCCTGACAGCGGCGATCTGTTCGGACTGAAAATTGATTATCATGCTTTAACGGAAGAAATTGCTGCTGCATACCGCAAATGTCTGCTGGCATAAGGATGGACAAATGAAGCAGGAATTACAACAGAAATTGTTCAGTGCATTCCCGATATTATATCAACTGAAAGACGCGCCGCTGACTGATGCGTTGATGCCCTGGGGTTTCTGCTGCGGCGACGGCTGGTTCGATTTATTGTGGCGGCTGTCGCGTGATTTGGAAGAATATAACCGCAGCCATCCGGAAAGTCCGGTAATGGCGACTCAGGTTAAATCTAAATTCGGCGAACTGTGCTTTTACATCAATGACCGCGATAACAAAAAAATCATGGACAGAATTTCCGAGGCTGAAACAGAAGCAAGGCATATCGTTGAAGAAGCATGAAAAACAGAACAACCATAACTGCGCAACAGAGAAATGAAGCTGCGAATCCATCAGCGTTATATCATTGCTGGAATGGAGAGTGATTATGTGTGAAAGAACAGAGCAGTTCATAATTGCCGCCAGGCGTTATTGCGAATGGGCGGAATCAAATTACCGGCCTGATTTAAAATCAACCAGGCAGGTGCTCGAATTGATAACAGAACTCTATTTGTGCGGAGTCCGGCTTTCAAGTGAAGTTCAAAATGTCGAAGATACTGACGCACGTTTTGCAAAAATCAGAAAGAAGTTTCGTGGCTGCCACAGCGGCAGTCTCCCGATTAATTACTACTCGGAAATATTCAATCCAATTCCTGTTCCAGCAGAAGAGCCGGTAACCGGGAGTCTGAGTGATGATATTGCCGATATTTACAGGGATATATCGAGGGGGCTTGGCCTGCTGGATGCAGGATATCGGCGTCACGCTCTACGTACATGGATTGTCAATATATTTCATTGGGGCGAACATGCCACATCGGCGATTCGGGTACTTCATAGTTATTTGAGTCAGGAGGATGGTTTTATATAAAAGTGGAATGAAAACAAACAGGGTTTTAAAATGCAGAAAATTGATGAAGAGAAAGTTGGGAATTCAGGAAATTTGAAAGACAGAGAAATGTGTATGGCAGCGGTTAGGAACTGGCCGACTGCACTTAACTATGTTCCGGAGAGTCTTAAAGACCTGGAAATGTGCATGATGGCGGTCAAGCAGGATGCGTGGGCATTTAAATTTGTTCCGGATAATCTTAAAGTTCGGGAAATGTGCCTGATTGCGGTTGGACAGAAAGATTGTGGTTTTAACCTTGAATACGTTCCGGCTGAACTGAAAGACCGCGAAATATGCATGGCGGCGGTTAGCGATGATGGAGCTATGCTTGAATACGTGCCGGAGAATTTGAAAGACCGGGAGATATGTCTTAAGGCTGTTAATGAAGACGGTTATGCACTTCAATACGTGCCGGAAAATCTGAGAGACCGCGAGATGTGCATGGCGGCGGTTAATAAGAGTGAATTTGCGCTTGGATTTGTTCCTGATAATCTAAAAGATCGCGAAATGTGCATGGCGGCGGTTAAGTATGGTTCTTATGCTTTTAACTATGTTCCAGATAATCTGAAAGCCCGCGAGATGTGCATGGCAGGCTACGCAGTTATGCTGGACAGGGTTCCGGAGAATCTGATTGACCGTGAAATGTGCATGGCAGCGGTTAAAAAGTTTGGTCTTGCTCTAAGCGAAGTTTCTGATAATCTTAAAGACCGCGAAATGTGCATAGAGGCAGTTAAGCAATGTTTTGAGTCTCTTGCATGCGTTCCCGAAGAACTGATAGACTATGAAATGTGCATGGAGGCAGTTAAGCAATACAGTGATGCGCTTGCATACGTTCCTGATAATCTTAAAGACAGAGAAATGTGCATGGCGGCTTTTCTAGACCGAAGCTGGGTATTAATGTTTTTTGATTATTCTGCGTTGCAATATGTGCCGGAAAATCTGAGAGACCGGGAAATGTGCCTGGCGGCGGTTAAGCATTGTTCCTGGGCGCTTAAAGACGTCCCGGAAAATCTGATTGACCGCGAGATGTGCTTTATTGCAGTTAGTGACTATGAACCTGCGCTTGAGTATGTTCCAGAGAAATTTAAAGACCGCGAAATATGCTTGGAGGCATTAAAACATAGTGCATGGGCTATTAAATACGTTCCAGAAGATCTAAAAGACCGCGAGATGTGTCTGGCGGCGGTAAAAAAAAACAATCATCCGCTTGAACACAGTTATGCGCTAGAATATGTCCCGGAAAAGCTGAGAGACCGCGAGATGTGTCTGGCGGCGGTCGAAAAAAATGCTTCTGCGTTGCAATATGTTCCGAAAAAGCTGAGAGACCGCGAGATGTGCCTGGCGGCGGTCAATAATAAAGGTTATGCACTTCAATACGTGCCGGAGAATTGCGTGCAAACTAACTGAATCTTTACTGAAAATTTGTAGCCGGTAACGGATTAAAATGCGGGATTAAGTGAATAGAAATGGTTTGAAAAAAATGGACTTGAAAAATGCAAGATTCAATTGATCGGAATGCAAAAGATTCAGGTAATCTTAGAGACCGCGAAATGTGTCTGGCGGCGGTTAAAACTTCCGGAGTTGCGCTTAAATATGTTCCGAATAATCTGAGAGATCGTCAGATGTGCCTTACAGCCGTCAAACGATGTAATTTTGCGCTTGGATATGTTCCCGATGAGCTTATTGACCGTAAAATGTGCCTTACAGCCGTCAAGCATCATGGTTATGCGCTTCTATATGTTCCAAATGAACTGAAAGACCGTAAAATGTGCCTTGCCGCAGTAAAGAGTGGCGCTACGCTTGATTACATTCCCGATAAGCTGATTGACCGTGAAATGTGCCTGGCGGCGGTTAAGCAGGACAGTTCCGCTTTGGGAGGGCTTGGAAAAGTGCCGGAGAATCTGATTGACCGTGAGATGTGCTTTACAGCAGTCACGCATTATGGTTATGCGCTTCTATATGTCCCAAATGAACTGAAAGACCGCGAAATGTGCCTTGCCGCAGTCAAAGAGCGCGGCGATGCGCTTAAATACGTTCCGGCTGAACTGCAAGATCGCGAGATGTGTATGGCCGCAGTTACGCAAAACAGTATTGCGCTTGAACACGTTCCCTATGACTTGAAAGACCGTGAGATTTGTCTTATGGCTGTCAGGCAGGATCTTTATGGTGATACACTTAAATACGTTCCGGCTGAATTGAAAGACTTGGAGATGTGCCTGGCGGCGGTTGCAAGGGACGGCAGAAATCTTGAATACGTTCCGGATGAAATGAAAGACTTAGAGATGTGCCTGGTTGCGGTTAAGGATTGCGGCGTTGCGCTTAAATCAGTTCCTGAGAATCTGAAAGACAGGAAGATGTGCTCGGCGGCGCTAAAGACTAGAGGAGACGCGTTCGAGTATGTTCCGGATGAAATGAAAGACCGCAGGATGTGTCTGGCCGCCGTTAAGAAATGTGGTTATGTATTTGAGCATGTTCCTAATGAACTGAAGGACCGCGAAATGTGTATGACAGCGGTTATGCGTGGCGGAGACGCGCTGGAATATGTCCCGGATAATCTAAAAGACCGCGAAATATGTCTGGATGCGGTAAAAAAATGCGGTTGGGATCTTGAATTTGTTCCGGACAGTCTTAAAGACCGCGAGATGTGCCTGGTTGCTGTTAATGAGAACGGTCGTGCGCTTAAATACGTTCCAGAGAGCAAATAGTCGCAAGTTGAAAAATGCCCGTAATTTTAAGGAGATTATTATGAATGTGAAAAATGCAGGCCTGCACAATGAGAGTAAGATCAAGACACTGAGTTCGCTGGAACATATCCGGTTGCGTCCAGGTATGTATATTGAACGGCTTGGGGACGGTTCTCATCCAGAAGACGGGATTTATGTTCTGCTAAAAGAAGTCATTGACAATAGCATCGATGAATATATCATGGGGGCTGGTAAGCGCATTGACGTCAAAATCAAAGATCGCCGTATCAGTGTGCGCGATTATGGACGTGGCATTCCGACTGGCAAGCTGGTGGAGTGTGTTTCCGCAATGAATTCCGGCGGCAAGTACAACGATGATGTTTTCCAGTTCTCGGTCGGGCTCAACGGGGTCGGCATTAAAGCTGTTAACGCGCTGTCCAGCGAGTTCACCGTCCGATCGGTGCGTGACGGCAGATTTCATGAAGCTACGTTCAATTCCGGCGTGCTGACCGGCAACAAAA
>JBAWXM010000010.1:0-35813 GCA_037144075.1 Lentisphaerota bacterium | reverse complement strand
TGTCTTTTTACTAATTAGTGATTTTGTCAACCGGAATTGTTAAATCAGGCTCAAAGAAGGCAATAAAGTGAATTTTGGAAAGTGATAGGGTAGGGGCAGCCGTCCCGGCGGACCGGAATCGGATTTGTGGTATTGCATTATGTTTACAAGGCAATCTTGGTAGTGCGGAAACGGAAATTTGCGTTTTTTTACAAACCAGTCCGGAAAAATGCGAATATCGCTTCTTAATATGCATATAGAACCAATAATCAATATAAAAGGAACTGAAAAATGACGGAAAAACAAATCAACAGATGCCATGCGATTATACACAGCCACGCGCTTGCAGCCGGCGCCGGCAACGCAATTCCCGTGCCCGGACTCGACATCGCCGCCGACATCACTGCGCTGACCACCATGACTATGGCATTGGGCGCGGTGTTCGGTCAGAGCATTACCGCTGACCTGGCGAAAAATCTCGTGATCGCGCAACTTAAAAAGCAGATACTCAAGCGGATTGCCAAGTCGGCCGTTAAGCTTATTCCAGTATTCGGCTGGCTGGCCGGACCGGCAATGGGTATTGCCATGACAGAAGCCACAGGATGGGAAATTGCCAACAGATTGGCCAGAATGAATTAATGACCGGGAAAAAATTGCCGGACAGTCCGGAAAAATGCGAATATCGCTTCTTATAAGCATATAAACGATAAATATGGAGATTTTATCATGAAATGTTCAAAATGTGCGAATGAAATGGTTGTTCGTAAAATAGCGACAAAAATCGGAGCCGCGACAGGATTGACCGCAGGCGGAGTAACCGGCTATCTAGGCGGAACTGCTGCCGGTGCTTCTGCCGGAGGCGCAACAGGAGCCACGATTGGTATGAAATATTTTGGTCCCGCAGGCGCAATTACAGCGGGATCATTCGGAGCAATTGCAGGGGGTATTCTTGGCGGATTAAGCGGCGGCGCCGCAGGCGCTTACACCGGCAGCAAGCTTGGCGAGGTGGTGGATGAAAAAATCATCGCAAAATATGTATGCAAAACCTGCGGCCATGAGGACCGGGATTGAACTCAATAACCGCAAATTATAATAGATAACAAAGAATTGAAAACTCAAAGGAAATAAATTATGAACACTGGCGAACAAAACTTTGCTCTGGAAGTCAGCTCCAAAGCCTCATGGCAAAAAGATAATCCGATGCCCCGATCTCTGGTGATGATGGTACTTGATACCTCGCATAGCATGTGGGGAAAGCCGCTGGCCGAGCTGTCGCAGGCGCTTGAACTGTTTGAGCAGGCAATTGGCGAAGATTCCCTGGTAAGCAGCAATATCGAAGTTTCCATCATCAGCATGGGAGACCGCCTCGGTGAGCTGAGAGCTTTCGAAAATGTTGAAGATCTTCCGCTTGCAGGACTTAAAATTAAGCCTCTGGGTGACACTCCGATAGATGCCGCAGTCGAATTGGGAATGCAAAAATTAGCCGAGCGGGTAAATTTCTATCGCGGCCGCGGGATCATGCTTCTGACGCCACACTTTATTATATTGTCGGACGGACGTTCCAGTGATGACTTCTCCGGCAGCGCCAGCCGTTTGAAAGAGTTGTCCAGTCAGGGAAGATTAAATATTCACACCGTGGCGCTTGGCGATGATCCCGACCTGCAGGCGCTTCGCGTGTTCGGAGATGGTGGGCCGATTCGAGTCAATCGCAATGAGTTCCGCCAGGCTTTCCGGCATATCGGACAGGCCATCAGCCGCGATTACGAAGCAACGGCGCCTGCCATATTTGCTGAGCCGCAGGACTGCATCGAAATAACACCGTCTACCTGCAATGAACTGCTGCTGGACGGCATGAATATCAGCTTCTGGCGCGGAAACGGACAGAGCGATATAGCAATAACGCTGCATGCCGCCCAAGAGTTGCGCCGCCGGAATATTCCTTTTATGGTTTATTTTGATGCCACGATGCGCCACCAGAAAAACCTTGAACAGGATAAATTCAACCAGCTGCTCAAAGACGATCCTGAACATTTTGTGATGATTCCGGCGATGATCCGTGCGGATGATTTCATTTTGCAGCATGCCGACCGGACAGGAGGCAATATCATCAGCAATGACTGCTTCCGGGATTTCGCGGGAAATTATAACTGGGTGGGCGACCGGTCGCGTTTTTACCGCGGCATGGTGATTAAAAACCGTTTAATGATACCAAATCTGCAAATTGATTCGGAAATATCGCCGGAAGACCGCTTATATGATATAAACAAACAAACGAATGGAAGGGTATAAATATGGCAGGGTTATTAAATTTTCTTTTCGGCGATAACACCAGGAAGGCTGTCAACGAGGCTGCATGGTCTGACAATATCCAGGTTGAGATGGAGAAGGCTGTAACGACCCGGGTATGCGATCCGTCGGGTAATGAGCTTATTCTGGGAGAATCAATTTGCGAGGGCGGCGAAGGAAAAATTTATGCAATTCCGCAATACTCTGATTTCCTGATCAAAATATATCATGATGAGATTATCAGCAATCCAGCGAAAAACAGTAAAATTCTGCCGCGGATTGCGGATATGGTAAATATGAAAGATCTGCCCGCTGAAGTCGCCTGGCCGATGATGGGGATTTATGACACCAATGCCTCCAGCAGCCGCAGACTGGTTGGTTTTGCTATGAAGAAAATGGCAGGACGACCTTTGCGCTCGCTCCATTATGTGGCCAAGATCGAGAAACACTTCCCTGGCTGGAACCGCAAAAATCTCGTCATGGTGGCGATAAATTTTGTAAATGCTGTGGACCAATTGCATCGCCGCAATATTCTGATCAACGATTTCAACCCTAGCAATTTTTTTGTCGACGGCAAAGGCACCGTCCGTTTTATAGACTGCGACAGTTACCAGGTGCCAGGGAAAAAGTGCACCCACTATAATTCAGTGCATTTTAACACCCATTGTGCTCCGGAACTGCTGATACACCCGGAATTATTGAAACACCAGCGGGCAGTTGAACATGATCTGTTCGGTGTTGCCATTACAATTTTCCAGATTCTGATGCTGGGACTGCATCCATATTCCCGCATCGGCGGCGATGACCCTGAACAAAATCTCCGTTCCGGCATGTGTCCGCTGGGAATTGGTTCAAATTGTCGTCTGCCGGCAGGAACATGGTATAACCTGTGGAGTCATTTGCCTTGCAGGCTCAAATCGCTATTTATCAAAACTTTCAAGGCTGGGCATAATAATCCTAATGAACGAGTCTCTTTAGAAGAATGGAAATTTGAATTAAACAACTATCTTAAATGTATCAACCGCGCCTTCCTCAATCCGTCTCTTCGTCCCGACACGGCTAAATCCAGCGATTACAAAGGTCGTGAAGAAAATACTAGAAATTTTAAAAACTATTCCGGAAAAGTGACAGCTTAAATGCTTATACATTATATAGAACAAAACAAACAGGAGATTCTATTATGAGTTACGCTTCAAATTACGATGAACTTGACATGAACAATCCCGCTCCGCGCTGCCCGGTCGCTTTGCTGCTTGATACTTCGTACAGCATGGCGGGGGCGGCAATCGAAGAGCTTAAGGCGGCCCTTGCTCAATTTTTACGGGAAACCAGCGAGGACGAGGCGGCCGGAATGAGCGTCGAACTGTCGGTAATCACGTTCGGCGGAACTGTCGATGTCGCGATGCCTTTTGCCGCGATCGCCGATGTTGACCATGAAACCCCGGATCTGGTTGCGGACGGTGCCACTCCGATGGGCGGAGCTATTCAAATGGGGCTGGACGCGCTGAGCCGCCGCCGGCAGCTTTATCAATCGAAAGGCGTGGCAGCCTACAAGCCGTGGCTGGTACTGATGACCGACGGCGAGCCTAATGATGACTGGCAGGCGGCGGCGGAAAAAGCCAGGAACATGGCGAACAACAAAAAGCTGAATTTGATTGTTGTCGGCATCGGCCCTAGCGCAAACATGGGTATTTTAGCTCAGATTTCAGGGCATCAGCCGATGAAACTGCAGGGGTTGAAGTTCAAGAAATTCTTCCGCTGGCTGACGGACTCTTTGCGGATGGTGACTTCCGGGACTGTTTCCAATGAGGAGAAGATCCGCACTGCCCCTATCAATTCATTTGCTGATTTAACCGGAACAAGGATGTAATTATGAATAATACCTGGAAAGTTTTGACGGCTTCAGTGCCAGGACGGGGACATATAATCAAGGATATCCCCTGCCAGGATGCTTCGGTTGCCGTTGCTAATCCGCGCCCGGCCCTGCTGGTTTGCGATGGCCGGGGAAGCGCAAAGTATTCACACCTCGGAGCTCAGGCGGCGATCCGGGCTTTTGCCGGGTTGTGCTATAATATCGAACCATTGCTGGTTAAAGCGCTGGATGAAGCAGACCGCGTCAGCTGGGAGGAGCTGGCGCGGATTTTCTACCGTTCTCTCGCAAATGCCCAGAGCTGCCTGGCGGATGAATACCGCACGGACCGGCGGGAGTTTGATTTCACCGCCAATCTGGCGGTTGCGGGAAGATCCCGTATAGGCTTCATGCAGATCGGCGATGGCGCAATTGTCGTGTCGGAAGGCGGCGCAACCAGGACTCTGTTCAGCATGGATAAAGGGGAATTCGCCAACCAGACTGAATTTATCCGCCTTGACGGAGAAACCGGATCCTTCCATCAGGCTGCACTTGATGCAAATACGGTTGAAGCCGTCGCGATTACCACCGACGGGCCGCAGTTTTTGATGTTTGATCAGAAAGACATGACGCCCGGACCTGTATTCGGGAGCATTTTAAGCGACGTGCGGAATGAAGATTTTGAACGTCAGGATATCCTGGATTATTTGACCAGAAAATGCTGGGACAACGACAGCCGCGGCCATGATGACCGTTCATTGGGCATCATGACCAGGATTGGCAATATTAAACAAAACAGTCTGCCGCCTGACGAGGAACTGCCCGTCGAACATGCAGCGGTTAAGGCTGAAATCCCGGAAGAAATTACCGTGAATTACAATCCAGCAGAACAGAAGCACATTATCACGGAGAACCTGAAGCAGGAAAATAATTCAGGCATGGCCGTACCGGAAAAGCCGGAATCCGGCGTGAACAAAAAAAAAGGCCAAAAAAAAATACCCGCCGACAGTATCAGCCTGCTGCTGATTTTGCTGATTGTAGTATTAACGATTCTGGCAGTGACCGCCGGATTGCAGGGAAAATTGAATTCGTTTGCTGTAATTATTCCTCAAACTGCAGCCGCCGGCGGCAGGCAGATTTCAAGTGATTTGAAAGGAGAAAACCATGAGCAGAAATAAAAAAATCACCCATATTCATGCCGCGCCGTGGGAGCATGTCCGGGTTCATCGCGGCGGCAGCAGAAAAAGCGGAGCCGGGATATTCTGGCTGTGGCTGATCGGGATTGTCTTTGCGATTATTTTTTTAAAGGAAATATTAATTTTAATCCTTTGGACAATTACTGCCTCCGCCATCGCAGCCGGCCTCTATTTCCTGGTGAAAAGTGTTCATAAATATTATAATGGGCGCAAATCCGGAGCTGCGTCATATGCATATATTCCGAAAACTGCTGCGGATAATGACTTTTTTCAAGAACGGGTTTGCACGGTTGAAGTCGTGCCGGATAACGATATATCTCACCTGAAAGCAAGAATTATTCAGAAAAGATAAGGATGGTGGTGAAATTAACCGGAAATTATCGTCTGCAGTAGCTTACATATAATATACAGAACAAAGGAGTAAAATTATGCCTATGATAGTATGGATGGCAATCGCGCTGGCGATTCTTTTAATTGGTGGCAGCACTGCCACCTTCCCAAATTAGGCGAGGATATGGGCAAGGCTGTCAATTCTGTTGGCACTTCTTCTATGGTTCCAATCGCCTATGCAATTGCCATCGCGATTGTTGTGCTATCCGTGGCGTTTTATAGAAGGAAAAATTCAAAATGACAATCATAAGATACATGTCTTTAAAACCGCTACTGATGTTCGTGGCGGGAATAGGAACATGCCTGGTTCTTGCATCATGCGGACCGAGCGAAAAAGATGTTAAAAGCGCATTGCAAAAAACTTATGAGAGTGGCTATAAACAGGCCATTGACGACATGGGCAAATCAGCCATGAAAGGCAGAAGCGATCTGAATGCGATGATGGCGGCGAGGCTGATTTTATACTCATTTTTCATTGTATTTTTTACGTTGTGCGGGCCTTCTATCGTGGAATGGTTCAGGATAAATGCCGGCGCCTTATTCAAAATACCGGTTGAAAAACAGGCGGAAATTTTTAAATCCCTATATATTGCTGGAATATCCATTATCCTTTGTTATTGTTTATACAGTTTCGGCTTCACGCATTCAACGCCGATTGTAGTATTTCTTGCGGGAACAATATGGCCTTATTTAAGTTTTATAGAAGCGTTGAAAACAGGCGACATCAATGAGAGAAAGAGCAATATTGCTAAAATTAAAAACCTCTTTTTATTCTGCGCTGTGGTCATCATTATATACAGCGTCCTTTCTGAAGAAGGGTTTATGAGCATAAGACTTGATGTCAGATAGGGCAGCACAACGCTGGTCCTGCAATAATTCAGAAAGACTTTATGTGATTTGGGCTTTTTAAAGCAAAAATTGGTGATTTATGATTTTACTTTTCATTAATCGAGCATAATATATTAATATCGTTTAGGAAACTATTAAACGGGGAATAAGAATGACAAAACTTGAAGAGGATAAATTACTTGAACGTTTTAAGAATGCATATCTAAATAGAAATGAGAACAAAATATGCTTGATCCGAAAGGAACTCCAATCAAGTCATATTGCTTTTGACGAAAAAACAATTATTGATTCGGTCACGCCAATGCACAAGTTGATTGACGAGGCAAAAGCATTGAGACAGCGCGGCATTAACCGTGATTCTCTGGAATTTGATCAACTCCTGCAGCAAGCAAAACCCTACAGAGAAAATAATCTAACAGGACTGCTGTACCAGGAAATTGACAAATCAGATTTATGCAATTCGGAAACTACTATCCATGAACCAGTTAAGGAGAAATACTCTCTGCCGAATTTAGATAGTTTCACTGACTCTGCCTATTCTGCAATAAGAGAATTACTTAAAACATTATTATGGCAGGAATCTCCTGAACAAAACACCAAATTAAAGATTTTAAAACAGGATTTAGCGAATAAACACCCGCAATCTGACGTTCAGGTAAAACAGATTATTCAATACGTCGACTATATCAAACCGATTTTACATGAAATCGACTTGCTGGCTAAAAATGGTATTTCAAGAGATTCAAAAGAAGTAAATGA
Organism: Lentisphaerota bacterium; assembly: GCA_037144075.1. Taxonomy (GTDB): domain Bacteria; phylum Verrucomicrobiota; class Lentisphaeria; order Victivallales; family Victivallaceae; genus CAIPAT01. The sequence goes on along the minus strand of JBAWXM010000010.1, from coordinate 28,505 downwards.
TTTTTTGGCAAAGATTCCTGACTATGCCAAATCTGAAATTATAAAAAATAATGTCGCCGAAAAATTTACAGATTATAAAAAAAACCTGGCCAAGGCAAATGCTATCAGACACTATGGGAAACCTAAAATCACTCAGCAGGACAGCGCGCAGCCATGCATAACCAAAATCCCGCTTATAAAATGCGACTCCATTGCGCTGAAGCGGCCCCCTTGTGATTTGCATCACAATGATATTTGCAACCAGAAACCAAGTAAGAAATGGCAGTTATTTATTGATGAAACAGGAAAAGAATTTAACAATACAGAAGGCAGTATTAGGAAAGCCGACTTAGGGCATCTGGTCGGAGTTTTAATCCCGTTTGAAAGCAACCTTCCCGGAATTGCTGGTAAACTGCATGTGGCGGAGTGTATTGACAAGGAGTCAATGCGCCGGGTGGATAAGGCTATAGAAGATATTTTAAAACACGAATGTGCTGTAATTGGAATTACCATGAAAGCGTTGCCTTCCGGCGTAGACTGGGCGGCCGGAGTCGGCGCATTAATTGATCTGGTATTGCGTTTGCTGCCGATGGATGGCGAAACCGTATTGGATATCAAGGTTGAACGACGTGGTATTTTTGACAGTTCAAGCAACTTTGCATTGATTGAATCAGATTGCCGCAACCGGTTAATGCGGGTTTGGCCGAACCGCGCTAAATTGATTAATTTCACAATCAACTGCATGAATAAAAGTGATCCGTTTGATGGTTATCCGGATGTGGTGGCGCATACTTGGGGGAGAGCATCAAGAAACGATATAGCCAGAGAGCGATTGAAGCAAACTCAATGGAAGGGTTGTTGCCTTCTGGATGACGATGCTCAACTTCTGACTAATGCCTTGAATGATTTTCATGCAGGAATCAATATGTCGCCGCAAAACTGGGACAACATTCTGGCTTCTCCGGAAGCGAACCTGGCCAACAGCCTGTCCTCGGCAGTACTCGCAACTTTTGGAGAAGAATGCTCTAATTCTGTAGACCTCTGGAAAAACTGTTTGAGCCATGTCAACAGCCACCTGGATTCCAAAGCTGTTGATTTAAGGAAGCTGAGCAAACAACTCAATTGGCTAAAGAAATATCAGCCGGTTGATGCTGAACTGCCGCCGCGCCTGAAATTGCTTTGGCTTACCTCAAAGCTGGCTGAAGCCAATCATCGCGGCGAAAGTCATCCTGAATCATTTGCTGAATATAGCGGACTGGCGGAGGTTCTATATGATGAAGACGCCCCGCTGGTTTGCAAGTCTGATCTCAATATTGCAGTGTCATTTACCAATGATTTTCAGTTTGTCGAGGCTCGTCAGTCATTGCGCCGCTGGGAAAATGTCCCTTGCGCCATTCCCGGTCTTAAATATTATGGTCAGCTGCTGTCAAGTTTCGGCCAGCATGCCGCTTTTCTGGGAGACAGCGAACTGGCTGTTAATTATTTTGATCAGGCCATTAGTTCCTTTAACCGTCTAAGTGAACCAGTTGAACGCAGGAGAGAGATTTCTCAAACCATGGCATATCGAATAATTGCGCTGATGGATGCAGCGAAGCTTGCGGAAGCAGATCTGGAAACATATTTCGGGAAATCTTTTGCCTTGGCATCTGCCGGTTTGGCTGTTTCGGGTGATGATAGAGACAAATATGCCCATCATATTTTGGTGCGGTACCTGGCAATGCTTGGCGACAGTTCGCAAAAGGTACATTATCTGTCGCGGCAGCAAGAATGGAAAACAGGGTTCGGTCATCCGTGGCCGTTGATCCAATTTTACCGGGCAATGCTTGTGACAGATCAAGCCGTGGCTGTCGAACTGCTGAAATCAGGGGTGGAATTAGCCGATGACAATGGCCCCGTCGTAAAATTAATTGGCACCGTAATTCTGCTGGCCTTGCACTATTACCAGCCGCAATACGCTGATGAAATTACCGGTAGAATTGTTGAAGCAGCTCGTGACATTCCTGACTATAAAGGATTGGATACTCTAAAAGCTCAGTTGATCAACCCCGTTCCGCCGCTTGAATTAATCAAAAAGTCGCTGCCGTTTAATTTTAGATAAGGAAACTTTTATAATTTGTGTGATGATTTTTAAAACACATCAAATCAATCAGAATATTGTGCTGGTTTTCCTAAAAAAATGCATTATATTTCCCTCGTCATCAGTTTTAGCATTAACATCATAACAGATGTAATATGAAAAATTGCACAGAGGGAGGGGAATATCTATGGATGAAGAAAATAAGCTGAAGATTTTCAATCATGCGGTAAATTATCTGTGGGGCGGTTTATGGTGGTGCCGCGAGCAATTGGTTAGACAAAAATTCTCATCATGGCTTGTCAATGACCGGATAGGCCATCCCGTACTTTCGATTCGCAAGCTGCCGATGCAAAGCGTTTGCGACATCGTGCCGATGCTGGTCGGAACTAGCGGATGCCAGGGGCCTGTAATTGTAAAAGGGTTGACTGCCGAAGAAGATAAAGAGTATCAAACATCGTTTGGAATGATTATCGAACCCGGCTGGTTTTCCATGGATGAGTTCCTGCATTACGAGAAAACGACTGAACCAGTTCTTACAGGCCAGTGGTTTGAAGTAAAGAAGATGTGGCCGAACTTTCACAAACCTCAATTGACGAAGGATGAAGATATTCAGGCAAGAGCGTTTGCCATCCACTATAAAAATTTAATTCGTTATCCCAACGGAGAATCATTATGAATAATAATATTGACAATATTGATAATACTGTTGATCTCGCTGACGCCTGGCTGGATTGGAAAAAAACATGCGCAATCGATCTCTGTGCGGAAGATTATAAGGATGCACTTAAAAAAATCGCATACAATAGATTTAAAATCTATTATAATGCATATCAACAGAATCTTTCAGGTTCTTACTCGGAATGGCAGGATATTTTAAAATGGAAAAAAGGCGACGAAAATAAATTGAATCCTTTCCATTTAATTGAACAATACCTCTATAATAAAGATAAAATAAAGGGGCAACCTTTTAAAGATTATCTGTTTCAGCATATCGCTGTCCGCCAGGAGGGAGCTGCCCGCAATCTGACGGGCTATCTTTTATGCGGAATGATGAGAACTCTGGTCAGAGAGAGCTTTAATGGCAACAAAAATGTGCCGCTGGATGAAGTAAATGATGATAATGGTGGTGATTTGCATTCGAAGCTCGAAGATGTAAATGCTGAAAGTCCGGATACGAAAGCGCACGAAAATGATATCCGGGACCGTTTCATTGATTTCTTTGAAAAGCTTAATGAAACTGACAAAATTGCGTTATTTTGCTGTTTTGAAAAAATTCCTATGCGTGCCCCTGAAGTATTATCAATGATTTCACTGGGGGGCTCCACGTTTTCCGAACGGCCAAAGAAGTTATTAGAACCGCTAGTGGCCAAGTTCAAAAAAGAAAAAATTGGGAGCTCGAGTGCAATGTCAGCGGAATGGCATGCGGTAGTCTATGGATGGGCAAGTCAAAATACGAAATGCAGACATCTTCTGGAGATATTTGGAATGCCGGAAAACGCGGATATGCGCAGAAGAAAAAATTAAATTTATTTCGATATTTGTCCGGAAAAACGCAAAGACTGGCGCTTAATATAAATATACAACATGAGGTACTATGATGAAAAACAATATAATAGCTGACTGCCTTGATTTTGCCGCCGGGGAAAAGAATAAATTCCTGGCATGGTTTAATGAATATCTTCTTGATATGAAATTAAATGAAATTGAAGAAACCATTAAAGACAATGATGACGATATGTCTGAAAAACAGTATGAAAAATTAAGCAGCGGCGTTTCTGACTATGATCCGGATATTCAGCCTGGCCAGATCCGGCTATTTTCAAGCAGCTTGATCTCTCTTCCCGACCGGCTTCCATATTTTGCCGTTATTTCCCGCTGGGAAGATGATCTATGGCTGATTATGCCGTTTTCACGTTTTTCCCACCCGGCGACGTCCGGCGAAATGGCTACGGGGATTGCCGAATCATTTTTTCAAACTCTGCAAGTATGGAACGCCCGTTCAGTGCATACCGTTTTTGCGGCTAAAAGCTGGATTACTGGCGAGCTGCCGGAAAAAATCCGGCGGGCGGCCGGAGAACTTTTTATTCATCTCACATCCGGCGAGGAAGTTGCTGATGAATTTAAGCTGCCGGTCGGGGCCCCATTGAAAGCGGAATTATTTGATCCGCGAACTCAATATCTGACTGAAGAGAAGTTTCAATTCCGTCCGTTGCAGGAGAAAATTCATCAACTTGAGAATTGGCGTGGCAAACTCGTGATCCTTGATGTCGCTGCCGCCGCTATGGCAGCGGCGCCTGCCGGAAAACGGCTGGACTATAATTTTACTATTGGCGATACTGCCGGCGAATTGATTGTTGGAGTCAAGCCTGGCGACCGTAATGTTACTGTGGATATTTTTGACAGTAACGGTAATTATGACCTTGCCTTTGACGGCTTTATAATCGTCAATGCGGACGGTGTGGAAATTGCAATTATCCGCAACGGCAGATGCGCCTTTGAAAAATCCGGATTTGATGGCCGTTTGATACTGCTTAATCCGGCAAAAGCCCCAATAGAGTTGAAATCAAAATGAATATAAGTGATAGAAAACTCAGAAGATTGATTGCTGATCCTGATCTCTGCACCTTGATCTCCAGCAATGAACTTGAATTGGCATTGCGTAAATGCAGCCCGGAGGATTCATTGAATCTCGCAGCAGAATGGTTAAGACGCGCATGGCTGCGGCAGGATAAATATGACACGCTGTTGCAGGATTTAAAAATAATGAATGAAGAACAATATCGTAGCTTTTGTACATCATTCACCTGGCGCAAAAATACTGCTGGTGCTGCTTCAGTATTGAAAAAACAAGATATCTTCGCCTACGCAACTCCGGGAAATACCAGGCTTCACACTAAAATTCGGGATTTATTAATCGAAACCTTGGCTATGGATGGGATCATCCCGCTATTCAACCAGCGGGAGGGTACAGGCCGCTGCCTGTTTTTTAAACTGGAAGAGTCAACAACCGCCAGGGTGATTGATAAAGAGGACAATATTCATCCAGAATGGAGCTCTCATGTTGCGGAAATACAACGGAATATTCCTGAGAAATATCAAGTTAGAATAGCCGGTGGTGACGAAGACTTAACTGGTTGCAGTTTACAGCTTCCAGTGCTTCTGGCAATCTGGCGCAAAATAGATCGGCTACCCCAATATAATATTTTCGACCTCGTTGCAACCGGCTGTTTCAATAATGAAACGTTACAAGCCGTCAGCGGTCTGGAAAATAAAGGTAACTGGCTGAAAAATGAAATCGGCACCAGAGTTTTCGTACATCCGGCGAACGGCGACGAGCATACCAATGGAATCCAGCTTGTTGCGGGATTGACTCTGGACGAACTGGAAACAGAAATCAAAGAAATCATTGTGGACTACGCATTAGCGCCAATAGACAAAGATTTCTGTATCGAACAAATCAGAATCCTGGAAGGAAAAATTCGTGACGGGCTGGTTGTGAGGTGGCAGGATACACTTGACCGTTTGACCAGCTATGAAAAAATACTGCATCCCGCCGTGGATGCTGACGCATATTTTCAGGCCAATATGCTTATCAGCGTGGCATTGTGCCATTGCGGACGCGCTGCAGAAGCCCAAAAACGCAATGAACTGATGCGGAAAAAAGCGCTTGAATCAGGAAAAAATGAGCCCTACTGGCGGATGATGATTGAGGCGCTCGTGGTCAATACCGATTTAGAGGATTGGGATAGAGCTTTGGCGTTGAGTAATGAAATAAAAGATAATATAATGAAGAATGATGATTTGCAAATGCGTTTTCATGGTTCAATGGGACAGTTACTTGCCTTCAGATGCCTCCGTGATGATAAATGCACCGGCAGAACAGCAGCCATGGAACACTTCAGTCAGGCAATAGCATTTGCTCAAAAAAACGGTAGTTGCCGGGAACTGGGACAGGATTTGAATTATCAGCACCTCTACTACGCTTTATTCACACCTGGATCCGCCGAGGAACTGGAGTATTACCGGACTACCGCAAACTATCATCATCAGAGCGAAAACCGCGAAATCAATCTGGCTTTTCTCGCAAGGCAGCGTAATTTAGCAGCCTATCGTAATCTGCTGCTTAATGGAGCAAAAATATCCGTTGACGAGATAAGAGAATTACCTGACTGCAATAGGAATGACTGGATCAAAGCAACCATATTAAAGTACCAGGGCGCATTATATGCGGCAATCGGGCAGCACGTACAGGCTGAAGAATGTTTTGATCATGCGATAAAAATGGTTGAAAACGCTGGCGGGTCAGTGATTCGCGGCATCGGAATGACTGTTGCCGCAGAAGCTTGGCGGAGTTTGCATCGCGATGAATACGCTCAGCACATCAAAAATTATTTTGCCGGGAACGAGATCAAAATATTTGCCGGCCATCCCATGGACGAATGGCTGGCTCAAGACAACGCAAAAGCACTCTTAAGCTATCAATATTAAGGAGTCGTTCAAAAAGAACTGGTACTTTCTACTGGTGTCCCGGGGCGCTTCCGGTTTTGCCGGTCCGTTATAAAACTGCGGCTTTGCTCCTCTCCGGCAAACCCGTAATTTCTCCACGATACCCTCAGGATAAAAATACCGCTTATTTTTTTACAACTCCTGAGAATAACATGAAATATGAATTTAATGGAAAAATATTATAACAGCCCGGAATTTCTCAATATTATTTACTTATAAGAGTTAAACACCAGTTACAAGGAGTAAGAACATGATGAAAAAAGAGTTTAAAGCGCTTCCGGAAAACAGAAAAGAAGCTGTCAGAGAATTGAGAATTGAGAGAGAAGTGCCCGTCTTTACCCTCTATCTCAATTATGCCGTAAACAACATCTGCGAACTAACCGGCATTGATGAAAATCTGGTCGATGAACACAAGGTTGTCGAAGCCGTTCAGGAGAAAGAGGAGAAAGATTCGTCTGTCCTGGAACGGCTGGCAAACTTTTTATGGTTGTTCAAAATTGACAACCCGCAACGGGATTTTGACGATTCCCGGAAAATTACTTTGGCAATTGTCCAGAAAATATTCGCCCTGAGGAATTTTTTCGCTCACATGGATAAGCCGGGGATTCAGCCGCTGCTTGGCGACCGGGATTTGTATGTGCTGCTGGAGGGACACCTTATGCCGCTTGCCAGAGAAAATGCGTTACAGCCTGGATTTAAAACCGACAAGCTGTTCAAGCTGAAACTGATGAACAAGCACAACATAATCTGCAATGATTATGAATTCACCCGCAAGGGGCTGATCTTCCTCATCTGTCTCGCGCTCTATCGCGACGATGCCATGGAATTCTGCCATTTGTTCGATGATATGAAACTTCCGGTAAAATGTCCGAATAAAACCGACCCGAATGACTGCGGCCGCACGACCTGCCTGGCGGCGGGCGGAGAGAACAAAACATGTAACATCGCCAAAGCTAAAGCTTTGATTGCCATGTTTACCTTCTTCAGTTTCCGCAAAGGGCGGGACCTGCTGAATGCCGAAGATAACGACTTCATGTGTTTTGCCGATATTGTCGGTTATTTGAACAAGGTTCCGACGGCATCAATGGACTATCTTGCATTACAGCAGGAAAAAGATAAACTGATGGATTTGCGCGACGCCTCTACGGAGTCCGATGAAAACAAGGAATTCAAGTATACTCTCCATCGGCGATTCCGGGATCGTTTCCTGTCTTTTGCCGCCGCCTATTGCGAAGATTTTGATGTTTTGCCGGCGTTGAAATTCAAACGGCTGGATATTTCCGGACAGATCGGCCGGAAACGCTATTGCTACGGCAAAGAGCACGACAATCGTGTCCGCATGGATCGTCATTATGCAATTGAAAATGACGCGATACGCTTTGCGTTCGAACCTTCCGAACACTACGGCCCCATCCATATTGATGCACTGCACAGCAGTGTCGGCGCTGCCGAACTGAAAAGAATAATGCTGGTGGAAAGATATACAGCCGGTGTTATGAATCAGCAGATTCGGGAATATTTTGCAACATATCACCGGATTCTGGAAACCATGCTTAATGCGGATGACTGTTGTGAACTTTATCTGGATGACGCTACCTTCCTGAAAGATTTTGCTATGGTCACCGGCGCGGCGGAGGAAGAACTTAAGTCCGGTAGTTTTCAGGATATTTTGGTCCGATATTTCCCTGAAAACCTGTTCCGCTTCTTTACTGGCGAGGATAAGATGCTGACTTCCGTGGAGATGAAAAAAGAATTATGCGGAAAACTTCAAACGCTTCAGATACAGGCGGTTGATTTCCTGCACCGCATTGAAAAACTGAACGAATGGAAGCGCATGTCTGCGGATAATCGCCCGTCTCATCCGGTATGCGGACGCGATGAAGTTAAGAATCCGCCGCGCAATTGCCGCTTCTCCGATGGCGCCCTGATCGCCAAAATATTCGATCTGCTGAATCTTCATCTTAAACCGGAAGATAAATTCCGCCAGCTGCCGCGCGGCAAACAGCACCGCGGCATGCAGGATTACGAATATCAGCTTGTTCATGCGGCGATTGGAAAATTCAACCTGGATCAGCGAAACTTATGGACTTTCCTGGAAAAACAGCGCCCGGGACTCGCCAATGTCATGAATGAATTGAAGAAACGTGTCGATAAGCATGTTCAGCAGGAAAAAAATTTTCTGAGAACAAATCCGCGATACGACAAAAACGGCAAACCCGTTCGTGTCTCCGCCACGCTGCCGATGTTGGCATCTGCCGCCTCGGAGATGTTCAGGGATACCTGTAAAAATGAGGCGGTAAAATGGGGAAAAATCTCCGGCGATAAGCTTGAGCAAAAAGATATCCGGGACGCCTGCCGCCGCTTTGGCGTCCGCACCGGAATGCCGCTGGACCGGGAATCATTGATCAAGACTGTTCTGCGAATCGATATCGACAAGTGGAACCACGCGTTCAACGACAAGGAAAAGCGCCCCTATGAAAATCGCCGCCTTGACGAGGCCGGCCATGTCGTTTCCCAGATTCCGTTCCCGAACGGATTCGCCGCCAGAATTATGAAGACTGAACGCGGCAATAGGCAGTTAGCCTCGTTTTTCGACGAACAAGGTTTTTTTGATTTCAATCGCGCGTTCAAGTCTTTCCCCGCCGGCAAAGTCGGACTTCGCGATTTTTATGCGACCGCTCCGCTGATCGGGTACATGAAGACTCATGACCGGAAGGAAACATCCCCGGATCCGGACGCGGCTGGAATCAACCCAGGCTCAAAAGACGAAAACGGCAGGCTTCTCAGGGATACCGATTTCTCCGCTCCCGCGCTCGATAAAGCCATCCGGACCATCAAGGATGTTGAAAATCAGGATAAACTGCTGCTGTGGTTTGCCATGAAATACTGGGATCAGTTCCAGAAGTCGGAAACCTTCCTGGTGGATAAAGTAAAATTCCAGACGGCAACCTCCGTCTATGACTATTTCAATACTCCGACTGTGGTCGAGAAAGACCTCAAAGGAATCAGACTGATGATGATGCCGAACGACGTGAACCGTCCGGTATTCACTCAGGTCAGAAAATACGCGAAAGAGATTGCCGCAGCCATGGACCCGTCCGGACAACAGAAGGAATTCCAATTTTATGATATGATGATGGCGTTTCGCCGGATTCAAGCCGAAGACCGCGCCAAGCGGCTGGAGCTGATTCCATTACTGCAGCGCTTTGAGGAACCAGTAGTCATCCCTGGGAATGCCTATGAAGGAAAAAAGAGCAAGGAGGAAAAGCAGGCCATGCAATTCCAGTATTACCGCAGTTGCTATCCAGCCATTACCAGAGAAGAGTACGAAATCCTCGCTGAAACCAGAAATGACGTCTATCATAACGGAATCCGTCTGGATATTGCCCCGGCGCGGCAGATTCTCGGAAAATATGTGCAGCCGCCAAGGAATGGAAAACGCTTCTGAGGGATAATGCCAATGGAACTTGTCGTGGATATTTCGGAGCGCGGCTGCCGTTTGAGCATCGATTGCGAGCGTCTTTATCTCGCCCGCGGCGATGAAGAAACCGCCGTAATTCCGCTTGACGATATCGCCGCATTGCTGTTGTCGGAGTCTGCCGTCTCAATGACCGGTTCCGTTCTTGCCGGACTGGCGGAACGGGGCGTCGCGGTGGTTAGTTGCGACAGCCATTATTTGCCGGTAGGTGTTATGCAGCCGATGGTTGCCTGCCACAACCAGACCGGGATTCTTGCCGGACAAGTCAGCGCCGGAAAAGTCGCGCAAAAAAGGCTTTGGCAGTTGCTGGTCCGGCAGAAAATCCGCCATCAGGCGGCAATCCTGGAAGCTCTCTCGCTGCCGGCTGCGGATCTGAAAGCCATAATCCAGAAAGTATCCAGTGGCGACACTCGCAATCTGGAAGGATACGCGTCGCGCCTCTATTGGCAGCGCCTGGCTCTGTTTCGGGTCAGGGAGCGCAACGCCGACGATGCCAACCGGCTGTTTAATTATGCCTATGCCGTGATTTTTGCCGCAACCGCCAGAGCCGTCTGCGCCGCCGGACTTCATCCCGGATTCGGACTTCGACACCATAATCAATACAATCCGTTCTGCCTCGCCTCAGACCTGATGGAGCCTTTCCGGGGAATGGCGGATCATGCGGTCATCTCATGGCTGAAAAATCACGACGCCGGCACTGCGGTTACAACAGCGGCAAAACGCTTTATTCTCAGTAACCTCTTGAGCTGCAGGGTTACTGTCGGGGAGCGGCGCGAAACCATTTTCCCCGCGCTAACCCGTTCCGCGGTGTCTTTACGAAACTGCCTGCTTGACAACCGCCATGATCTGCTGCTCCCGGATTTTATTCCGGAGAAGCCATAATGTGGGTAATAATCTTTTTTGATCTGCCGGTGGATCCCGCCGATAACCGGAAAATCTATGCTGATTTTAGAAAATTCATTTTACGAAAAGGCTTTCAGGCTGTTCAAAAATCGGTTTACATCCGCTGGACTGATTCCGCCGCTGCGGCAGACTTCTGCCGACATGACATTGAAAAAAATTGTCCGCCGTGCGGTCAGCTTGCGATTTTCTGCGTAACTGAAAAAAATATGCGGGCAACCTTGTTTTTCCGTGATGGAAAATCTGAAAACGCGCCGGAAAAACCAGAACCGTTTTTTATTTTTTGATTTCCTTTTTTGAGAAATGGCGCTATTATAACAGTTAAGCCGTGCGTCAAAAACTGCTTTTTTTTTATCACCAACAGGTGGATGTCTTTTAATTACAACGAGTTTCGTTGTATCTGCTGTGAATGATTTCCGAAATGGAAGTTGGAACAGCATTAAGGGCGAACTGGCAAACGAAATTTTTGCTGTGAATGATTTCCGAAATGGAAGTTGGAACAGCTGATTTTTGTTTTGTTGTTCACCCATGCATGCTGTGAATGATTTCCGAAATGGAAGTTGGAACAGCAGAACTTCGTCAACATCCGTAACGAAGTATGCTGTGAATGATTTCCGAAATGGAAGTTGGAACAGCACACCCTATAAGTTTAATGAGTTTACTGATGCTGTGAATGATTTCCGAAATGGAAGTTGGAACAGCCCAAAATGCTGTGTTTCGTCGAGTGCGTGAGCTGTGAATGATTTCCGAAATGGAAGTTGGAACAGCTGATTTCTTCTGGTACAGGCGGAAGCTTTTGCTGTGAATGATTTCCGAAATGGAAGTTGGAACAGCATAATCAATCGCTTTCGGGGTTGTCGTCATGCTGTGAATGATTTCCGAAATGGAAGTTGGAACAGCTCTTATATGTTCTGTCAGTTAGGTCCACTGCTGTGAATGATTTCCGAAATGGAAGTTGGAACAGCTCGCTCATGCGCCTTACGTCTACGGTCTTCGCTGTGAATGATTTCCGAAATGGAAGTTGGAACAGCTGTAATGGTTTGGGTGCCATTACCGCATGCGCTGTGAATGATTTCCGAAATGGAAGTTGGAACAGCACGAAAGTAGGCGATAAGTAAGTCATTTATGCTGTGAATGATTTCCGAAATGGAAGTTGGAACAGCTGATCTCTTCCACGATGCCCATGAACGACAGCTGTGAATGATTTCCGAAATGGAAGTTGGAACAGCAATCACAGACGTTATACAACTTACCTTCATGCTGTGAATGATTTCCGAAATGGAAGTTGGAACAGCGGTTATCACGCGCAGCCACGGCGAAGTTATGCTGTGAATGATTTCCGAAATGGAAGTTGGAACAGCCCAAAATTGAGTGCTTAGTACTGTGTGTGAGCTGTGAATGATTTCCGAAATGGAAGTTGGAACAGCATTCCGAGTTTAGGGTCGGTGCAGAAGATAGCTGTGAATGATTTCCGAAATGGAAGTTGGAACAGCAGTTAAGGGTTACTTCAAAATAACAGTTGGCTGTGAATGATTTCCGAAATGGAAGTTGGAACAGCACCAAGCAGCTCCTGAACAACATCGGAAAGGCTGTGAATGATTTCCGAAATGGAAGTTGGAACAGCCTGCCGCGGAACACCCAGGCACAGGATGAAGCTGTGAATGATTTCCGAAATGGAAGTTGGAACAGCTCATGATAACTCCTTGTTAGGATTGACGAGCTGTGAATGATTTCCGAAATGGAAGTTGGAACAGCTGGACGAGCTGTCAACTGAGGTATGCATAAGCTGTGAATGATTTCCGAAATGGAAGTTGGAACAGCGTAAACTGGAATATGTTCCCATGACCAAAGGCTGTGAATGATTTCCGAAATGGAAGTTGGAACAGCTGAAACCACAGAAAACTGCCTGGACTTCAAGCTGTGAATGATTTCCGAAATGGAAGTTGGAACAGCTACTCCCAGACAGATGCCGAATATGTTTAGGCTGTGAATGATTTCCGAAATGGAAGTTGGAACAGCTAACTTTACCGACATAGATGTAACGGGCCAGCTGTGAATGATTTCCGAAATGGAAGTTGGAACAGCTACTTCACTCATGATATCCCTCCTAGAGAGCTGTGAATGATTTCCGAAATGGAAGTTGGAACAGCCAAACGTGGATAGATACCATGTCCCCATGCGCTGTGAATGATTTCCGAAATGGAAGTTGGAACAGCATGAAACTTATTTTCCACATGCCGTCAGAAGCTGTGAATGATTTCCGAAATGGAAGTTGGAACAGCCTGTTCGACCAGCACTAAGTTCATCAAGGCTGTGAATGATTTCCGAAATGGAAGTTGGAACAGCATGCATCGAGAACGTCAGGTAGTGATTTTTGCTGTGAATGATTTCCGAAATGGAAGTTGGAACAGCTGCCGTATCTATCGATGTCCTCAGGGTTGTAGCTGTGAATGATTTCCGAAATGGAAGTTGGAACAGCTTACAGTCATTATCCCGGATGCTTTTAATGCTGTGAATGATTTCCGAAATGGAAGTTGGAACAGCAACCATGAAAACAACTTCAAAGATCCGTAAGCTGTGAATGATTTCCGAAATGGAAGTTGGAACAGCTTTCATTTGTTGTGTAGTAGGAGACTCTATCGCTGTGAATGATTTCCGAAATGGAAGTTGGAACAGCACCAAGATTTAGAAATTCCTTTTACCGCATGCTGTGAATGATTTCCGAAATGGAAGTTGGAACAGCACACCATTACGAATAACCCGACGAGAATCAAGCTGTGAATGATTTCCGAAATGGAAGTTGGAACAGCGACTCTTCTTTGTTATTGGTTAACCTTAGTGGATGGAATAATGCCTGAAGCCATTTCCAGTATGATTTCTGAAATGATAATTGAAATAAATTATTGCAATTAATCGTATTTGCATTATTCTAATCATCGGGGACATTATGGTCGTGATTCGATGCAGTTTAGAGCATCAATTGATGTGTTTTTTTGTAAAAAAGAGGGGGATACATGCAGGCGGAAATATTTGTAAAGGCTGTATTGGACCATCACAAGGGCGGCGTGGCCGGGATTATCACTATGGAGGACAGTGATATTAAAGCGCCCCGGGAAAAAGACTGGCTCGAATTTAAAGCCGCGATTTTTCCAATTGACGGAAGCTATCCGCCCGGTACAAATAAAGATTATTATTCCTGGAATGTCGCCAAAGCTGTCATCGGGATGGCAAACACGCGCGGCGGAGTTGTTCTGCTGGGGATTAATGACAATGGCGAGGCTGTCGGCCTGGAGCCGAGCGATCCTGACAATGATATTTCCAGGGGTGCATTTGATCTGTTTACAAGAAAAACTTTAACGCCTGCCATTAATTGCGGGAAATGGAATGTTGAATCTGCTGAAGGAAAAAGGCGGACGGTATATTCCGTGCGTAACCCGGTATTGCTTGCACAGAGCTGGGAGCCGTATTACTACAAATTTAAAGAGCGTTATGTCGCCGCAATCATCGTGAAGCCGGTTGCTTTCGGCTCCGAAGACCTTATTTTCGTTGAAGACACTGCAAACAAAAACGAAACTGTATACTGCCGTCAACTCGGTGGCGGGAATACAATGGCGTACTGGAAAAAAGATGATATTGAAAATTATATCGCAACCAGAACAGACTCAAACGACTACTTTGATATTTTATTCGCGAAATTCGGACAAACATACTTTGAAGAACCGGCGGGGCTGGAAGAATCAATCGAAAAATATATCTTGAAGACCCGGGCTTCGTTGGGCAAAGATACTGGTGATGACGTTCAATTAATCACGCTTGATGTATGTAATATAAAACACGACATTCAACAAACATCGCATGTTCCAGATGACAACTCAAAGCATGATGCTTTTCATACCGAAGTGTTCAACTCGATTAATCTGGTTGATAAAGGGGAGTTTTTTATTGGCAATCCGCGTTTTATTCTTACCGGCCTGCCCGGCTCCGGCAAAACGTGTTCCATAGCGGGAGAATTCAGGAAACAGATTGAACGATATAAGCGGGGCGGTAAAGTCAGCGTTTTTATCAAGCTTAAAGATTTTGATGATAAGAACGGCAGACTAATATTGTATGATTTCATAAAGAAAGAAACCGGATTCAGTATTGATGAATGCGATTACTTGCTAAAAACTGATAGATTTTTCATTTTTCTTGACGGCTTGAATGAATGCCCGTGTGACTCTCAGACCGGCTGCATACGAGATATTAGAAACCTGATCTGCAATTTCAGAAGAATGCCCGTTGTATTGACAATGAGGACGCGATATTGGGAAAATCAGCTTGAAGGCCTGCCTGTTTTCGAGATTATGCCGATGACCATGGAAAATCGGGAAATGCTCTTTGCACGCTTCCTTGATACGCCCAGGGCGGAAGCCGGAAAAATATTAACCGAATTATCCCGTAAGCCAGGAACTGACATAATTACATCAAATCCTTTGGGACTGAGACTTATTGCATATATATACAAGAACCATCATGTACTCGAACTGAGCAATGTTTCACATTTGCTGAAGGATTTTTTCGAGCTGTGGTACAACAATACATTAAGCCGGAGCAGTCTGGAAGGTTATCAGCCGGTGTTAAGTAAAATCGCCAGGCTTGCCGGATTAATGCGGCTAAGCGGCTATAGCAAGTCTGTACATTTTGACTGGATAAACAAAAACAAATATATGGGGAACGAGTGGACTGAAGATGGCGGATTTCTAGATAAAATCGCCCAGGGCGGATTATTTGAAATTGACAAGGAGCAAAAATCGTTTTCCTTCTACCATGAGTGCTTCAATGAATATTTTGCGGCGGAATATCTCGCGGGAGAACCGAAGAGCATGTCTGGATTTAAATTAAAAGAACCTATTGTCAAGCATATGCTTATGCCTTTCATCTATGCGCTGGAACTTTCCAATAACAAACCTCCTGAATCTCTCCTGGATTGCTTTTCTAAGATCAAGACCCCTTTATCAGTACCGCTGATTGTGATTTTTACCGCGGAAAAGAAAAGATTTGCAGCGCAGGCGTTTAATAATTTTAGGAATAAATCTTTTTGGTCATTTTTTTTAAAAAGCAGCTATCATAAGAGATATAAACTGCTTATGACTTGTATAAAACTGTTTTACGGGAAAAAAGACATAGCCATTAATGATCTGCCCAGCAATGATATGATGAATGTATTTACAGACAAGCCATGGCGGTATCTTATCGAAACCAATCCGCTGGCCAAGGCAAGGTGGGAGAAGTTTATAAAAAGCATCGGCAATCCGAGGCTGGCGACAGCCCTTGTAAAGTACCGGCTTGCATCGGCTGATATGTTTGCTGACAAGGAAGAGGAATTTATTAAAAAAGCAAATGCTAAAGAAGCTGTTAAACTCTATCATTACGGTATTGTGAAAGTTGCAAAATTCAAACATAATCCAGCCGCCGCGATTGAGCTTCTGAAGTCGCAGCCAGCGCTGCATGAAGAAATAAAAGCCCATTCATCCTTCTGGCATAATAATGCGTCAATACCCCAGTTAAGGGTGATTCTTAAATCAGGACTTATAGAGATGCCGGACTCCTTCAAGTTAAAAACAGCACGGCTTATGAATGTCTGCTTAAATCAATAGGCGCTATTTATGGATATTCAAAAATACAACTGGCCGCCGCAAATTCCGGAGCTGGGCGATGTTGTCAAAGAATACATTGACTCGAAAAAGCCGATGTCAATAGCCGGAAGAGCAGGTGTTTACCAGGAGCTTGAAGATAAATTTGCGAAACTGCATGGACGGGAATATGCCCTGCTTGTTTCTTCAGGAACAATGGCGTTATATTCGGCTTATTTTGCTATCGGACTCAAACCAGAAGACGAAGTGATCTGCACAGTCTACAGCTATCACGCCACTGCCGCTCCGCTGCTTCATTTTGGAACAAAGATTGTTTTTTGCGATGTGGAAGAAGACACCGGCAATATTGATGTTTCCCGTATAGAACAATTAATAACCAGTCGGACAAGGGCAATTGTTACAAACGATCAGTGGGGGCATCCGGTTGATAAGGACGCCATTCTCGCAATATGCCGCAAATATGAGCTTAAATATGTTGAAGACTGTTCGCATGCGCATTTTTCTCAATACAAAGGCAGATACTCAGGAACATTTGGGGATATTGCCTGCTGGAGTTTTCAAGGCAATAAACTGCTTTCAGGCGGAGAAGGCGGAATATTGCTGACAGACAATCAGGATTATTATGAACGAGCAGTACTTTTAGGACACAATCTGAAAAGGCCATTCGAATCAGTGAAAAATGAAAAATATTCAGGATTCAGGCGGACCGGGTTCGGGTTGAAATTAAGAATCCATCCGCTTGCGGCTCTGATTATTTTCCGTCAACTGGACAACTACTGCTTTGAATGGATCAGGAGCAGAACCGAGATGTTGACTTATTTTCAAGAAGAACTGGCGAAGAAGACGCCAATTCAGCCTATGACCAGAAGAGATTATGTAACATCAATGGGTGCATGGTATGGATTCAAGCCAAGTTGTGACTGGGATGCGCGTGGAATTGATCGTATGGATTTCATAAATGCTATGCAGCAAAATGGTCTTGATGTTGATCTTCCAGGCTCGGAACCTATGGTTAACTATGAGCTGTTCCAGCTTGAAAGCTTTTCCCCTGTTATGCACAAACAGAACTCGCAGACAATAAAAGATTTTCCAGGAGCAAAAAAATATTATGATTCGATAATATCGCTGCCGACTTTTACATTTAAAAACAACAAGGGGACTATAGATGAATACGTCAGCAGAATCGCTGATTTTTTCAGTGGGAATTGACCAATATAGCCTGCAAAGGGCAAATATATCTGATTTAAGAAAACTCTATACCCCTATTTTTGGCGGAGAGCTTGCAGATGACGAAATAACCAGTAAATCATCATGCAATGATTTTGTCATTCTTGTGCTGTCAAATTCACTAGGTGGAAAAATAGGCATTAGTGTTCTTAGGTATTTTGCCCAGGATGTTTCTTTGTGGCTGTTTGGAATAATTCCAGAAGTCAGGCGCAAAGGCCTTGGACAAGCTCTCTTGAAACAGACAGAAAAAATCGTCTTAGCTGGGGGAAACTCAAAATTGCGTTTTTCCACATACAATACCCGCAAAGAAATGCTTCTTCTTGCAATAAAAAATAATTACAGAATCGTTGCTACTGATAAAGGGATTTATGGTGACGGGCTTAAAATAAGATTGGAAAAACCGCTTTGCGCCTCGAAATGCAAAATCAATTCCGGGCAGCCGAATAAAAGAGAAGTCCGTTTTCTGCTTTCAGTAAAATGCAATTACAGATGTTTTTTTTGTCATATGGAAGGCCTGAATCAAGAGAACAACTATGAAGGTGCTGATCCTGAAGAATTCATCAATGTATTGAGTCACGTTAGTTCCTGCGGTTATAATGATGTGACATTTACAGGCGGAGAACCTGCAATAAGTAAAAAGCTGCTGTTAAAGGCGATTGCTTTCTGCAATTCACTCGAGCCGCCGCCGGCGCTGACAATCGTTACCAATGGGGCGCTTTGGGATGAAACGCTTATAAAAGCGGTTTCTTTATATTCCGGGAATTTAAAAATAAACTTTTCCGTGCATTCGCTGAATCAGGCAAAATACGATATTATCACCGGAACATCAGGGTGCTATGATAACGCGCTTGGAAGTCTCCGGTCTCTGATTGCTGCCGGCGTCAAAGTTAAATTAAATTGTGTCATATTAAAGAATCTAAACGATAGCTATGAAGACCTCATTAATTATATCAGAACTGCGCATTCGATTGGAGTTTTTAGTGTAAAATTTCTCGAATTGCTGATTACCGGAGAGTCTGCCGGAAATTTTAAGTATTTCACCTCGGTGGAGTCGATTGCGATAGTACTTTTATCGGCAGGGTTTCATGAGGTAAAAAAATCAGACAGAGCAAGATATTTTAATCACCAGGATTATCCCGGGATAGAGATAGAAGCGGTTCAATGCACTTGCAAGCTGGGATGCGCAAAATGTAATTCTGTACGTGACAGGACTTTCGGTCCAGATGCACATTACTATCCCTGCTTTGTTCAATCGCAGGAGGGACTTAGTCCGGGTAATTTTAAAGGCATAGAATCCTTGTTTGCCGCGGGGGATAAAATAATAAATGAGTATGCTTTGAAGTATGGCAGTGACAGCCCTATTCTCATAGCGCAGGATAAGTTTTTAAAAACTAGGGAAGAAGTATTCTTTGAAACCTGCCTGAACTTTGACGATTGTTCAAAAATATTGATAAACTCTGGTTTTAAGCTTGTGAAGATTCGTACATTCAAGTTGTTTTACTGTGCTCCGCTCAATCAATCTGATGATTGGAAAGAATTCCGCAAAATACTCAAGTTCGGTTATGACGGACATACCACGAATAAAATTGATTTCATCTTCTCGCAGCACCGCTATCAGAAAAAAGATGGATTTCTTCTTTCAGCACAGAAATTTCTTGACAAATCCCCGCCTCCATCATGTGAAAGCGTCGAAAAAGCTAAAATGATAATGAGCGCACTCGACTTTGAAATTTATCTGGAAAAGGACTTTGAGGTTCATGACTTTGCCTATGGAGAATTCAGGCTTAGCCTTGATAAATCATCAAAATATGTAAATTTTAAGCTACACTATTCTGAAATATCAAACAATGTCATCTTAAACATTACAGAACAGTTGAAGTCAGTTCCGATAATGATACCATTTACAAAATGGCTGATGACCACTTGAACAGAATCTTTTTTTTGAGATTAACCATCGCTGATGAGCCAACAGCTATTGTCCATACATGCGGAAATAAATTTTTCAGCATCGTGTTGCTGCTTTATCGATTTGCCTGTTCAAAACAAAACATTCATTAGAACTTATGTGGTTTTGTTGGGATACTCAATTTAAATTTTATTCATGTCGCTGTAGCGGATTTAAATCGCCAGCAGGAACAAGGATGGGGTCAACCCGCATCGGGTTAGTCAGCGGATGCATTAAATAAATCGAGCCTGGCTCAAGAATATCATCTGTAAAAATGGATTCATGCTTTCCGTTATCAGTCTTTGCTTCAACCGTTCTGCGCCCCCACTCATCCACAACAACCCCGCTTACTCTTATAACGTGCGGGAATACCCTGTAGTTATTATTGGCAAGATAAGAGAGTAAGTTTTCAGCTTGCTCAAAGAACTCTTTGGCATGATGCATGATCGAAATATCATTTCCTTTCTTATCATTCTTGAAGTGAGCAAATTTATTTCTCAATTCGGATAGTTTATTTGAATTATCAGGGATCAAGTAGCGTTCAGAAACTCGCGGCAGCAATACATTTGCTTGTGTCATCGTGTTGATAGTCTTGCTGAGAAAAAAAAGAATTTGGATAAGTGTTCCAAGCGAGCATTGGTCGAGCTTCTTTGTTTTTTCTAGTTGGTTATTGCTTTGCAAATATGGCTCCGGCGCCTCTCTGAACAATACTTTACAGAGAAATCGTATAAATATTTGTAGCAAATATTCTAGTTCCCGTCCAGCCTGTATTACTAAACCACTCATTTCTTCAATATCATTGACAGAAACAAGACGGCTTTTAAAAACTTCAATATCGCTGGCAACGCTATTTAGGCCGCGCGGCTCCAGAAGCAACGGGAAACCAAAATGCTCAATCAATTTGCTGGCTAATACCTCTGTATTAGTGGTTGGAGCTAGTTTATCATATCCATATTCTTTTAGAATTTTTCTTAACCTTGGAGCTCCAATATGGTTCACCAAAAGTCCAATTAGATTCGGTTCTCTTACGCAATACTCAAGGATTCTTAGATTGTCTGCTCCCGAGTACCCTTGTTTGCCTAGTTCATCCACCAACTCATTCTTCTGTTCTTCATTCATTTCCTGAACTAATAGTGCGTGAATATTGCGTACAGGATCTGTTTTTTGAGTTAAATGAATTCGAGCAACAATCTTGGAAACATTGGATATATTTGATTGTTGGGTAAAATGATTATCTGCTGCCGAACTGCAAAATGAAGAGCCATGAAGATTTGATTGTTGGGTTGAAAGATTATGTGCATCTGTACTAACAATGTCTGTCTGCGATTGTTTATTCAAAGTGTTATGTGATGTTGCATTGGAAATGTCATGATGTGATTCAGAATTATAAGCATCATTATTCTTTGTTATGTACGATGATATTAAGTATCCAATAATACCTCCTACCGGTCCTCCGAGTAAGGCCCAACCAACCCCTCCTGCCACCCCTCCTGCCACCCCTCGAGCCACACCACTCCCACCAAAAAGACCCGCAATGTTACCGGCGTCCATGGGCGCAATGTTTTTGGAGATTATTGTTTTTAATGAGCCTGTTGCTCCAGTGCTTTTTCCCTCTGCAATAAAAATAATATGCCTGGCAACAGCAATTGAAGCATCCAATATAATGCTTAGAGCTTCAATATTTTGGACAGAACACACCAACCTATTTTTTGCTTCCACGGCAGCATTACACATATTTAACATGCTACTTGCCATGGGTTTGTTGATTTTATCAAGTAAATCTTTAACATACGACAGTTTGCATTCAAGCGTCGCGCTTTCCAGGTTATCAGGGATAATGCCTTCTTGCAATCTTTTTTCCAATTCCAAATCTTCAGATTTTGCATTCTGCGAGGCGGCTATAATCAACCCGTCAACAAGCAAATCCAATAAACTTACGGAGCTCAAAATATTTTCTGGATTGCTCATTGAATTCAACAACTCCAGAATCCTTGCACTATGTGCCTCGGGTAAATACTTGACAGCTTCGAATATGAAAGGGCCTATCGGCGCAATCTGCTTTCGTTCCATAATCCGGCAAATCGATTTATAATTATCCGGACTACAGACAAGATACACATGTTCTGTAGCGCTGGTAATTGAAGACCTAGTATGTAATGCTTCTGCAAACGCCGTTGCAGAGACATCCGCCTCCATTCCTCCCTCCCCGGCTCCCAGGAGCGGCAGCGCAACCTTCTTAATTAAAGTATTGCCGGCGAGATCAAGTATTTTACCGTATAGTTCACGCGCTGATTCAGCAGAGAGATTCCTGTTCGTATCTAAATCAAGTTTGACCGCATGGTAAATTGCTTTTAATTTTAGATTCCCGGCAATGGTAGGCCACACATCTGCTAATCTAAGCGCAGGACGATTATGGTTAACATACTCATCAAGTTGTAGACCTGCAGCTTTCCAAATCGCGGCAGATTCTCCACTGCCATGCGTCAAGTAATTATCATCGGAGCTGACAATAACTTCAAGTTCACCATCCAATTCAGTAAGCAATTCAATCCCCGTCTCTATGACAGTAAGGACGCGCGTTCCGAAGCGATAATTTGAGCGAGACTTATCCATATGTTTACCCTATGTAAAGGAGCTTGGGGTCGGCACTAAATTTCATAATTCCTAGTTTACTTTATATGGAATAATATAAGAAGATTATCGCAAGAAATCAATCACCCGTATAGCAAAGCTTCCCTCTTTATAGGCTTTTTTCATAAAAAATCAATTCTTTTCCGGAAATCACATCAATTGCTTACTTATATACGAATATAGAAAAATTGAATTATAACAAATGAGGATTGCTATGGGTTATATAATTGCGTTTATAATAGTTTTATGTATTCACAAGTGCGCTTTTCGCGGAAGAAATCTGATTCTGTTCATTGTTGATATAATCATGGTAATTATACTGGGCTGTATCCTGACTTATATAATCCAGTCAAGCATCTTGAGCAACCTGCTGCTGCTGGCGATATCGCTGGCATTGATATTCCAAGGCAGCAGAGTATTTAAGAGTAAGAGATGAAAAAGCACTGGATTACAAGCCCGGCTGACGGCATGGGGAAAAAGACCGGATGGTCAGCAAATTATAAAAAAATGATAAACACGCCGGAAAATAACTAAACTGCTTGCTTATATATGAATATAGAAAATAGAACTTGGGAAACACAAAATTATGCAGTCAAAATCTGATAACAGCAGGAGCGTAAAAATGAATACAGCGGGCAATAAAACTAAAAACAGCGGCAGGATAAAAATACAGTCGAACAGGAATTTCAAGCCTGACTTCCGCCAGGAGTATAAAATTGATGACTGTCCGGCAATGAACATGCCAAGTCCGGCCGCAAATCCTTCCGCCGACAGCAGCTCTTCGCATCTTCAGGAAATCACTCAACAAAGGAAATCTGTGCTGGATTATCTGAAGCAGCTCAATCAATACCGGTTCACCGGATATTCCGGGCCCGCGCAGTCCAGGACTGGCCAGGGCTGGCGCTATATCCACCAGCACCCGTGGCACAGCCTGGCAATCGGTCTGGGAGTCATGGCTGCCGGAATTGCGTTCGGATACTTTGGAGCAGTAATGATTGCGGCAGGAGTAGCCATACAATCAGCAGGCACAGCGCTTCTAGCCACGGCCGCCACTATACTGGCATGGTCGGTCGGACTCGGAGTATTAATGGTGCTGCTTACAAGATCAATAGCGCCAGTCTTTATGGCTCTGATTGGCATGGCCTTTGCTGCCGCCTTCGCCTGCGGCGGTATAGCGGTAGTCTGTTTCGGCGCAGTCATCGGCGCGATTGGCGCAGTTGCCGGAGTTCTGGGTACGATAACTGTCTGCGCTAGTATTATTCTGATCCTAAACTGGATGGTACAATTCCTGAGAGAAAGCCATGATGAAATCCGGCAATGGCAATATGTCAAAATCAATTCCACCGCGACGGCTGAAACAGAAGTGACGGCGCAGGCATCCCGCCTGGCAGGAACAGGAAGCAATTATGACGAACAATCCAAGTATCAACACAACAGCCTTTATAATTTTACACAAGGAGAAATTAAATGAACGCACACAATCAGTTTGATATTAATGCCGCCTTCGGAAATTACGGCAATGCGGGAACGGGTTGTGCAGCCACTAACAAGGTAAAGGATCATATTTGCATCGCAATCATCGCGGCCATCCTCTTTATTCTGGTAACCCATTGGGAAATTATTCTTACTGTTATCGCCTGGAGCGTACTGGGAACAATCGTACTGGGCTGGCTGGCTATAATTTGCTGGGCTTTGAGAAAAGAGATAACAGGTTTTGTCATGCGGGTTGTGACACAGTGCGCCGCCTTGTGGGGAAAATTGTGCAGTTTTATTGGCGGCAGATGCTGCCGGAAAACATGGTTTTCAGGTTGGCGCGGCGGAAATAGTAAAAAAATAATGAACTTTTATAAATAGTGTCCGGAAAAAGGCGATTAAAGCTGCTTATCATAATATAACAGAACAAAACTAGGAGAAAAGAAAATGAGAAATAAGAATTACAATAATAGCTGGAACGTATCTGACAATGACGACACAATGAGTTACATGCACAATATTGCCGTGCTGTTACTCCTGACCTGGGTGTTGATCTGCTTTATTACAACGTACTGGACGCTCATTGTCACCTTCCTTTGCTGCGCCGCGGCTGCTTATCTGATCTGGACTTTCAGACAGGAGATAATTGCAGCAATAAGCTAGACTATATATGCCGGAAGCGCGGCGTCAGCCAAGGGCGGCATGATAAAAATCAATGAAATGTCAAAATTGTTCCGGGAAAATGGCGTATTCAATTCTTAACAGACTATAACAAATGAGGGATAGAATGAAAATATTATTTGGAATCGGAATTACAGTGGCGGCGGTTTCATTGATGATCGGCAATTATGTGATTGTCGGCAGCATTCATAACGCATTTAAAGAGGAGAAGAAATAATGGGTATTATCAAACGACTTTTTGGCAGCAGTTACGGCGACCGCGCATGGCGTGACCAGCATAAACTCAGCACAATCGGCAAGAATATAATCAGCCCCATCAACGATTACGGCACATGCTTCTCCTGCGGCGGCGCAGGTTCTAAAACGCTTACCTGCAAACCTTGCAGCGGGTCCGGCAAGCACTCCTTCTCATGCGGAGCATGCAATGGCAGCGGGCAAAAACATTTTGAATCGAAAACATGTCTTGGCTGTCAGGGCACCGGAAGGCATTATAACAAAGAATGTAAAAGATGCGGCGGTTCCGGATATTACAAACCGGCGGTTACAGTTTCGTGCGATAGATGCGAAGGAACTGGAAGGATTACCAAGACGTGCAACCGGTGCAATGGTTCCGGCTCGTTCAATGTAACCTGCCGTAAATGCAGCGGATCCGGCTGGCATAAGTTTTAATAAATAAGGATGAGAATCATGGTTATGCGAACAAATCTTAAAGTTTACAGGCTGGCTTGTCCGGGATGCGGCTGGTCTGAACTGTTTACGATCAAAGCAGGCACACCGGCTTTGTTCATTATAAATCTGCTGACCGGCTGCCGTCTTCCCGTAAAATGCCCGGAATGCGGTGGAAAGCTCAAAAAACAAGATCAAACAAAATTCTGGAGGACATGAACTATGAATCCGAAAATCAAAACCGTGCTGGAC
Organism: Lentisphaerota bacterium; assembly: GCA_037144075.1. Lineage (GTDB taxonomy): Bacteria > Verrucomicrobiota > Lentisphaeria > Victivallales > Victivallaceae > CAIPAT01. The sequence continues at coordinate 3,057 of JBAWXM010000010.1, read as the reverse complement.
GATCACAAAGAATCAATCATTCATGCTATTGAGCATAACTTGAAGCATGAGCAGGCATTCTTTGTGCCTGAAAAAACCATTTCTGGAATTGTACGCAAACTCATCGAACCAAAAGGCATCGAGATTAAAGAACTCTGCTGTTCCCCTTCAGGCGTAAAAACCGCGCTTGACGTATCTGCCAGGGGCGGCAGTTTTACCGTCACGCTGCATTTGCTGATCAGGCTGCTGGCCTGGGACGGGAAAACCATGAAAGCGGAAATCTGTGTAACCGAGGACATCGCCGGCAATGATTTTAAATCCAGATTAATGTCCGGCATGCTGTCTGGAATAACATTTTTTTCCGGAAAAACCAGAGTGGAGGAGCTTATTACAAAAGTCAATATCAAAGGTCTTACGTTCAGCAACAGCGTAATTTACTTTGAGCAGGATAATCTGCCCATTCCTGAATTTCTGCAAATCGGCGGCGCAGAGCATAAGCATGACGGAATTATGCTGCATTTATAAATTGCGCATAACAATTTTCACTTTTTCTCGAAAATGCTTCGGAAAAATAGAAGGGAAAACGCTTATAGATAAATATAGAACGGGGCTGTGAATGGATTCGACCGGAACTAAAGCCGATGTGCAGGTTTCGGAACGCGGGATCGTTACCCGCCAGCTCCACCAATTTAAAAAGGTGTTTTTTACAAAGCAATCCGAAAAATATAAATGTTGACTCTAAAAAGCGTGTATAAAAAAGAGGAGAATAAAATGAAAAACTTTCATGATTGTTGGTATTACTTTCGTCGCTGTTTCAATAATAATCGGCAATTACGTTATAATCAACGGTATTGTTACCGCCTGCGATAAAATCAAACCAGGAGAAAAAACGTGAGCAGGGTCAGACATGTTTATGCTTCCCGTGGCGAACACATCAAGGTTCATCGCAATGGAGGCGGAGGCAGCGGGGTTGGCTGCATTATTCTAATAATCGTCGCTTTTATACTGATGCGGGGATGTTAATATTTAAATCGTAATAGGAGAGCGTTCACAATGAAACAGGACAATATTAACAACAGAAGAATTCCCGAAGTGATGGATGCAGACCGTCCGCAGCCCCATAACCTGGAAGCCGAAAGAGCGGTCATCGCGGCAATGCTCCGGGAGCCAAGTCCGTGCGTGGATATCGTACTGGAACTTCTGAAAAACGAGAATGTGTTCTACTCACATATACACCGGGAGATTTTCAAGGCCGTCACGGCAATTCATAAAAAAGGGGATATGGACATTGATCTCATTTCCATTGCCCATCAGTTAGCGAAACAGGGCAGGCTTGAAGATATCGGCGGCGAAGTGTTCCTGGCGGAACTTTACGGTTCAATCTCCACTACCGTTAACATCGAAACCTGGTGTGAGATTGTCCGGGAATTTTCAATCCTGCGAAAAATGATTAACGTCTGTTCAGAGTCGTTGTTTAAGTGCTACAATGTGGAATCAGATGTCAAGAAACTGGTGGATGAGATTGAGACTAAAGTCTATGAAATCCGCAACATCAATACCCAATCGGAGATCATCGAACTGCGCAAAAGTGTTATTGATACCTTCAAATACATCGAAAAAGTGCTCAGAAAGGAAGTTGAGATCGGCATTCCGACAGGGTACCCTGATCTGGATAAACTGGTGATCGGATTGAAACCCGGGGAAATGTTTGTGCTGGCGGCCCGCCCCTCCATCGGCAAAACCTCGATGGCGCTGAATTTAATCCGCAATGTGGCAATACGGGCCAGCAGGCCGCGGGCGGTGGCATTCTTCAGTCTGGAAATGACCGCCGAACAAATCACCCGGCGGCTGCTTTGCACCGAAGCCAATATTTCCGAAACATCATTATTCGACGGCTCATTTAAACCTGCCGAATTTACCAGATTGACCCCGGCAATTGATCTGTTAAGGAAAACTAAAGTCTTTATTGACCCTACCGGCGGCCTGACGCTTTCCGAGTTGCGGGCCAAAGCGCGCCGCCTGAAGATGATGCATAATATTGAACTGATAGTTGTTGACTATCTGCAATTGATGCATTCGGACTACAAAACTGAAAACCGTCAGCAGGAAGTTGCGGAAATCTCCAGCGGAATCAAAAAACTGGCCAAAGACCTATCGATTCCGATCCTGGTACTGGCGCAGTTAAACCGTGAGGTGGAAAAAACTGCCGGCGCATCCGCCAGACCGAAACTCAGTCATCTGCGCGAATCCGGCGCGATCGAACAGGATGCCGACATTGTCGCGTTTCTGCACCGCGACCGCGATGAAACTAAAACTAAATCATTGAGCAAGGAAAACATGCGAAATGGTGTTGACGCACTGCTGATAGTGGAAAAAAACCGTAACGGACAGACCGGACTGGTTGATTTGACGTTCTTTCCGCATCGAATGGAGTTTGTCAATAAAAGCAGATTCAGTGATGAAGACCACCCGCCGGAAAAAACATGAATAATCAGGAATACTAATCACATCAGTAGAAATATGAAACGCTGCAATCATGAACAATTCCTGTGTTTAGAGTACCTCAAGCTTCCAGCTTGAGAAAGAGAATCGCATGCAGGGATGCTTGCGGTACTTTAAGGGGGGTATCGCAAACTGGATGCTTGCGGTACTATTTAAGACAAAGCCGGTCAGACGACCGGCGCTTTCAGGTTTTCACTTTCGCGTATTTTGTGTGTTTTGTGGACAAAAAGGTTTTATGCCTTAAAGATCGCACTGCGGTCGGTGTAGCCGGTGTGCAGGGTATGGTGAGCGGTTTCACAGCCGCTGCAGCCGCCTAAGTGCTGCCGGTAGCACTGCTCAACCATATAGTTGTCCTGCGACTTCTGCAACTGCATCGTTTTGTCGGCATTGTAAATGCCGGTTGTCCGCTGCTCTCTGACTTTTTTCGAATGCGTGATGGGCTGACCGGCGCCGGCAATACAGCCGCCGGGACAGGCCATTACTTCGATGAAGTCAAATTTGCATTTGCCCGCTTTCTGCTCCGTGATCAACTTCCGGGCATTTTCCAGACCGTGAACAATTGCCACGCTGACCTGT
>JBAWXM010000009.1:0-35953 GCA_037144075.1 Lentisphaerota bacterium | reverse complement strand
CTGTGATTGCGGATATGAACAATGATCCGTCCGTCCGGCGCTTGAGCAGCATGAGGTTCATGATATGTTCCTGACGGATCACCCGGCCGTTGTGGAATTTCGCCGATCCGCCGCCATGAACATCCATCATCACAGGATTCAGATGCTACCAGCATCGGCGCGTAAGGTGCGCCGATGGAAGAATCAGCGGTCTTCGCATTCCCGATGAACAGCAAACGTCCGTCCGCCAGCTCTGCCGGTCCGTGCGGACTGCCTACCCCGCAGTCTATTTTATCCGACCATGTATGTCCGCCGTCTCTTGAGCGGATAATCCATGTTCCCAGTTCGCGGCGAATAATATCATCGCTAAGCAAAGACCGGATCTTGCGGCAGCGCGAGAAGAAGCCATCGGTAATTTTTTTGCCTAAATGATCGGACATCGGTGCCTTACCGTCCTGTGTCTCGTGAGCTTTCAGAGTATCCATCCAGGTCAGCGAGGTAAACCAGTTGACCAGAACCGTTCCCTTGGAAGTCTGTAGAATTCCGGCGTCACGGTCGTCCAGCGGGCCGTTGACTATGATTTCCGGCTCCGACCACGTTTGACCATTGTCGTTCGAGCGAATCAGGTGTACTTCGCCGAACGGACAGATGTGATACTCGCGACCGGCAGAGCTGACGACCAGCAATTCACCGGTTTTCATCCGGATCAGGGTTGGCCAGCCATGATAGGATTTGTGAATACTGATGGTCCTGACTTCATGCACTTCAAATTTCATTTTAAACCTCATTAGGATAATTTTTAACCTTTAAAACTTTCCTCATGCAAGGACACTCCACATCTCAGAGGAACGTGCGTCGAGTTCTCGGATTAGTAAGTTGCCTTTGATTTGTAACTTCTCTCCAGTCCAGAAATCAGCCAGTGAACATCCTGCTAATTTGTTTGTCAGTACACTAATAGCCATCGGTTCATCGCTCCAGTTGAATAATGCAAGATGCGCCTTAATGCCACATTTGCGAGTCAATGAATCCCTGGGATATTCCACATAAAGCAATTTCGGAATTCCCCTTCCAGTGAAGACGTCATCGTTAAGACATTCGACCTTGTGGCCGCGGTCGGCATGTGCAAGCAGTTTGCGCATGCATGAGAACTCCTCATCGGTGTACTCTTCGACCTTGCCGCCCCATTCGAATATTCCCTGTGTAATGAAACACCAGTTCAGCCAGACTTGCCGCTCATTGACTGTGCAGTCTCCGAATCCAGCGCTGTCCGCATTCAATAGGTTGTTCTGCCGCCCCGGCAGAATCACAGCAGGCAACGACCATGCGACTGCTTTGAGCTGTTCAGGCCAGGTACACATGTGAATGTCGCAACCGCAGCGATAAGCATCGGCGAATCGAGCGACAAAGGGATTTCCCATGCTCATGGCTATACAGGTGAGGAATACGCCGTCATCTCCTATTCTTTTGCGAATTTCGCTGAATACCCAGTCGCGCCAGTATGGACCGGAGCCACCATTCCGGAACCGCGCCCTTTCAAGGGTGAACCAGTGAGTCATGAAATCGAATTTCAAAGCTTTGTATCCCCATTCTACAAACAGGACATCTAAAATTCTCAAGAAGAACATCTGCGCTTCGTTCACTGAAAGGTCGAGATATGTACATCCTCCCATTAAATCGGGATTACCGTTTTCATCAGCCATCAGCCATTCTGAATGTTCGTCCGCCAGCCGCGAGCCCAGGCGCACAGTGGGTGAGAGCCAGATTCCGGGAACAAGTTTGCACTCGCGGATTTTCGCTGCCATCGCCTTCATTCCGGATGGAAATCGCTTCTTGTCATAACCGTTTTCAGGATCGGGATAGAAGCTGTCCAAGGCTCCATGTTTCTCCTTTCGTCCGCGCTGATATCCGTCGTCAATCATGAAATGCGTGCATTCTGGAATCATCTTTCCTATAATGGCGGCGCGCAGCAGCAGAATATTTTCGTCAATGTTATGGAAGATACCGTAATTCCAGGTGCAGTACATCGCCCCGTGCAACATCGCGGATTTCTTGCCGGACAGGTAATAGCGGCGGTTCAGTTCCGCCAGATATCCAGCATTGGCGGACTGGATGTGAGTGTTTTCAAGGATCTGATAAAAGACCAGAGAAACTATCATCGACTCGCCGGGCTCTAGGAATGGAGTACCTGCCAAAGGATAACGGCTTTCTGCTTTCACTGAAGGAAAGAATTGCCCCATCTGTTCACCACACAATTGGAGTTTCCATTCGCGACAAAAGCGTGTCTGATCAAGGTCACCCTCAACGAGAAGAGTCGCCATGTCTTCAGCACCAATCATCAGAAATGGAAAATGATTCGCCTCGTCGAAATTAAAGGCAGTTTCTGTGAATGGTATGGTCCGCCAATAAGGATAATCCGGACGGCTCATCGGGAATTTTTCTGTCCGGACATTGCTTGAATGCGCATAACGAAGAAAATACTCGTTTATGCCAGGCACGACGGTTTTTCCTTCTCCGTTGAGGATACCGTCACGAACTCCCTCCAGAAGCAGCGGGCTATCCGAGGTATTGGTGATCTTACGTTCCACCACCAGACTGTTGCCATCAGGAGAGAATCTGATGTCCTCGCGCCATTTCTGAGCAAAGCCTGTTGCCACGTTGTTCTTGAACTTAAAACGGAGCGCGTCAGAACGCAGCCCGTTGACTTCGAACATCATTCCGCTCCATCCTGCACCATCTTTTTCGCGCAGGAAACTCCAGAGACCATTATTGAATTCAAAATTAAAACTCATAGGTATTCTTCATATTCATTTTTGTTAAGGCTTTTCCGGATCCTCTAAATAGTGGCAGTTTAACTCGCCTTACGGTTTTGAGAAATCTTTCTGTCATGCTTAGTCTATCTCTATGTATAGCATAACATTCAGCATTTCTCAGCGTAAAACTGCTGACCACCTTCGGCGCACCTGTCCCGGGTTCCCGGAATTCAGCAGACATTGCCGTTCGCGACGAAGATTCGGGTTCCAGCAAAGAACTTGCTGGTCGTTCGCCTTGCGGACGAAATTCCCAATACCTCGTATGCTTGCATCGAGGTAGTTTACTTCCTTCTTAACTTCCCCGCCATCAATTCTAACCGAATATCGGGCTTATTTCGCCTCGCCGATTTTCAGGACTTTTGTTCCATAAGCTCCCGCCAAATTGACCTTGAAATGTGTGATGTTTGCAACAGGTAGCTCCAAGTCCGTCTCCACGTCTAAAACCTTGGTTGCCGGTGTAAAGCCTAGTCTGGTCGTATCAAGTTTCACTTCTATTTCGGTATCAGGCTTACGCCATGATTGGATGACCAGAAGGAGGCTCTTGTCGCTCGGACGGATGATCAGCAGCCACTTGTTGCTGTCCGAGTCGCTTAGGCTGACCGGCGGCTCGTCAGACCAATAGTTGATTACCCGACAATTAGTAGACCCATAACCAAAATCACGCAAGGCACGCTCGAATTTCTGACAAATTTGAACCCCCCATTTCTTGATTACATCGTCACCAGTTATAATTACGCAACCATTCCAGAGTTCGCCTAATAGCTCCACCTTGTTCGGGATTTCATGCACTGTACGCATCCCCCATTCGCTACGTGCGGTTTCCAGTTTTAGATGAGCCTTGTTAAAGTGCGAATTAACAGCGAAATGAGCATAAGGGTAGCTGCCTGTCTGAAAACCCGTCATTTCAGACAAAATAAGTCCAGGCGGGAACGGAATCGGGTTCGGAGTGTCACTCCATTTCCACTGCTCTTCATCGTACCAGCGCCATTCGTTATCCAGACTGGCATTGTTCCATGTATTAAGCGGCAGGACGCGGGTGTTCGTAATGTGCTGGGAATAACTCAGGGGGAATGGCGGAATCCCTTTGGCCATTAGATCGTTCATTAGGGTCCAAACACGCTTATAATAGTCGCGTTGTTCCCAGATCGTGCAAGCGGGCTGGATTTTTCCGTTTGCATCCGGATAGGCATCCGACAACAGCGGATTCCAGCACGTGTACGGCATTGTGTTATCGAAGTATACGCCGATTCCACGCTTCATGTATTCATGCTGATAATACAGGCAGAAATCAAGATAGCTTGACGGGAAGGCTTGCCTGCCGCGTTTGAAATTAGTCGCTGGTTTCGTCTTTTCGACAATCAAGTCTCGTTTCGGCCATGGCCATTGCGCACGCCATTCATCCTGGAACACTTCCCATTCCTCGTCACTGACATCGGAGGCATGCTCTTCGAGATAGGCTTGCAAACAAGCTTTCGTATTCTCATGGGCTTTCTGGTTAATACTTATAAAATAACGCAGATCGTTGCCTAGCCAAGGTTGGTTCTGTTTAAGAGACCATGGTTTGTCGATGTCATGAAACATAAAACGCAATGGAGTAGCTCGTTCGCGGTCAAGTTTTTCGAAGACGGTCATGTCCACCTTGCCGGTCTTGCGAACGTTTACGAGCTCGTCAACCACTGCAAAGTTTCGTCCATCGGGGTACTTGCTGGCGCACGTATAACCTCCCCAGCAAACCACTGGCCCGCTGTGTGGCGGAGGCGGATTATGGTTGGTGCGCCAGTCTTTTGGCATCGGGCGGGTAGGACTGGCCTGCAGACCAAACGCCAGGTGATGTGGAACGGTAACCGTAGACGATTTGTTGATCAGGTCAATGCGCAAGTAAACGACGTTATCCTTACGCTCGATAGTCTGTATGTTCTTACTTGTGTCCACTAAATAGCCTTTGTCATTGGCACCGAAGAAGGCCAGTCCACGCCCTCCGCTGCCAAGCCAGATATAAGGTACAAAACCAGTTGCGATGGTATTAGGACAATAATATCGAACATCGCGGCAAGTCCAGATGATGCCATCATCACTTCCCGGCGCTGCCGTCCAGAGCGCTGGCAGGGTTAATGTCCCGGTTTTGTCTGGCTTCTTAAGCGCCCATGCGATTTTTCCTCCCCGCGGGGTAACTCCGGCATAGTTAGCGCGCATATTGTCGAAAGCGCAATAATGAAAATAAGAAGCCTCATTGTTTTTGTATGGAATCTCCAGCCACATCCGTTCAATTGTTTCCGCCTTCGCGCCAGGCAGTAAATCCAAGTCAACTTTCATGCAGCCGTCATATTCCAGAGAAGACTTTACCCGCACCCTGACCGACGGGGTGGTTGCGATGGTTTCATAGACGGCAAGATGCGGAAGAGTCACAGTCCACTGTCCCTTTTCGAATTCCCACTTTTGCTCACCGCCGGCAGTCAGAACGCGCAGGACGATCGGAGCCGCCAAGATTTCTTTTCCCTCGCTCTTGATACTGTCGAACAGCCCAAAGCTGTTCAGTTTGTAGGTACGCAGCACTACGTCAACCTCTTCCCCCCTTACCGTGATGGGGGTGAATGGAGGGTAGACCGTATTATTCTTCCCGAGATTGTTGCCCAACCATGAGTAATTTTTGTGTTTGAATGACTTGCTTACCGACGAGCCGTTTGTACCCAGTGATATCGTCAACGTGTAGTCTCCATCCTCCATTGGTGGAAGATCAAGCAGGCAATAGCCTCCATTCTCACTTACAGGAAAACTCTCTTTAGCAATAATCTGCGGTTTCCCGTCAAGTCGAATATGCGCCTGAGCAACTCTGTTTCCGGCCAACACATCCGCCGTCGGATTGGCGATGCGCACCTCCATTTTGCGCAATCCCGGATAGTAGGCGAATGAAGTTGCCTTCTCAATGCTTGAGTTTTTCGTACCTAGGACTGGAGAAACGATTTTCATAAATGGCGTCCTGGCTTCAAAGTCAAGATCCGAATTCAACTCTTGCAACGAGCCAGCAGAAGCGGTTTTATCTGGGCCGGATTTAGTTTGTCCGGACATAGCCTGCCCGCATAGGTTTAAAATACAGGCGATGAGCATAGCAGTAATTAGTGACAGTTTCATGTCATAATCCTTTTTAAGTTGCATTTTTATATGTTATTTCGTTATTTCAGGAATTGGATCAAGTCGAAACATCGGCCTGAATCTCTCCAAGTAATATCCCGGCGGAGTCGGTCGTGTCGGCGAGGCTTTGAATGTGTACATAAGATATTCCGTTGATGCTCGGACGGATCAACTTCAGCGTCAACGTCGCCACATTATTGTCCACTCCAAGATTCGCATCCAGGCGGTTTGAATCCGACCAGCTAATCCTGATATCCCTCCAAACTTCCTCTCCGGCAATACAGTCCCGTCCGGCCCGACCGATGATCCGTATATCCACGGCATACTGCGCGAAATGCTTTACTACGGGATCGCCGGGATTGAACCAGCGGTCAACGAGGCATATTTGCGCGCCCTGTGAACCTCTTGGAAGACGGACACGCATACGTAATTCGCCGGATTTGCCCGCTGGGAAGTTCCAAACTGCGCCTTCTTTCTCGTGCAACAGACGGATATCCGGATGCCGGGCTATCTGAAGCACTTCACTTGGCTGGCCATCCGGCTCTCTCGACCGCCCGTCCGGATCTGGAACCAGTCCGGCACCAGGGCGGCGGTTGTAGGCACAATGTCCTCCGGAAAGATCGCCACGGGCTGGTCCAGCGACGCTCTTTACATACTGAAAGGTCGACCATCCCCCAAGCCCACAGCGGAAATTGTCCCGACGCGTTGTTTCATAAAGCCACTTCGGATCAAAGATCAGGAAACGACGGCATCTGGAATGCTGACCAACTGCAACCAGTATCTTCCCTTCTGGAAGTTCGATGGCAGTGGACTGATGTACGCTCTTGTCTCCGTGCTCCAAGCCGCCGCTACTTCGATAATCGTGATCGTTACGGCGCTCATTCAGCAGCAACTCCCGGAAACCGATCCAGGTTTTGCCATCGTCTTCGGAGATGGCTGCATGGAACGCGTCACGGTTGGTAAATACATCTTCGCCCTCGCCAGTGCGTCCAGACTCGGGCAACCAAGGCTGCAGTTCGTGATCCACCTCCGGTAACGGCGTGGTATTATTCCAGAAAAGCATAATGCGCCCGTCCGACATCCTGAATAGAGTTGACATTGTGCAGGTACCGTAAAACCGCGATGGTTGCGGAACTGACCATGTCTCACCACTATCCTCCGAAAAAGACTCGTAGTGATTGTCATGAGATGTGCGGATCAACATCCAAAGTCGACCGTCCGACAATTCTACAACCGTAGGTTCAATTCCCTGATGCTGCCAGCGCGTCCCTTCGTGAGGCCATAGCGTATTATGATTACCCACTTTTTCGAGTACGCTACGCTGCCAGGTATGTCCGTCATCATCCGAGCAAAAGACAACCGGGGCCAGCGGTCTCCACATCTTGGTAAGTGATGCGTATCCCGGCAATATCCAGCGCTTTCGCGTACGGAGAGCCAGCATCCGCCATGGAGGAATGCATTCTCCGGGTTCACACAGTTTGCTGAATGTAAATGATCCGTTTATGTCCGCCGAGCGCCCTATATAAACCCCGTCCTGCGCAGGCAGTTCATTACATGCCGGCGTGCCGCTTCTGACCCACATTGTCGTAAGCCAATCCCCAGACCATGGGCTTTGAACAAATGAGCTGCCCCATGCAAATTTTTCTAGGATCGGATATTCTTGCCAAGAAAGGCCAAAATCACGGCTGCGCAGAAAAATACCGCGCTCAACTCCGTCTTCGCAGGATACTGTTCCGTAATTTCTAAGTTCGCCGTCAAGTAATTTCATAAAAAATCCACTAGCGTCCGCTGCCGGGACCCCAATGATTTTGGGCTCGAATATTCTGTTAAGTTGTTCACGGCAGTATTTTAACTCGTATTCATCCATTCAATTTTTCTCCTTTTCATAAAATGCTATTTCACTATTTATTCCCAGATTAATCTGTTGAAATAAGTCTCTAAGCGGCAGATATATAAGCGCATTTAAACGTTATTCCATTATTGTGGTCTAACGATAACATTTGTCCAATCGGAGAATTTTATCCCCTCAACATGGGTATCGACATAAAGGGTGTTTTGAATTTTATTGTGTTTCCACCGTTCCGGATAACTAAAAGACTGATTAGTAATAAGACTCCAAAAAATATTCAGATCATTACCCGATCTGCTGGCGTATGGATTCCTATTTGTCGCTGATTCCCCAAATAGAATGGTTTTGCTTGTATTCTTTTTCGCGATTGTCATCTTAAAATTTGGTTGGTTTTGTGCAATAAGCAGTATATTAGGTCCATAACTTCCATGGTATCCTCCATAATAAAGATACTTATTATCAATAAGATCGTAATCCTTTGCACAAACAAATATCGAACTAGGGTTAGCTGGATTGGGTACGACATTGTTATAATTCTTCATTTCCAAGTATCTTAGGATGCAAATGGTGTAATACCATCTAACCGGATAAGATTGAGGATAGAATCCGTTGAAATCATTATTGTAATAACTGATCGTGGTGCCGATACTTTTCAGATTGTTTGTACAAAGGATACTTTTTGCCTTGTCCCTGACTTTCTGTAAAACAGGCAGAAGCATGGACGCCAAAATAGTTATTATAGCTATCACTACAAGGAGTTCTACTAGTGTAAAAACATTTGTGATTTTCGATTGATGATTGCTAATTTCAGACCTGTCCTCCGTCCTGTTACTCGTTACTCGCAGAACTTCGATTTCTGATTTTTGCTTTGCCTTTTTCATTTCAACCTCCTATTTTAATATAAGTTTCGGATTAACATGTCGTACCTGTGCATTGTTGCTGTCAAAGCTTTTTATTGCCTCTTTCCATATTTCTCCAAAGTCTATGTTGAAAGAGTTAAACTCCCGCCTGGGAACCCTTGAATGCCACAAGTCGAAAAAACCCAGTTTTTCAAGCCCTTTCGCGCGCGGACATTTTTCCACAATCTCGTGAACCAGGTAGTCGCTAAGACCAAAAAGCGCAGTCGCATGGAATTTTACGATCAGTGTCTCAACTGCAACAGGATCATTAATGAGTTGTTCCTCGGATATCCGCAAAACTTCTTCGCCAAATGTCAGTCCTGCGAATTTCATCGCAGTTTCAATATGTTTGTTTAAAAATGGTTCTGGACAGGAATGATGATTCACTAGAATAATCCGGCGGTGTCCGCATCTCCGAAGGAAAACCAATGCTTCACCGTAAGCTCCGGCATAATCAGTCAGGACGGCCCGTACAGGATTCTCTGGAAACCATTCCCACCGGTTGCAGTAGCAAACTGGTATACCGAAGGTGATATGCTTTAACTCATCAAGAGGAAATTGCTTGGCTTCTACATCAATCAACAGGCTATCAGGATGACGGGCTATTATATCACCGACAATCTGATGCCAGTCCTTTCTGTCATCGATGACACCGACAACAGAAATAATCCGTTCATTAGAAGTTGCCTCGAAAAATGGTTCATAGTAGTTCTCGATATTTTGCCTGCTGAAACTGGTAATCAGCGCCATAAGCTTGGTTTTAGCTGGTTTCAGCCTGGGATTGATTATCGCTCCGCTACGCGGGAAACGGACAATCATCCCCTTTGCCTCAAGTGTATTATAGACGGAATTGATCACTGCAACACTGACATCGAATTTCTTTGCAAGATCTCTCATCCCCTGCATCCGGACGCCGGGGGCCAATACCCCGGCACGGATTTCACCATCTATGAAATCATATACTCTTTGCGTCTTGCTTGAGTCTGCTGACAGGATTGCATCCATACTTAAGTATTCCTCAATTGACATATTTCAGTTCATGACAGTATTATATAACAGAACATAACAAAAATCAACGATATAATTAAAAATACAGCAAAAAGAATGAAAATAAATTTTTCAAGCCCACAAATCCCGCCCGCCGTCGTGTCACCATTAGCTCGACGCATCATCCCCGGCGCACGGCGCTTTCCTTCTTTTGTGATTGTAACGTGGGATATGCTGACCAACTGCTGAACGGGTGAATAGACAAGTTCAGCCGGACATGGATATTATTTCACCGTAGATCATCCAGATTCACGTATATATTACATTATTGAATGAAGCATTTTTTGCTTACTAATCCAGCAAAATACTGATTCAATCGCCATCAATCCCCTTGCCTTAATGCTCAATATTCTAGCGTCCGCGCCACTGCAACCCCAAGGATTCCAGCACATTAAACCAGGCAAACAGACTTCAATCTAATTCCCCCGCTTTAGTCATTCCGGCTTAATTGCCGATCACATATCAAGCTCCTGGAAGCGCACAATGCGCTTCCAGGAGCTTTTTCATTTCACCCAACCCCAACATAACCAAGGAGGCGAATATGAGTCCAGCAGCAGCACTAATACTCGAAATGCAAATTTACCCGATCATCCGGAACACGATCCCCCGCAAGGCCAAACCAATGGGCTCCGAAGACTATCAGGAACTAGTCCAGGACACCACAGCCACAGCGGCAGCGATGATCGACGCAATGGAGAAATCAGGCAAGAAGCCGATTCCCAGCAGCATCGCCTACTACAGTATCCAGCGCACCAAATCCGGGCGGCGTTCCTATGGCGACAGCCGCACCGATGTGATGAACCCCGGCTACCAAATGGATAATGAAGGTTCCGTCTGCTCGATGCAGGCTCCGGTCGGCGGGGAGGATGAAGACTTTACTGTCGGTGATATGATCGCCGCCAGAACCGAAGATATCTCCGCAAAAGTTCTCCGGCAGATCGACTGGGCCGCCTTCGTTAAAACCCTTGATGCACGGAAACGCAAGATAGTGGAAAAGCTGATGCTCGGCTTCACTACCGGCGACATCGCCAGACTGCTGAAAGTATCTTCGGCCAGGATTGTCCAGCTCAAGCGGGAAATCGGCGAAGCCATCCGGAAGTTTATGGGGGATTCTATCCTCATTGATTCCGTCAGCGAGTCGGTCTGGCAGCGGGATATCCGATGCCTGCGGGAACGGAACGAATGGAAACATACGAAACTGGATCGGATCGACGATCCGGAACAGGTGAACATTGCAGAGGCTATGTTCGGCTGATACAAAGCAACAAGGAACCGGAGCGGGGAGTCAATGAAAAACACTGACACCTCTCTGCCTCGCTCCAATCCTTACTTTAATTGGAGGTAAAAAAATGGATGAGAAGATCGTATGCCCGAAGTGCGGCAGCGGTGATAAATTGTTCCTGATATCGACTATCCAGAAAATTGGCACTGCCGTCGGTGCTGGCGCTGGCAGTATTGCTGGCTATTTGGGAAGAGGCTCCGGAATCTGCACTGGTGCAATCATTGGAGCCAGGATCGGCTCCATTGTTCCAGGCGTCGGAACTGTCGCAGGAATAGCAGTCGGCGGTTTGGCTGGTGCGTTAGCAGGCTTCTTTACCGGAGCTGCAATCGGAAACTATGTCGGCAGATATATCGATAAAAATGTGATTTGTAAGTACAAATGCAATAACTGCGGAATAACTTTTAACCTATAGGAATAACCCCCGTAAAGGAGGTGATTTAAATGAAAATACTGATAGGAATTGGTCTGACTGTGACATATATATCGATGGCTATCGGCCATTTCGTAATTATCAGAGGCATCGTCGCCGCTTACAGAGGCGAGAAGTCATAACCGTATCTTAAAATGGAGTGAAAATCATGCTTAAGTTGATTATCGGCAGGCGGAAACTTCCTTTTCCACTTAACCTTTTATTACAGTGGAATGAGCCAGCATATTACATCGTTAAGTGTAAAAAATGCGGATGGCAGAAGGTGTTCCGGATATTCAGCGGAACGACATGGAATGCGTCGGGCGTAACTCATGCTGATAATGTAGTTAAAGCGAAACGCGAACTACCTGCGGTCTGCCTTGAATGCGGTGGCAAAGTCAAAAAAGTCAAACTGCCGAATTTCTACAAGGAGTAGGCTTTTTTAGCGTTGCAACCTGTAAATAATCAGCAGAAAGGGAATTGCCATGAGTATCAAAGTATATAAAAAAGTTATTGCCGAGTTGGAAATACTGCGGCTCGCAGAACTCGCAGAAGCCGATGGCGATCCGGCTAGGGTTGCCATTGTTGAACAGCGACATGCAGAAGCAGTGAAGATTGCAAAAAACCTCCAGGCGGTGATAACTGAAATATCCGGTCGATGCATTGCCTCGGATGACGAATTTAATGCAAGAATGGTTGCGGAAGGCATCATAAAACGAGTTGAACAACTGCTTTCTGAATCGACTGACAGTGCTGCTGCTATCAAACCGTCATGCAAGGCGGTTGAAAAAGCCGTGATCGGGGTAGGCATCGGCTATCTCCTTATCTGGGTTTCCTGTTATTTCGTGAAAAAGTTGTTCTAATCGGTAAGGAAGTATTATTGTCCGGCAGCAAGTTTAAAAATGCATGACCGGCAACCAGACGAGAACCTGAATCTTCTATGCGCCGCAGATAGTTTTATCTATAATCTTCAAAGGCTTAAACGGATCTGGAAAGTGACCTGTCAGAAAAGAGTCTGGAAAATTATAAACCGTAAAATGAACCCGAAAACTCCCGGCTTGGGTTGCTGTTTATTTTGCTACAAGACAGAAAAATGCAACCTCAATAGAGTTACCCAGGGACTGTGTCTGCTGGTCGGGGTTGAGCACGGATTCAACCAGTCAGTACCGTCCTATGGCAATAGTTAAAATTCACGGATCACAGATACTTGTTAATTTGCTCCACCAACTCATGCACATTCGTTGACGGGTTGGCCGATGCAAGCTTCTTGCGCCAGCTTTCAGTTTCTTCAATAATCCTTTTGGCGTGATCAATTGCTCTTGGCTGCCTGTCCTTTAAAAGTGCGTATACCCCTGACAAGGTTTCATGATATTCCGGAATACGGCCTGTTTGCGGCAAATGTCGGTTTTTTAACTCCTGGGCAGTTGTGGCACTGCGCATCTTTATAAAGTGAAACAGATACCAGATTTCAAAACAGGGATTGGAAAAAGCCCAGCGGAAGCCGGTTTCTTCCGCCAGCTTAATCGCCTGACTGATCCGTTCCTGAGAATTTTCATCCTTATCAAAGACCACCCAGTACTGATTAAACTTATCGCCAACACCGGCCATCCGCTTTTTTAATGCCGCCGCTTCCTTGACCAGACTCAAGGCATCTCCTGCAAGCGCACAAATCTTAGCGGAAGTCAGTCGGAAATCTGTAAAATACAATTTCTCCGTCTGGCCTTCGGTGCAAATAAGGAATTTAGCCTTGGGCTCCCTGATGCTCAATTGCCGTCTGACTCTTTTGATCTCCCATGGTTTTTGCATTTTTGCTATTTCTCCCACGGGCTGAAATCGCCGAGATACGGAATCGCGCCATAACGTCCGTCAATATAGTTCCGCTCATAGGATTCCCCTTTGCGGATCTTCTTAAACTCCGCCAGGCTGGTCAACTTGGTTGCGCCATTTTTCTCTTTTTCCGCAAACCAGATTTGGTCTCTCCTGAGTAATTTAGGACTCAACAAGTTGGTGTCATGCGATACCACAACAAGCTGTGCATTTCGCGTGTTTGTCCCATGAAATAACTCCAGCAAGCGTCGAGTCAGCAATGGATGCAGCCGCGCATCAAATTCGTCGAAAAACAGGATAGACCCCTGGGCCAATACCCCTAGCAGTAAAGAGGAAATAGAAAATATTTTATTGGTTCCTTCCGATTCATTGTGCTCCATATCCAGGAATATCTTCTCATTATCTTCAGTTAAATGTTCGGTTTGAATCTGATATTCAAATCCGCTTTCATTGTCTTCCTTGAATACCGGCGCGATTTTGTTGATGCCTAAATCTAATTTTGGAATAAAATCATTTAACAACTCGGCGAAGGAATTATGTTCGCGCAACGCTTTAATGGTCAATCCTTTTGCTTCTTCGTCAAAAAGGCCCGGAATAATAAGGACTTTAGTAAACCACTCCCGGACATTATGGCTGTGAAGCTCTTTATCTGGCGCACCTTCAAAAAGCTGTCCCAGCGAGGAAATAAACAAGGCATTGGAACGAAGCCGCAAATTGGTCTTTTTCGTCATCTTCGTCCAGGTTTTGCCTTCTTCAAATTGCGGTGAGACGGTCGTTAAATTCTCATTCTCCCGGATAAAAAGCGGAAATTCCTTGCCGCTGGTCAGGAATAACCATTCCGCATGGATTTTATTTGCATCAAGCGTAAACCCGTAGCGGTAGCGTTTCTCTTTTTCAATAAATTCAACTTCAAAAAATGACGGTTCCGTTGCAGTGCTTTTGGATAAAAGGAACGGCTCTATCGGTATTGCCTCTTCCGGTTTCAATTTCGTGGACATCGTTTCAAGGCAGTAACGCATAAACGAAACAGCTCTGACTAAATTGCTTTTTCCGCTGGCATTGGCCCCGTAGATAACGTTGCTTTTCAGCAGACGCTCTTTTTTCAGCGCAACAAAAGTATTAGTATCTTCCAGTTCATGAATACCGACCGCTTCCATTGAAAGCGTTACCGGCTCTTTTATCGAGCGATAATTACCGACTTTAAAATTTATCAACATAATCATTCTCCCGTTGATTTATCTTAATATAAGATACTGCAAAATAGTAAATTTGCAATTTTTGCGCAAATATTTTATTTTACAAGGCTTTGTTCGCGAATATTACTGTTCTTTGTAATTAAGATTTTAACTAAATATCGGTAATACTGCTGAGGCTATTTCTGCCACTGCCATTTGCTGATTAAGAACCGTCCTGCATAGTTCGACAGGGGACTCACTTTAAACTCAAATAATGACGTGTGCTACCCGCAATACTCAGGCTTTTATGGAATGATTTTGATAAATTTATAACGGCAGTCATTCTGGCCGATTACAGTAAGTGAACGGCATGTTTGACTGGCGGGCTTGAATAATAAACCCTCTGTGCCGGTAAATACACAGAGGGCATTATATACTCTGAACTTATGGAATTTAAAAGCGCTGCTGGATCAAGGCGAATTGAAACAGCAGCTTATGTTACTCCGCCAGTCAACTATCATGCCATCTATCAGACGGACTCGAAAATCCGGGGATTAGGCAGAGACGATTGGCGGCGCGGTGGCTGTCGGGTTTCGTGAGAATGAATTTTTATTCTAGTTATTTTTACTGAATGAGTTTATTTCTCCAGGGCTATCAGTGTTTTGATTTAGCAGATTGGTGACGTTGTTATATTAATGGTGATAATGTCCATTGAAATAATCATTTTTTTATTGTATAATTAGTTACGTAAGAAAAAATTCAAGAAATTATGAGAAAGACATTATTAATGAAAAAAAGTAATTATTTTTCCTTTGAAGCAACCAGTCAAGGAATAGCGGGACGGACAGGTCGACATCGTCAAAACATGTCGGGATGTCTTAAGATGCCTTAAAAAATCTCGGGGTTTGGGGCAGAGCCCTAAGTCTGGAATGACGGCACGATGCCGGTTAAAATGGACTCAAGTGTTCATATCTCCAAGTTGAGACACTGCCAAACTTTTACAAAAAAAAAGGTTAAAAAATGGCCAATTTAAATATTGAACTAAATAAATTTACAGGGACTGAAATAAGACGACTCAACGGCGGCAACTTAGGACCTCAGTTCAGCCACTATCTACCGGAACTGGAACGGGAATTTGCTGAACTGGAAATTCCTTTAATCCGTCTTCACGATGCGCCATGGATGAATCCAGGAATGCGTCTCGTTGATATCCAGCACATTTTCGGCAATTTTAAAGCTGACGCGCAGGATCCGGACAATTATTATTTTGCTCAGACTGATGAATATATCCGTAAAATCCTTGAAGCAGGCTCGAAGGTCATGTATCGTTTGGGGACTTCGATCGAACACTCCAGACCAAAATTTTTCGTTTTTCCGCCGCCAGATTTCGAGAAGTGGACAGACATCTGCATCAATATCATCCGCCACTATAACGAAGGGTGGAACAATGGCTTCCATTGGAATATCCAATATTGGGAAATATGGAATGAACCGGATGGCGGCAAGCATTGCGCTCCGAACCCTTCACTGATGTGGAACGGTACTGCCGAACAATTCTGCGACCTTTACGAGGCGGCATCAACTCGTATTAAGGCACGATTCCCAAAAATCAAGATTGGTGCAGCAAGCTTTCGCAAGTTGAATGATGATCCGCAATTCATGCAGAAATTCTACGAACGCTGCAGAGATAAAAAGCTGCCCTTGGATTTCTTTTCCTGGCACCGTTATTCCGGCCCCAACGATCCATTCGGAATTATCAACGAACCGAGTCAGGCACGCAAGACACTTGAAGCATATGGCTTCAAAAACACTGAACTCCATCTTGCCGAATGGCGTTATATGCATGACTGGGGGGACTCAGATTACGCAACTGTTCGTGCCGCTGTCCATGCCGCGGCAACTTTATGCGCATGGCAGGATACGTCTCTCGATATGGGAGAATTTTACACTATCGGCTGCAATATTTTCGATGCCAAATGCTGGGGGTGTTGGAATCTGAAGGGCAAATCAAATATTTATCATGCATTCAAAGCGTTTGCCGAATTGGCGCACTTCCCAAAACGGGTATCCTGTGCTTCCGATACTGAAAATTTTCGGATTCTTGCCGGACGCGATGCCGGTAATGGTTTTGCGGCTCTCATAACCGATTACATGACGCCGGATGAGTCCATTTTTCTCAATATCGGGAATGCCGACCTCGAATCAATCGAAGTCTTTTTACTTGATTCTGACACAAAGATGGGAAAAATCATTCCCGAAATTTCCGGCAGAACAATTGTGCTCAAAACACCGAAAGATAATGCTTCGCTTTATCTTCTGACGGGCAAATACAAATTTACTCCAGAAATTAAATAAGAAATTATGTCAATAATTTATAAAAAAGCAATAATTGGAGAATTTTAGCACAAATAGATATGAATACGGTAACAGATTTACGGTCAACTCAGACCGCCAGGTTATACGTGTGGAGGATAGTCATTTGATCTTTTTTAAACAACACAAGGAGAATGGCGTTATGACAAAAGCAAACTGTCTTTAAAAAGTTTTTCTCAGAGGGCGCCACTTTTAAACGTTAAACTATTAATTTTACTATTTGGTAGGAGAATAAAAATGAAAGACAAGACAAAAATTAAAAGACATAAGTTGTTTATTTCAAACTATTTCACACTCATCGAACTCCTCATCGTGATCGCGATCATCGCAATTTTGGCCTCAATGCTGCTGCCCGCGTTGGCGAGGGCAAGGGAAAAAGCCCGTTCGATCCAATGCACCAGCAATCTCAAGCAGTTAGTGACGTGCCACAATTTCTATGCGGACGAATATGGCGGATGGATTCGTCCGGGGCTTCTCCTCGCCGGTAGCGCAATGGCATGGCAATCTGAAATAATTTATGAGATTTACAAGGTGCCGGTTGCGACCTCTTTCGACGATCCGCGGCAATCGCTTATCAAATGCCCCAGCGAATCGACGCCGCTCCGTAGAACTTCGGGAGGATTCTGGTACGGGCATTACACTTGCAATCAGTGGATCACGGGAAGTGAACCTCTCGCAACAGCCGCAGGAAGCAATCCACACAAACTCTCTCAGATCACAAAGCCCTCAATTGCCATCCTGTTGTTCGATACTGGCATGAAACAACTGGCCTCATGTGGCTGGCTCGATGACAGCAGAATCGCATTCCGGCATGGCGTGTCAGGCGGGGCGGCGTATTCCGAGGATGCAAATTACAAATATTATGTTCCTACTAAGCGACAGGCGAATATTGGTTATCTCGATGGTCATGTCGAACCAAAACGAGACCAGGACATTAAAGTCAACGGCGTCTATTCCACGACTAGGCTTACAAACGGGTTCTGACCTCTGGGGTGTTAAACAGATAATTTCAAGAGTTACAATTTTATCGTTCCTGTGAGATATATCCATCTACAGGCTTGAAATTAATACAACCGAAAGCCGAGAAAAGATAAATGAATATTTTTCGCGCTTCTGCTCTCTTTTTAACACCTCAGTTTTGCCCCCTGAGGTTCCTATTCCTGATGTTCCTGAAAAGCTTGAGATTTTCCAGTGGAGAGAAAATGAAAAACAACCCCCCGTTCTTTATCATGGAGAAAGATGCAAAACTTGCGGAATGGGCAAAACGGATGTCTAAACCGGTTTCGATGGTAACTTGGTTTCCATTGCGATCATCAGATATTAGCAGATCTGAAATGAAAAGACTGCATTTATAATAAAGTAATACCAATTCGTAATCTAAGAGATAACAATGATATTTTCTGTTTAACGGGCTTCGAGAACGCATTCTGCCAGTAGCATGTACCTTCTGTGCACAAATAGTAGGATTACGATATTGATATAAATGATGAATTATGTCAATCGTTTTTATAACAAAAGACTAAAACTAAAATAGGAATCCGGCATTATGCTAAAAGTAAACGATGAAATCAATCGGCCCAAAAAAAATCAATTTTTTTTCATGGATAATAACTTTTTGCAACTAAACTTTTACATGAAGCGATTTCTGGCGCTTGCGGCAATCCTCGCTACTATAATCTCAACGAATGCTGCCGAATGGCAGGCTCCGGGAATGGATATTCTGCCGGAATCCAATCAGGAGCCGATATCCGAAGCAAAATGGATATGGTGCAAACCTCAATCCGGCGACATCGGCCTTTCCAAACAATGTTTTATGCGCCTGAAAATTATTATTGACTGTCCGGTAAAATCGGCAAATCTTCGTGTCTGCATAGATCCGCGTGGAAAATATTTTGTTAACGGGCAAAAATTGACTTTAAGTCCTTACGCCCCGGAGCAAAAACTGCGCCGTAGTCCCATTGCAGGAGAAGCGGATATAGCTTCGTTATTGAAAAAAGGTGAAAACATTATTGCCATAGACGCAGTCGGTATGGAACGAATTATCCTGCGCGGCAACATCGAACTTGATTCCGGCAAAAGTATTTCTTTGGCAAGTACTTCCGCGCTCAATGGAAGTGATAAGGTTTCAGGAAATAGTTGGATGTTCCCCGGATTTGATGATTCGTCTTGGACTTCGGTCAAGGAACTGGGGGACGTGCGGCTCTGGCCACAGTGCGATTATAACAACATGGCCGCTATTTTCTGTACAGAAGTTGAATATGAGAAATATATCAAATTTATTAAAGAACAACCGCTTCCGCCAAATCTGAATAAGGAAACAGACGCCAGACCAAAAATAGTTTATCACGGCATCATTCCCGGCATTGAGATCAATGGGAAAATTCTGTCGCCCTTCGTCTTCGAAGTGGAAGCGTATATAACTCCCGAACAAGATGACATTGTGCGTAAAATGTATCTTTCCGGATGCCGGATCTTTTCAATAGTCATACAACCGAGCCGTTTTCGGTTGCAGAACGGAGAATTTGATTTTAGTGAAGTCGGTTACTGTATACAACGGATTCTGGCGCTGGCTCCGGACAGCTACATTATGTTCAATTACGGCGGCTGGGAAAGATACACATATTTTCTGGATAAAAATCCTGACGAGGCCACGGGATATGCAGTAGCGGCAACGATTCCAAATACTTATTATGACACAACCTTTGCTCCGTCGTTTGCGTCACAGAAATTTCGCGGAGAAGTACGGCGTGTTTTTGGTGAACTTGGCAAGTTCTGCCGAATGCAGTCATGGTACAAGCGTATTATCGGTGCCCATTCAGGCTTTGGCCAGTCAGGAGACGGTATGCCGTGGGGCAGCCACTGCATGCCTGATACAGGAAAACGCATGACCGAAGTGTTCCGGGAATTTCTCAGGAAAAAGTATGAGACCGACAGCGCGCTGCAGAAAGCCTGGGGCGACCATAAAATTACGCTGGATACTGCCAGAGTCCCCGATGCAAAAGAACGCTGGGGACAAGGGTACTACTTACATGATCCGGCTAATCCCGTTGATTGCCGTGTAATCGATTATTATACCTGCTACCACGAAGTATTTTCCGACTATATCATTGAATTAGGCAAGTCGATAAAGGAGGCGCTTCCCAATCGCCTGGCCGGAGTATATTACGGCTATATGCTCCTGTCCTATACTCCTGAAGGCTATACAGCCAATTTCGAACGGGTACTGGCCTCGCCTTACATCGATTACATGCGGGCGACCGTAAAAAAGATGGAAGACAGAAAAGGCGAAGCGGGGGCAATATTGCCTCGTAATTTAGCCAGTACGTTTCACCGTTACGGAAAATTATCAAGTCTCGAAGCGGATATTCACCCCCATAAAACTCCGGAAGAAAATATTGCCCGGCTGCGCCAATACCTGAGTAATTCGTTATTGTTCGGCTACGGCGTGCATTTCATTGATTTCGGACATGAGACTCGCTGGTTTAACCGTCCTGAAAAATTGACTACTATTTATCAAGGCATCAAGATTTGGAAGCAAATTTTTGATGAAGCTCCAGTACCGGCTTCGGATATTGCGGCAATCATTGATCCGAAAGCATTGACGCGTCAGGGCTATCCGGACATGCGAATGACAAATCCGCTTACGAATGCCATGACCGTCAATGTGCTTGAGCCTTTGAGCTTTTCCGGATTGACTTATGATTTTCTCAGTCCGGAAGACTATCTGACAAGCACGCATGATTACAAGGGCGTGGTATTTCTGAACAGTTATTCCGTCAATGGAGAATTACGCAAAGCGTTGCTGGCTAAACTGCGCCGCCCAGGACATCTCGCTGTTTGGAACTATGCGCCAGGAATCATTTCAGAAAATGGCTTTTCGGATGAGTCCATGAGCGAACTGACCGGGCTCGGCCTGAAAGCGGAATACGACAAACTTCCGTTCGAGTTCAAGCTTTTAGACAGTGGCAAGAGAATTGGCGCGGATGCAAAGATCAGTCCGCGGGTCTATTGTAATGATTCCAGCGCCGAAGTCCTGGGCCGTTATGTGGACGACCAAACCCCTGCGTTGGTGCGTAAGCATCTTGCCGACGGTTCCACTGCCGTGTTTGCAGGGGTGCCGGTGTCCGACCCGGATCTATGGGGCAAACTGCTGAGTCCTCCCTGTCACGCATATTCCCTGCCGGGGATTATCGTACGCACCAACTCCAAGTTGCTTCAGATCCATGTACTTAAAGGCGGAGTTTACCCGATCCGCCTTCCGCATGTTGCAGCGAAAGTTACCGACCTTTTCACGGGAAAAACCATTGCGTCCGACACCGATAACTTCGAGCTAAAAGCCGACACGCCATTTACGTGGCTTCTAGAAGTGAAAACTGATGTCCATGGGAGGTAAATATGATAATACGCATGCTTAAAAAAGAGAGTAGTTTCCAGAAAACGCCAAAGTTTATGCTGCGCGGCTTTTTCGAACACCAGAAGGATTGTCCGGACCATTTGCATGATTTTTCAGAGGAGATATTTGTACTAAGTGGATTATTTATGTTCTCAGAACCGGCATCCAATGGAAAGCTTTGCCGATAAGCTTTGGCAGTTCGAGCAGTATTCACGCTTATTTTCAAGAGTGGGAGCGTGCTGGTTTATTCAAAAAAATATGGAAGAAAGGACTTGTTGAATATGATGAAATGGAGGGTATCGCCTAGGAATGGCAAAGCATTTACGGTACCATGACAAAAGCTTCACTGGCCCAGGAAGCAGTCGGACCCAATCCAACGGACAGGGGAAAAAAATGGAAGCAAAAGACATATCCTTGTGGACGGACATGGACTCCCGTTGTCGATCGTCGTAACCGGCGCAAACCGGCATGATGTGTCACAGTTGGAAAAAGTTTTGAATGAAAGAATAATCAATCCCGTGCAGGAAACGGAAGAAAATTCGTGTGCTGACGCAGGCTACACTGGAGAACCTGCGAAACAAATAATTATTGATCATGGGTTTATTCCTCATGTTCGCTCCAGAGGAGATGAAAAAGTTGACATGAAAAAAAGATACGAGCCTCGTCGAAGGATTGTCGAAGTTACTCATTCATTGTTCAATCGTTTCAGAAAAGTCCTGGTGAGGTTTGAGAAGAAGTCCGCCAATTACGAGGCACTCCTTCATTTGATAGCATCCATGATAATATATAGAAAACTAGTTATTATTTACGGATAAGCACTTATCATAATTACGTTTATGGCGGTACAGTAAACCTTTCTTATTTCGACGGACATGTCTCGACATTAAAGCGGAAAGCCTTCTGGCACTGGAACGCCGATGATTCTTATTATCTGCTTATTCTCGGGGTGCGTTGAAGAGTTTCAACTATCGCCGTTAGAAAAGTATGTCAATAACCATTTTATATAAATTACTTTCAGGAAATGCTAGACGCCGAATATGAAAAAACGCGAGATAAATAAAGATGGAGCTTTTAGACTTACGCTGAATTTTCTGTTGCGTGGATTTTTTGAGCACCAGAAGGATTATTCTGCGCATTTTCAAGAATTTCTGGAGGTGGTCTTCGTACTGAGCGGGCGTGCTATGCATTATACTCCAACGAACGGTATGGAAGAAATAGGGCGCGGCGATATACTGATCATTCCTATGAACGGAACACACGGATATTATGATACGGAAAATCTGGAAATATTCAATTTGCTTTTTGTAGCAGATCAACTACCGCTGCCGTTGCTGGAACTTTATTCCCATCCGGGGTACAAGTATATTTTCGCTCACGACCTCAAGTTTTTTGAACAGGCGGGGCGCTATCCTCGCATGACATTGCCGGAAGATAAATTTACAGAGTTCGAAGAATATCTGCGCTGTTTTGTCCAGGTACAGGACATTACTTCACCGGGGCGCAACTGCGGCATGCTGGGAATGCTTATGCTGATATTGAGCCGTCTTTGCGATAACTGGAAGTCATTGTGCGGTAAGCAGCCGGCGCTTCCGCTGGAAGCTTCAAAAGTGATCGCCTATCTGAATGAAAACTACAATCGTCCACTCTCATTAACTGAATTGGCAAAGCTGACCGCGATGTCAAAGAACACGCTGTTGCGCCATTTCAAACGAACCTTCGGGCGTTCTCCCATGGAATATGTTCTGCATTTTCGCCTTGCCACCGCAGCAACTCTTCTCCTGAATTCTACTCTGCGGATTGGAGAAATTGCTGAACGGGTCGGTTTCAATGACTCATCGTATTTTACACGGATTTTCAAGAAAAAATATGGATGCACACCGGAAGAATACCGCATCTCACGAAAATAAAGCTGATTTTAAATGCTTGGTACTCTGCAAATCTTAATTTGGTTTAGAATATTGAAATAAAAGAATTGGAAGAAATTAATATAGAATATCGAAGAACGCAAATAAAGAACCAGAACTGTTTTAACGCAGTAGAGAACTGAATATTTTCCGCCTTGCGACATTGAGAACTCTTTGTTAAAATGCCTCATGTTTATCGGAGATATTTAAAAAAATTGCCTCTTCACCAGAATTAGTGGGTAGCTCCCCCTGAAACCGAGCTTGAAATATTTGGAATCAAATAAATGATGGATAAAAAGGGCGTCATTTTAATGAAATGACGGGTGACATATGAACTATGAACGTAGTATTCAAGAAATGGGTTGGATGAAAAAATACATTTTTTCTTCTGACCGGCAACAGCCGTATTTGCAGCAGGTTCGGGATGCCGTCAAGAGAGCAAACGGAATAATAGGGAGCTCGCGACCGGTTATGCCGGATTGCGACCTTTACGGAATCACGGTTCTGTTGCATTTTCCTGTCCTTCGTCTTATAGTACCCACAAATTCTAGTGAAGACCCAAAAAATTAAACCACAAAAGGAATTTCAAATGAAACACCAGAGTAAAATCGCAACAACATTTTGTAGAAAAGATTTTACTGAACCGCCAGCGTATTTGTCTCCTGCGTATTTCTGGGGAATCAACGACAGGATGAATCTGAAACAACTCTGTGCCCAGTTACGGGACATGGCGGCGCATGGAGCTAAATCAGTTTGTCTCCATCCATTCCCGAAAGATTGGCGGACGGCCGGCCGGCCTTCACTCATGGAGCCGTCCTATCTTTCACCGGAATATATGAAGATCATTGCCGCTCTCATCAACAAATGTGAAAAGCTTGGCATGAATTATCATCTCTATGATGAGGGTGGTTTCCCTTCTGGCGGAGCCTGTGGACAAGTATTGAAAAGCAATCCCGAAAAATTTGCTCGCAGTTGGGTTGTCAGTCAAGGTGAATGCACTCGTATCGAAAAGGAAGAATATCATCCGGAAATCTCAGCACCGTATCCCGACCTGTTGGCGCAAGGAGTTACTGAAAAGTTTATTGAACTCACTCATGACGCACATCGAAAAATAGCTTCTTTACATTTCGGTAAAACAATCCGCTTCGTGTTCACGGATGAACCGCAAATGTCGCCAACAGTCCCGGGGCACCGTCTGACATGGACAGAAGGGCTCGATCAGGTCTTCCGCAGAAAAAAAGGATATTCAATTGAACCGTATTTATCAGCTCTTGTGAAGGAAACTTTGGAACACGAGTCCCGTGAACTTCAGCAGGTCAGGGTTGATTTTCAAGAAGTCTGCGGAGAACTTTTCCTAAAGCGTTTCCTGTTGCCAATTCGCAAATGGTGCCGAGCAAACGGACTGCTTTCCGGCGGACATGTAAACAATGAAGATGATCCGGCTGGAAATATTTACGGTGGATATGGCAATATTCTGCAAGCCCTTCGCGCAATGGATCTACCCGGAGTCGATGTGATCTGGAGGCAGCTTTTTCCCGGCAAGGAAAACTTTCCTTTTGCAAAATACGCTTCGTCCGCAGCGCATCAGACGGGGAATCCGCTGATTGTTGCCGAGATATTTGCCGTTTACGGAAACGGTCTCCAACCTGACCAGATGAAATGGCTTGTGAACTACCTGCTTGTACGCGGCGTCAATCTTTTTGTACTGAGCATGATCATGCAGTCCAGTTACAACAACTGGATGTGCGGATGCCGCCCGCATTATGGAGATCATGAGCCGCTATGGAAATATATGGATATCTTCCATAATGCTCTGGCGCGGTCATCCTATCTGCTTTCACGAGGGAAACCCTACTGCCGGACAGCATTTTATTATGACATCCGAGCGATACACGCAGACGGTAAACCTAAAAAAGAGGCAATCAGGCATCATCTTGAAATTTCAGAAAAAATGCTGGAAAAACAGTGCGATTTTGATTATATAGATGACAGCCAGCTGGCTGCGGCAAAAATCTCTTCGGGGATACTCCGAATAGGGAAAATGTGTTATGACACACTTGTCCTTCCTCCGACTGAATGGATGACACGAGCAGCAATAAAGAAACTTGAGGATTTTAAGGCAAGCGCCGGCAAAGTAATTGACTTTGACAATCTTGAAAAAATCATTCCGCTTTTGACTATTACCCCACAAAACCGGAACATCCGGGTATGTAAGCGCATAATAGGAGAAAAAGCACTTTATTTTCTTGTAAACGAGTCGGAAAAAACAGTGCGTGTAAAAATTGAATTGTCCGAAAAGGAAAGCGTGGTTTTCTGTAATCCAGAAGATGGAATTTTTTATTCTTTTCCCTCTGAAAACGGATGTTTTGAATGGGTGTTCGAGCCTTGCAGTTCCGCCTTTTTCATGACTGGCGTCAGTGCAGACGCCAATCTGCGAAAGTTTAACGGGAAAGGAGATTTTTTGGAGTTAAATGATGGATGGAATATCAGAGCAGTTTTCCGCAGTAAACCAGGGAAGCACGAATACGAATACGAAAATCTGAAAACTTCCGCAATACCTGCTTCGACAGGTGATTGGCGAAAATTTCTCGGAGATGATTTCAGCGGGGATGCAGTCTATTCTATCGATTTCGGTATATCAGCAGTATTGCAAAATGCAGTGCTGGATCTCGGAAAAGTAGCTTACGCATGTTCAGTAGTCCTGAACGGAAAGTATCTAGGTAAACGTTTCTTCTCACCGCATCGTTTTGAAATAGGTGAAGCTCTCAGGAAAGGACAAAACCATCTGGAAGTAACAGTGTCAAATACGTTTGCCAATGCCCTTTCGCCTGAGGGAGTCAAGGAATACTGGCGTAAAAATTGTCCGCCGATTTCATCTTATGAGGATAGACAGCGTGTCTTTGAAATGGATAGTTTGGAAAGCGGACTTTTCGGACCAGTTAAAATCAATATTTTTGAATAATTGGATTTTTCGGAACGAAAAAACACTGACGATAATAAAGGAAATGTGGAAGGAAACTGTGTTATGAGTTATATGAAGCTTCAAGATTGCCTGAATGATAGACATGGCAGTTATATTCTACCATTCTTATGGTATGCCGGTGAAGACCGGGAAACCGTCGGACGCGAAATCGAAGCGATCAAAGCAGCCGGCATCAATGAATTTCTAGTCGAAAACCGCGGCGGTGATTGGTTCTGCTCTGATTTCTGGTGGGATATCTTCGGCTTTATGCTGGAAAAGGCAAAAAGCCTCGACATGCGGGTCTGGTTGCTGGATGATTCGCATGTACCCACAGGCAGTGCTAATGATTCTTTACACAAAGAAGAAAATGCAAGATACCGGCCCCGGAACCTTCGAATAGAACCGGTTGATGTAGTTGGCCCGCTTCCTGCCAGTGCGCTTATTGTTCCCAAACATACGGAAAAGGAACAAATTATTTCAGTCAGTGCTTTTCTGCGAGATGAAGAAACTGGTCACTGCGTAGGTGATCCTATAGACCTGACTAGGAGTATTACCGACGACCTTTGCTTAATTGACTTGCCGGAAGGCGTCTGGCGGATATATTTTGTTATGACTGCCGATCCTGCGCTGCTGGGCCTCTTCGCAAATTACATAAGCATGCTCTCCCGCGATTCATGCCGCCATTTAATAGACGAAGTACATGAAAAAATTTATGCGCACTTTGCTCCTTATTTCGGTAATACCTTTGCCGGGTTCTTCTCTGATGAACCTGCTTTTGGTAACTGTAATGGAAAGTATGGTCACGACTTTCATCTGCACCTTATGGGAGAGATGCAGCGTGTATATCCGTGGTGGGATGATATGCCTGAGCGGCTTGCCGCGCGCGCCAATCTTAGTATTGAAGCAACAATGCGGTTATTGCCTGCGCTCTGGGACGATGTTGACAGCGTCAGTCCCGGCCTCCGTGTTGCTTATATGGACGTGATTACCGGCCTCTGGCGGGATAACTTCAGCAAACAGATCGGACAGTGGTGTGAGAATCACGGAGTGCTATACATCGGTCATAATCTGGAAGATGAAGGCATACACATGCATACCGGCTGGGGGTGTGGACATTATTTTCGCTCGATGGCCGGCCAGCACATGGCAGGAATCGATATAGTGCTCAATCAGATGGTTCCCGGAATTACGACTATCAAACATACTTCTAACAGCGCATCAAAACAATTCGACTCTGCTTTTTATCAATATAGTCTGGCAAAACTTGGTGCATCGCTAGCGCACATTACGCCGCATATGCGAAACCGCGTTGTCTGCGAGGTTTTTGGCGCTTACGGCTGGACGACCGGCCTGCCGATCATGCGGTCAATCATCAACCATTTCCTGGCGAACGGAACCAATCATTTTGTGCCGCACGCCTATTCCATGGTTTTTCCTGATGTTTATATGCCTCCTTCCTTCTACGCAGGTGGCTTGAATCCGCAGTACAAGCTCTTTGGAAATATGATGCTCTATGTTCAGCGCGTCTGCCACCTTCTTGCTGACGGTGTCCACAAGGCTGACCTGGCGGTATACTACAATGCGGAGCCCGACTGGGAGAACTGCGAACACCGCTGCCTTGACGACGTCACTGCTGCTCTGACCCGTTCCGGTTTTGATTTTGACATACTTCCTTCTGATACAATTTATCATGACAGCATTGTTAAAGACGGACGTCTATTGGTCAATAAAGAGAGCTATGGCGCATTCGTACTGCCCATGGCTGAATTGCTGCCGAAAGCACTGTTGGCGCGGCTCGATGAACTGGCAGCCCAGGGACTCCAAGTCATTTTCACAGACAAACTGCCCGCCGGATGCGAACGGAAGGATGAGGATATCAGTGGACTGATTGCACGTTTTGCTGCAGTTTCAATGAAAGAACTTCCCGCCGCAGTCGAAGTTGCTTGCGGCAGACGCTTGCGCGTTGAACCGTGGTCGCCTTCGCTTCGTTTCTATGGTCTTGAAAAAAATGATGGCACGGATCTTTATATTTTTAACAATGAAGGCCGTGAAGTTATCGATACCTTTGTTATGCCTCCCCGTAACGGCGGTTGCGTGATCTACGATCCGTGGAAGAATCTGGCTTACCGGGCAGCGGTTGGTAAAAATGGTATGCGTCTGCGTCTAGAAGCACAACAATTGCTTGTTGTCAGCTTTGGTTGTGAAAATAATGAATTGGACGATTTTGTTTATGATCTTCCCCAAATGCGCGTCTTGCCGTTACGGTACGATATATTTGTACGCGAAGCAGGCAACAATGGGGATTTCCGTCTGCTGCGCGCGGATTCAGAAGCTGTCAATCTCACTGTTGCCAATGGCTTGACCCGTTATTGTGGGGAGTTCCGCTACGACGCTACTTGGGAATGTAGTGACCCGTCTGCGACACTGCTCGAGATTCCGAATGCCGGCGATTCTGCTGAGCTCTGGATTAATGGCGTGTATTGCGGTGCGAGTCTTGGGCCTGTCTGTAGGTTTGATATCAGCGGCAAACTGAAGAATTGTAAGAATTATCTCTCGATTCTCACCGCCGACAATCCGTCCTATTCCGATAGGAACCCCCAAAGACCAGGAGATATCTATAGTACAAAATTGCCGGTCGTAAAACACGGGTTTGTCGGAGAGATACTGATAGGCTGACATATTGATTCAGCCGGATAAAAACGTAGAGCACTGTAATTACATACTAACAAGGAGAAACACTATGAACAGAATCGGAGAATCTTTTGAAATTGCAAAAGAAATTTATGCGGAGCACGGAGTCGATGTTCAGAAGGCAATGGAAACTTTGGCTAAGATTCCTCTTTCAATTCATGCGTGGCAGGGCGACGATGTGACAGGCTTTGAAAATACTAATCATGCGCTTACGGGCGGCTGTCAGGTTACAGGGAACTATCCTGGACGCGCCAGAAATTCCGTTGAATTGCGCTCCGATCTGGATGTTGCACTCAATCTGATTCCCGGGAAACACCGCGTATGTCTTCAGGGACATCAGGTAGACAGAATGTTTTCCGGTGCAGACCGTGACGCATTCACGATTGAAAACTTTTCCGGCTGGCTCGACTGGGCAAAACAAAAAGGCATCGGGATGGATATTGCTCCAGCGTTTTATTCGCATCCGAAACTGGACCATGGGTTTTCTCTTTCACATCCTGATCCGGCAATACGCCGTTTCTGGATTAATCATGGCAAGGCTGTCCGGCGTATCGGTGCGGAATTCGGGCGAGTACTGTGCGCTCCAGCGGTATGTAATTTCTGGGTCCCCGATGGTTTCAAGGATACCCCTGCAGATCGTGAAACACCACGGAAACGCCTTCGTGATTCTATTGATGAAATATTCGCTGAAATCATAGATGAAAAATATCAGCTTGATGCGGTGGAATCAAAACTTTTTGGTATCGGCGCTGAAGCGTATACTGTCGGCTCCCATGATTTTTATCTGACTTACGCCGCCAAACGTGGCAAGTTAATCTGTTTGGATTCAGGACACTTCCACCCGACAGAATCCATCGGTGATAAAATATCTTCGATATGCTGTCAACAAGGACGCATTTTACTGCATGTCAGTCGCGGGATGCATTGGGACAGTGATCATGTCCTTGTTCTCAACGATGAACTTATGAGCATTGCACACGAAGTTACGGCCTATGATTATCTGGATAAAATTTATATTGGACTGGATTATTTTGATGCAAGCATCAATCGTATTGCCGCCTGGGTAATCGGTGCACGCAACATGCTCAAAGCTCTGCTAATTGGTCTACTTGATCCTAAAAACAAAATACGCCGTCTCGAAAATAAGTGGGAATTTTCCGGACGTCTTGCCTTGCAGGAAGAAACGAAATCCTTCCCGTGGGGTGCTGTCTGGTCGTATTACTGCGAAAAACATGGTATCCCGGATGGTTTCGCCTTCATGAACGATATCCTCAGATACGAAAAGAACGTACTTTCCACGCGTGTATAATAAATAAGATAGAGAAACTGGTGTATGCACTTGACTCGCCTGCCCATATATATCGTGTTTCGTTATTTCTGAATACGTGACAGACTCAAACTTGCACTGCCTGTTGAGGCAGTCGAAAAGACCGTTTCCATCTTGATTCTGATTTTCTATAGTTAAAACGGAAAGTAAACTCATCAAGGTAATCTTGCAAATGATCGGAACTGATTGGGAATTATAACCACGGAACACGCTGAATACACAGAAAATATAAGCTGTGAACATGGAGAGCAGATGGGTAGACTGAAGATGGGAATTTTAAATTTTTTGAAGAAGACTGAAAACATGATACGTGATGCCAAGGTGAAAGAGATTGAACCGGCGGTTAAGCTCAGATACAACGAGAGAAGAGCAGATGAAAGGGTGAATTCGAATCTTAAGGACAACTACGGCGGCGAAAATGTGCTCTTGCGTCGCAAGGCGGATTTGCCAATATCAAAGAGAACCCTTGCATGCAAACCGTTCATTTGAAGAGGCCGGTGAAGACGCGTTATCTGCGTTTTGCGGCAACACATATGGTCGATAACGGCAATTATGTCTTTGGTGGCAGGCATCGGTACAGTGGAAGGCAAAAATGTATAATAAAGGTTTCCAATATTAACAATTAACATTTCAAGGAGATACGAAGCAAGATTTCCATACAAGAAAGATTTGTGATCGGGAGAAATACAAATTTTCAAACAATTAAGTTAAAACGTCAAGAATGAGAGGCAGTGATATGGAAAAGATTCCGGTGTTCCCCCAGAACAACTTCTTCGGTTTCAAACGGCATGATTTCAAGTTTGGAGAGAATGATGTTATAGTTGTGGAACCGCACAATTCCTTGCCGGGACGGCAATGGGTATGGAAAGCTGAGTTTTTCGAAGCGTTCCCGTGCTTTGACTTGGCTATGCTCGAAAGAGGATGGTGGGTTGCCTTTATGAACGTAGGAAATACGTTTGGCTGTCCCTTCGCAATGAAACGATTTGATGTTTTCTATCAGGAGATGACTGAAAAATACCGGTTTCATCGCAAACCAGTCCTCGAAGGCTTGAGCCGCGGCGGTCTTTATGTATATAATTGGGCCGTTGATAACACGGACAAAGTTGGTGTTGTTTACGGTGATAACCCAGTATGCGACTTTAAAAGTTGGCCTGGCGGTAAAGGCAAAGGACATGGTAGCCCTGTAAATTGGACAGATTTAATGAAGTGTTACGGCTTCAAGTCGGAAGCAGAGGCTCTGGCATGGGGAAAAAATCCAGTAGACAATGTCGAGCCACTCGTCAAGGCAGGCATTCCTCTTGTCCATGTCTACGGCGATGCCGACGAGTCAGTGCCTTGGGAAGAAAACACCAAAGTCCTTGCCGAGCGAGTCGAGGCTCTAGGCGGCACGATCAAGCTCTACCGAAAACCCGGATGCAAGCACCATCCTCATGGACCGGAAGACCCTAAGGCCTTCGTCAAGTGGGTGCTTGAAAACACTTTGTCATAAAACTGACTTCATATATAACGCCAGACATTTTATAGACGCTTTAAATATGGAACTATTAAACGAGAAGAAGAAGCCAAAAAGGTAAATCTATGAGTAAAAATGAAATTGTTGCGGCGTAACAATCCATAATCGGTAATGTTGCAAGTGATTCAAAGGCTGATTTTAAAATGACTGAACATCCGGATGCGTAATGGTTCCTGGAGGCGGAACTTGACTTTAACCTGCACTTCGGTATATGCTCGACTATTACGGACGCAAAGATCCGAGTGTAATATAAATAAGAGGCATAATTTTTACAGTTCAGAAAAGGGTTGAAAACCGGACTTTAAAATTCTGGTTTTCATTAATATTGAAGGAGGAGAGATGAGCGACAATATTTTCTGGCAATATCTGGAGGAGCTGCCTGAGCAGGAAGCGGCATGGAAAGAATGGCAGCGCCGCCTGGCAGGCTGGCATCGCTTCAACACTTTTTATACTCATTACCTCAGAGTAGAAGGCCGCCGCGTCAAACTGTTGAAATGTACGGAATTGTGCGAACATGACTGTCCGCACCGGATTATCGAAGACTCCCCGTCAAATATAACGGCAGTATGTCCGCAGGAAAAAGCTGATCCAATTCAGCTCAAGTTCCGGGATATACTAATTTATGCATTGCGCCGGGAAACACTGCATCAGTCCATTTGCCTGTCACTGAATATCACGTATTCAGCAGATCGACGAACTGAACACGCCCATGTCTGGCATCTAGGCGATTATTCCGGTACGGAGGTATATATAACCTATAAGACATCAAATCTG
This sequence comes from Lentisphaerota bacterium, assembly GCA_037144075.1. GTDB lineage: Bacteria > Verrucomicrobiota > Lentisphaeria > Victivallales > Victivallaceae > CAIPAT01. The sequence continues at coordinate 3,610 of JBAWXM010000009.1, read as the reverse complement.
ACCGATACCATAAGTTCGATTTACCTTTTACTCCAGAAACCGTTCATCCTGATGGTGCCGACAGTGAAAAACATCACCCCGGAAATACAGCAATTCCTTGATAAGAATAACTCTGTGTTGTTTTCTATGGAGGATGAATTGACCTTGCAGCCGGATGGTTCATTCAAGCCCAAACGCAGTATAGCAGAAAGCCTGAAATCACGCAGTAATGGTTGTCCGCAAGGCGGCACGTGCAAAAACTTGCCGATTGAAACATATAAATACCTGGTTTACAGCGAGATGTAAATCGGCTTGGTGGAGATAATTTCATGTGTGCTGGTTCATATCAGAGATGCAATAAACAGAGAAGTTTCCGGAAGGTGCTTGATGCACCTTCCGGTAGCTCGGTTTAATCTGGAGATTATGCCGAAATGAGAGTTTTTTTTGAATCACATCAAGTTCGTTTTGCCTGTGATTTTAATCGACTTACGGCTCAATAATTTTGACAAGGCGGCTCCGATTTCTCACTTCAGGGCAAGGCGACACACAGAAAACTTTGAATTAAAAGTTAACCATAAAGAAATAATAAAAGAACTGACCATATTGTTTCAAATCATGTGTTTTGCCGATATATGGCCGGCATTGGAGACATCTTGCAATAGAGGGTTTTCGATATAATGTATAAGACAACCTAAGAAAAGGGAAATTTTGTATGAGCGATCAGAACGGAAAACCTGTTGCTTCACCGGATGATATTACCGAATATTTTAAAACCAAGTTCGTTTTTACCGATAACGTTCCGGAGGATATGAATCGCCGACGGGAGATTGTCATGGAGGCGCGGGCGTCGATTTTGATTGACGCGCATTGCACCAGCGGGCGGTTTCCTACTTTTATGAAAGCCGGGCGGCACATTGAGTCAGCCTGGGTGTTCGCGTTGCCACAGCCGTTTGTTTATAAAACCAAAATATCTGTCCCACACGAAAGAGACATCATCATCGAATGGTCATTCTCTGAATTTGTCGTTTATTCCGATAGTATCCTGAAGCCTGATGATTACGGTCAAACCTCTCGCTGGCGACTGTTTGTAAACGAATATCCGACGACTAACATTACCAATGGAATAACTTTCAACGGGACTCCGCAACAACAGAAATCCGCTGTAAGAAACGATATCATTGAGATTCAGAAGGCTTTTGCTAACGCTTACAGTTCCCTGTGGCGGCTTTGTTATGATATCACCCCTTATAACACGCCTGAAAAGGCTTGCCGATTCTTTGGCAATGCACCTTTCCCATTTGCACGATTGAATCTGAATAAATCTGTGTTACGTCCTGATATTTTTCATAAACAGGCAAACATGACAACAGAACAGTTGGCTCGATTGAGGCAAAATCATGAATGCACTGAAGTCGCTTTGTTTCAATTGTTATTGAACGATATTGTTTTGAATTCCAGTAGCGACTGTTTCATTTTACCGGCATACGGCAATCGTTACGGCGACTGGCTAAAGATGGTCTATGAATTTAAGAATAAGTACGGCGAGCCGATTATGAAGGTCGCGAAGCTGTATGATAAGGAATCGCAGACAAAATCCCTTATACCCATGACCATGTGGATGCGGAATAATTCGACTACGGATCAACTTTTCTGTGTGCCGTTACCGAAAGACAAGCAGCCGCTTTATAATTTAGACCAGTTAAAAGCTGACGAGTTATCGCCGGTGATTCTGACTGACAGTATTGAGCTTGTTGATGCCAATCAGATGGAAGGGGTTATTTTCACGAGTTTCATCTGCGATCCCGGGCAATACGATCAGGTGGACTGGTCGCCTTTGCTGAACAGAACCGTTTACTATCTGGTTACCAATCACTCCGGGAGTTTGCTTGAATCCGCGTATTTGAAAGCCAAGGAATTTGCTGAGTATTGGAAAGAGAAGAAAGAGAAGAATAAAGAAGAAGAGAACAATCTGAAATTCATTCAACTGGAAGTCGATTATCCTGAAAAACGGCGGGATTATGCAACGCTTGACGACATCTTGACGCACTACCGGGACAGGAAACCAACCGTCACCGCGGAAAGCGTAGAAATATTTGAAGACGACCAATCGTTTGAGATACAATATCAAAAAGCCGTTAAGGTACTTGACCAGAAGCCGTCCAGATGGTGGGATCGAGAATCTAAAAATAGCGAAGAGCAGCGTGTGGCTGAAAATGAAAGCAACAGGCGCAAGCCGGTTAATTACGTGCTCCGTCCTTTTCTCATTAAAGGCGAAGTTTCCATGCTCTATGCCAGCAAAAGTACAGGCAAAAGCGCCTTGGGGATCAGCATGGCCGCCGCTGTGGTATCTGGCAACCCGTTACTCAGCGAAAAGTGGTGGGTTGTTCCTAAAAATCCGGACTATCCCCTGAATAAAGTCCTCTATCTCGACTTCGAGAATGGCAAAACCGAGATCGAAATTCGCAAGACTCAATTTGCATATCCGTATTGGCCGCAAAATAAAGAAGCTCGAAGCAAATGTGAAGAGAACCTTATTGTGGAAGATATGACCTTGGATACGGTGGAGAAAGTTGATTATTCCGATCGAGAGAACTGGCCGAAAATTATTGCCATGATCGAAGCAGCAAAGGACAAAGGTACGCCCGGTCAACCTGTCGATCTTCTCGTCATTGATACTTTGAGTAAATTCGCCAGAAAATCGTATACAGCGGACCTCAGCTTATCAGATTTCATTAACAATATGCGGCAGATGAATATTGCTATCCTGTTTTTGCACCACGAGGGTAGCAATGGACAGGTGCGGGGCTGGAAGTGTACGCTTGATGACTTTTACTTTACGTTACGAATGTATCGCAAAGATGAGAATGAAAATCATACATTGGAAGACCCCCTCTGGCTGGATTATAAACCTTCCCGTTCAGGTGTGGAAAAAACATCACCATTTGAAGTGAAGTTTGATAAAAAATGGGCTGTTCACTGCGAGGAAAGCGATTCGGATAAAAGCAAACCGGAAGAACAGCGGCGGAAGGAAGAGTTAAAACGGATTTCTGATTTCTACATAAAAAGAGGATTCCAGCATCAGGATATCTTCCCCATGCTTGGAATCGGCAAAGAAACCTATAACAATCTGAAAAACCGTTAATCCAATAGCTTTTATACAGCCATTACTCTTGCGTCGCAGGGGTAGTGGCTGTTTCATATGGCAAGCTCCGGCGGCTGTTCTGTAATCGATCATCTCAGCATGGTAAATTTCACGGATGGCAAGCCGTGCGATACATTCAGTCTGATTGGTTTGCGGGATATTTTTTTGCAAAAAAAGGTGGATTTTGCATTAAATGGATGTATTTTACCTTATTGTTTTTCTGCACCTGAGTTTTTAGACAAGGGAAAATGAGCTAAAAAAGCAGGGTTAAGGCAGGTGGCATTTGGTGGCATCAGGAGGCTCTGAAGCGCCAGAAAGTACCATTTTGGACGATTAGTTTTCTGGGCATAATGTCCGTCGTATGCGACATTCATGAGTTCAATAAGCCTTGTTTATGGCAAATCTGAGCGTACTCCAAATATAATGGAGGCAGACACCCTCTCCGCCATTTATAAAAACAAGTTTTTTTGATAAAAACAAACCTTGATT
>JBAWXM010000008.1:0-37193 GCA_037144075.1 Lentisphaerota bacterium | reverse complement strand
AAAATATTGAAAAGGTGTTGACAAAACGGATTTCCGGTACTATAATGTTTAGCAGGGTCTGCAAGGAATAAAAACACCTAATTGAAAGTGTTGACCAAATAAAAATAAAGGCAGACGCCTGGAAGGCGATCACATCAGTTGAAGGTCGTATTGTACATAGTAAATTGTGTTTAACATGGTTATTTAAAGAATCTGATCGCCTTCCTTCTTTTTTGAACCGCATTTACTTGATTCTCGCGTCTGGCTGAGTCCTGCTTTGCCGGACGGGATAATTGGATATTCAAATTGAATTGAGTAAAATTACCTTCCTTAAGCCTTGATATCGATTATAGAGGTTCCGGCTGGACATGGAATCCGTTTATTATTCAGTTCTAGTTCAAAAGGGTGATTACTCTTTACGTGAATTTTGCCGTCATTTTCTATGATAATGTCGCAATAGACCTCGCCAAAGCAAAAATCGGTGACGCCGTGACGGCCTATGGGACGGTAGTGATATTTGACCACTTTTTCAATGGCATCGACATTATAGAATCCCAGGATATTTTCAATCAGCATGGAGATCGGGCCGAGCGCTGACCAGCCGCAGAAATCGGGACGCGCCATTTTTTCGCCGTGTTTATCCAGTGCCGGCCTGGCTTCGGTCGGACTGTAACATTCCCAGATCGTGGACGGGCTGAAATTCCTGTAAGTTTCCGCCATGTGCGTTAAGGTGCGTCCGGCCAGTTCAGCGGCCAGGTCGAGGCGGCCGTATTTTACCAGCGCCCGCATAACCATATAGCTTTCCGGCAGCCATATGCTGCCGCGCCAGTAACGGCCATCCGGTTTAAAATAGCGGCTGTTGCGGGCTACAGTCGTGATCGGGACCTTCCCGCCCAGCAATTCCGGATTTTCAAGTACGGCTATCTGACGTTCGGCACGTTCCGGCGACGCGGCTTCCGCCAGCAGCGGCCAGAAGGACGCCGGAGTCAGAATCCGGTCATAGTCATAATTGGCGATCCAGAGATCGTAATAAGAACCGTCGCGTTCGTCAAAATATGAGTCGTTCAGCAGTTTAACATGAGCATGATATTTAGCAGTGTAGTCCGCTTCGATTGCAGTTTCACCGATTGCCGCCGCCATTCTGGCGATATACAATGCCGACAATGCCATCTGCGCCAGGGCATCCACCCAGAGAATATTACAATGTGTATCTTCGCCGCGCGGCGTATTGTCCATTCCGGAAGCGCAGCCGCTCCACATGTAACCCCGTTCGGTCTTGTGAAAATTTGCCTGTACATGCGAAAAAGGGAATTTATCCCCGGTGCGCAGATTTTCCATGAATTCATAATGCCGCTGCAAATATTTCTTTTCAACCAGATTGCGGTGCAGGCGTGAATTGTCGCCGGTAAAACGCCAGTATTCATATTCAGTCCATGCAAACAGCGGCGGATTGTCCGGATGATGAATCAGGCACGGTGACTTGACCCCGTCCAGCATTGGCAGATAAAAGTTATCCAGGCTCTCAATGCCGGGAAAATCCTTCGGCGCGTATTTGCAGAAATGGACCATAAAGCATGTATCCCATATCCATAAACGGGAGGGATTAAAACCTTCGTCCATGTGATGGACCGCCGGAAGACCAGGTATATCTTTGATGTGTTCAGCAGCCAGCCGCCATGCGGCCTGATACAATTCAATAAATTCCGGTTTGCTATCCAGGATAACACCGGGAACGCTGAAATTATTAACTAACATTGTTCACTTCCTGTCGTTCATAAAATCTCATGGCTCTACTGCTTGACCTTGTCTTCCGGCAATGTCCTGATATAGCCGAAGTCTTTACCGCTTTGGCAGTTAATTGCCGTAAATTCTGATGTTGTTAAGATGTAAAAAACTGGTAGCGCTGCGGGGCAGTTCAAATTTGATGTATAACGCTTTTTCCGGAGCTTTTAAATCAATAGTCCATTCAGCCTGAACATCGGCGGCTTTCCAGATTTCTTTCCATGTTTTCCTGTCATTTGAAACGGATACGATTAATCCTTTTGCTCTATCCTGAGGTTCGCTGGTGCGGTTCTGGATGTAGATGGTCTTTATATCGGCAGGAGATTTCAGGGAGACAATAACCCATGGCTCATCGTTCTTTGTATGAATTACAAACTGATCTTTGTACTGTCCGGTGCGTTCGCCATCCTTGAGCAGAAAACCTATGTCCACGTTCCATCTGTCGTCGGCACTTGAACCCAACTCCACGGTCGCGTCAGCGCCAAGATCTTTAAGACCGGCCGGCGGCGCCGCGGGGACTTCCGCTGAAGCGCAAAAACTTAATCCCATCATTAAAAAAGAACCCATTACCATTGATTTTATCATACTCATTTTAAAATTCTCCAGGCTGGCATTTGCCTTGTTGTTATTAAATTCATTCGAAAACCCGGTTAAACATTATTCCTGACTATAATCCTCCTTTCTTTTCTATTTAAATTCGTACTTGTAAGCCCACTTTATGCTTTCGCCCGGTTTTAAGTCAATAAGGATAAAAGGTTCCGGGCATATAGCGCGGTTATTGTCCGTATCGGCAACGTAAAGATTGTATTTGTAAGGAGTGAAATCGCCGGATATTTCCACGGATGCGCCTGTTTTTGAATCGGATATTTTGACGCGGTTGTCTTCGGCGGTTTTAAACCCCGACAGGGATACGCCGTCGAAGAGTTTCCGCTGCATAGTCACGGTTTTACCGCGGAACATACTACGCGGTAAAGCTCCGGTTATAATAATTGGCGTAAAAGCAAACTCCAGTTTGTAATCCTCACAGGGAGGTTTGTTGTCAATCAGAGTGAAATTGTGGTTGTAGTGGTTGGAGATTATTCTTTTTGATCCGGTATTTTTGAATTCGTGTTCTATATGCATGACTGGTTTGTCCGGTTCCAGGCGCACAGTTTTGCGGTAATCATAGCTCCAGCCAAGTTTGTCCCGCACCTTCTGGACAAAGCGCATGGAGTTTGCCTGCGTTTCGATTTCCCACGGGAAACGTTCTACCGGATAATAGGCGGTATATTGGTGATAAACGTTAGATAATACTTTTTGCAGCAGCCCGACTCCGATTTTTAAAAACGGGCCGCCGGATTCCGCCTCGTAAAAGCCCAGCGGTTCCTGGAATTCCTCCGCCGGGCCGGATACGTCCTGATACATGAGCGGATTGCGGTTTTTGACCGGGAATTCCGCTGAATACTCATGCCCGTTGAATTTTAAACTGGTTATTATTCCGGCCTGCTCAAAGCGGGGGCCCCTGTAATAAGAGTCCGCTTTGCCGGGCACTGCTATTTTTGCCGTCACCATTCCGTTGCTTAAGGTTGCTTCCGGATAGTTTTTAATCCCGATTTCGGCGTTTAGTTCATCTGGAGCATTATCAAAGAAATTCAGACCCGGGGAGTCATTTACCAGCAGTTTGAATCCGGCTTCGCCGCCGGAGGGTTTTAATATCACCGAGAGCCTGTTCATGCCGGGGGATAGATACCAGTTCTCCAAAGTAAACGTTTTGTTTTCGCAAGCAGTTTGCGAATTCATTAGAATTATGCCGTTGACGACGATTGCGGCGGGGTATTTTGACGAGAATTTCAGCGCCAGCCCCTCGCCGAAGAAATGTGTCGTGAAAACTGCGATTCTGTCTTCCGGAATATTTTTTACTGACAATTCACCGTCATGGCTGATTATGCCGCTGTTTTTCCATTCGATTTTTTCATTGCCGGCAGATTCAGGATAGCCTGCCGCCAGCCGTTTTTTTAAATATTCCGGAATTTTTATTTCCGGAACTTCGGACTTAAGAAGCGAGAATTTCCATTTGCCGGCAGAAGTATTTTTGAAAGAGTTGAATTTTTTAGACATGTAGAGCAGCGCTACTCTGCCGCCGGAAGATGGTCTCAATTCAATGGTGTTGGCGTTTCCCGGCATGGACTTGCCGCTTGAGAAGCGCAACGCGACCGCTTCAACCGGAGAGTCCGGGGAGCTTACAGGGGCGGCCGCGACTTTCCTGCCGTTAAGAAAAACTTCGGGAGAGCCGAAGCTGCCGCCGGTAAGCAGGCCGACTTCCATCTCATAGTTGCCGCCAATCCATGGATCGAAAGGAAATGAGGGGCAAAACTCTTTGGTGAAGAGCAGCAGGCAGCGGCCCTCGAAACCGGAAACAAAAAATGAAGCCAGCGCGGCGTCGCAATTGCCCGGATTGCTTGTCTGGCACAGTTTCCTGACATCTTCAGCTCCAGTCGGAAAGGACGATATTTTAACGATTTCAGCATTTGAACACAACGCGCCTGATGATATAATCGAGAGCACAAACGCTATTTGCAGTAATTTTCTATACATGATTTTTTGCTTCCTTTACGGGCGCATTTTTGTGTTCATCTGTTTTTTGACTCTTCATCAAATATTACTTTTGATTCCTGCAGATTCGTTCCGTCAGATTTGGATATAAAGATGCTGAAAGACATATCTTTAGGCTCATCTTTCTGATAGATACTCCTCCATCCGGCGCCGCCATGGTCTCTAAGCATAATTGCCGGGAATTTCTCGATGTTGAAAAGCCCTGTTCTCTCTGCGCAGAAATCGAGCGTATACGTCCCCGCGTCTCTGAGAGAAATACCTTTCATAGACATGGCGCTTTTCGACTCGGCGTCGATTCTTTTTAAAATGCCGTTTTTTGAAGCGTCCATGCATTGATACCAGAAATTCTGAGCCGGTTTGCCGGATATCTCGATAAGACTTATCAGATATCGAAGGTCTCTCTCCGCCTGCGGGATATACTCATATGAGGCGGTCACCCCGCGGCAGGTGAATTCAAGCGTCTGGGTTATGCTGCCTTCGTCGCGTATATACTTGAACTTGAATGTCAGCGTTTTGCCGTCAGTTGACTCTGAACGCCCGGCGCTCATCTTCTGCACCATAGGGAAACGCTGGAAAGACACCCAGCAGCGGATAAAAGAGCAGTTGACTTTAACCGTGTTCTTCACGTCAAGCATGAAACTGCCGTTTTTAAAGATGGTTCCCTCATATGCCTCTGTTTTCACCACGCCCCATTGGCCATTGTCGTTGAACTCAACGGCCTGGCAGAAAATCGCGAATGCGGCCATAGAGATAGTTAATATAATTTTTACCGTGCGCATTTTTCAATTTCTATTCCATTTATGCAAACGTTTCCGGTCAGCTCGATGACAATCTCCTTTTCATATACTTCAGCTACCTTGATCTCCAATATATAAGGCTTGAAGAGGCCGCCCGCGGATGCGAAAATGTCAACTTTTTCATTGACCATCCTGCCGCATACTTTAACACTGAAAAATCTTGCCCCCGGGGTATTGTTGTTGATAAATGTTTCCGCAAAATGCAGTTTAACGTTGTATTTGCCGTCCGGAACCGGGATTTTGTAGAAGATATGTGCGCCCCATATTTCCGTGCGGTAGATATCCGGCTTGTCAGTTCCACTGATTTCGATATTGCCTCTGTTGACTGCATTCCCCGAAATATTGCCGTAGGCATTCCAGCCTTTGTACTCCTGATCCGGCAGCCAGCGGTTGCCGGACGGATCAACGTAAACGGCATCCGCGCCGCAATTTATTCTGCCGCCGCCTTTTGTTTCCAGGTCATTCAGCAGCATTGCTTGATTGTCCAGCGCTTTAATCGCGGTCTTCGCCTGTTTGACGTTGCTGCTGACTTCAAAATCATTGGTTATATTATACAGTTCAAACGCATCGCTGTTCGACAATGCTTTGAACATGCGCGCGGTCATGTCACCCGGAACTTTATTCAGCAGGAAGTCGTTTTTAGTTATGAATTCAGCCTGGCGGATGATTGTTCCGGCGACAGCCGAGGAGAAGTTAAATTCGCATTTAACTGCGTCTTTGAGCCCGGAAAGGCGGAATATTCTGACATCATTCGGCTTGAGCGAGACGCCGTATTTGCCGCCGTTCATGTCCGAGTCATAAACCATGTCATGAACTTTTTCCGCGCCGGCGGTAAAATATCCGCTTGAAGCATAAGGGGTGTTGTTTATCAGCCGCAGACAGACGGAACCGTCTTTATATGTTGCGCTCTGGGCAAAAACGCCTTTGACGCTGCTGCCCGGCAGTTGCGCGAATTTAAGCTCCGGCGTCGCGTAGAAAGAGGTTGCAAAGCGTCTGAGCTGGGCTCCAAACCCTGTTTCCAGATTGCAGTCCAGCCACTGGTCAAAAATAACTTTCGGGACTTTGTCCAGCATCACCGTTTCAACAAACTCATTCATCGCGTTGTCCTCAACGCCCCTGACCGTGAAAACGCCTCTGGCAGTCTGCTTAAATATCCATTTATTTGCCGCCCCGGCGGGCGAGTCAACCTCGTCAAGACCGCCGCATCCGCCCAGATAGGCCGTGCCGATATCCGATGTTATTTTCTTTGAGCCGGAATTAAAGTTCCAGCCGTAAACACCGTCATAATTTTCATTCGGTGCGGCGAACTTTGCCCAGTACATCAAAGGCGTTGCAATTGTGGCGGAATCTGAACTTTTATACAGGTTAAGCGGAATTCCGGATTCTTTGAACCGTCTTTCCATATAGGTATCGCGTTCCTCCCTGAAACTTTTGGGATCAAGGAATGGGTTATTCTTCTTTTCAGGAGCAGTCTGCGGATACTGATACAGTTTCCATTTGTTTTTGCCGCTCTGAACGGTTTTGACTATTTCATTAATGAAGCCGCGCATCTTTTTGGCGCGCCAGTTAAGCCATACCGGCATGTATCCGGTTTTTATAAGCTCATAACGCTTTTCAAAACGCTTTTCGTCTTTGGGGTCTATTTTCAGATTGACGCCGGTCTCCTGTTCAAAGAGACCGACGGTGCAGTCATCGTAACCTACCTCATTGTCGGTCATGTCGGGATAGGCGCAGGTATTGAATGTCGGCATCCACCAGAAACCGTTGACCATGAACAGCCCGGCGACGTCGCCGGCGTTCTCATAGCGCTTGTAGAGTTCGGATACGCAGTCGAGCATATAACCGCCAATGTCGGGATCGAGGAAGTTGCAGCCGCCGTTCATGTAGCCGAAAAGCTGCCTGCCCTTACGGTCGACAAGTCTTGTGCTGTGCTCCCCTTTCCACATGCGGCGTTCACTTATTCCGGCTTTATTGTTGACATATACTTGAGGGGACATGAAATATTCCACGCCGAGCATCGTTTTGATCTTGTTCCGGCTGTACATTTTTATCATCAGCAAAACCGGATCAACCTGGTCGTCAGATATAGACGGGCAGTGTTTCGCCGATGGATACTCGCCTTCGGCGTACATATACATACCCTCGACGCTCATATTGTAACCCTGTGAGCGCAGAAGTTTAATTTTTCGCTCAAATGTTTTATACCAGTGAAACCACACGTCGTCATGCGGAGCCATGCGTATGGACTTGTCGTGCATCAAAGGCTGTTCACTCATGCCCAAAGTCAGGGTCATTGTGGAAAGCCGCTCATTGTGCGACCCGAACATCCTGTCTGTCGCCGGCTGCTTCAATGCCGGAAGGCCGCCCTCTATTTTATATATATTTATTTCGCAGGCGGCGGCGGGAAATCCGCTGAATCCGCTCATTACCACGATAGATGAAGTAAAGCTTGACGGATAAAAGATGTAGCGGAGTTTGCGTTTTTCATTTGTCAGCGGATTGCGGACGCCGGTGACGCAGGTGCCGGAGGCGGTGAACCATCCGCGTGCCATACCTGGCAGATTATTGCAGAAACTGAGCATATAAGTTTCCACTACTCCAGAATATATGTAGCGCGGTGCGTTATCCGGCACAATTATCTCCGCCAGATACGGTTCTCCGCGCTCGCGCATATGCAGACGATAAGAGAAATAATCCCAGTGGCCTGAGCCTGTATCACGGTATTTCATGCCGTCCTTTTCCACGACTTTGCCTTTGTTTACCGCCGCGGTGCTATACATCCCGGCGTGATCCAGAAATTCTCCGTTATCATTGGAAGCAGGTAATGAACAGTCAATTTTCCTGACCAGTTTCAGGCGCTTCTCAAATTCCCGCTCATAATCCGAATACGCTATTTCATCCTGTTTGACCGGTCCGGCTATCACCGCTTCGCCGCGCATGGTCTCAATTGTTTTTCCAGCCAGGTCTTTAAGTATCCAGATCAGCCTGTAAGCTCCCGGCTCACAGACTTTCAGCGTGAAAATGCCGGTTACGAAGTCCCCGTCATCTTTGAATTTATCGCCGGATACTTTTTCAATCACTTCGTTTGTACCGCCTTTGCAGACATCCAGCGAAAGTTCATATTGCCCTTTGACGCCGGCCGGCAGGAATGCTTTGAATTTTACAGTTTCGGCTGCGTCGAATATCGGGTATTTACGGTCAAGCGGCTCTGCGTGGAGCATTCCCATGTGCTTAGGATTGATTCCGTTGAATGCCTGCTGCCCTTTCAACATTTGAGATCCCTGGACGGGACTTGTCAGTGCGTTCTTCCACGCGCTGTCGTTGAAATCCGGCTTCATCCAGCCATCATTTTTTACGATGGTTGTTTTCCATGACGCGTCGCCCGGGATAGGGGTTACATTGCCGTTCCGGTCAACCGCCATCCCCTCGAACAGCCATTCCGGGGTACCCATCGCCCAGTAGATGAATTGCTTCTCGTATGCGATAACGTTTCTGCCTTTTTGCAGATAAGGTTTTAAGTCAATGCTTTTAATGTAACCGGACGGATAAACATTTGTTCCGGCGGATGCTTTCTGTCCGTTTACATAGAGCTCGTAATTGACCGCATCGCTGAATGTGCAATGCGCGGAGACAGGCTTTTCGGCTAAATCGAATGTTTTCCTGAAAAACACTTCGGCAGAACTGGGGGCTATTTTTATGCTTTTAATTTTAACTGTTGCGCCTGGCGTCAGGCAGTTAAACTGTATTCCAACCGGATATTGGCGTGAGGCTTCTCTGACCATGCCCAGGTCAATCTCAAAGGTTTGCAGTCCTTTTCCTCTTATTTCAAACTTCTTTTTCGTTTTGTCGTAACTGGTGTTTGTTGTGAATTCCCACTCGGTTTTATCCTGATTCTGCTCAATTTCCATACGCAGCCGGTAAAGGTCTTTCATCTGGGCGCCCCAGTTGAAACCAAACCTTATTGCAGGCGTATTGTCCTTGCCAGGTTCCTGCCCGAAGCCAAACGCGAATCCCCGGGGGCCGCTGGTGAAAACCAGTTCGGCGTTTTCTATTTTGTAATCGCCGCCGGTGGCGTAGCCGTATTTTTTCAGCCAGTCTTCAGTAAAAATGCAGGGGCTGCCATACTCGCCAGTGAAAAAGTCTTCACCGGACCAAATGCGTTCTTTGGCGGTGAGCCTGTCCGGACAAATAATCATTTTGCTTTTCCAGCGGCTTTCGTTCATGCTCACCGCCGGGATCCCGTAATTCGGCGTGTCGGTCTCGTTAAGCTGCTCGAATGCAAACACTCCGGTCACGGAAAGTAATAATGTTACTGCGCTTAATAATTTTCTCCGCATATTTTCTCCTTAACATTTGGCAGATTTAAAGATAATTGTCTATTATTATTGATACAATGCTATTGAGCGAAAAACTTCCAGGCCCTTTATTGTCAGGATGACTTTGCCGTCTTTCTGTTCGAACGCTGGCTTTTCCGCGTCTTCCGGGAAAACTTTAATCCTTTTAATCTTTGCCAGGCACGGTAGTTCCACCTTGAATTCACTGATTCTGGCGGAAGTATCGATATAACTGCAATCAAACGCCAGCTCTTTTTCCGGCACATAGTTGAAGCAGTGCAGGAAGGTTGCGTCTGCCGATTCAGAGAGCGCGAACTCGACGCTGTCCGGAGCATCATGGCTGATAATCAGTTCCGGTTTATAAGCCATAATCAGCGATTTAATAAAATGTTTAATTTGCGGATTATTGGTTTTGCGGTAATTGCCGAATATTTCCGCGCCGCAGTAAATTGCATGGCCGGAGCCGTGCTGCCGCACCGAGACTCCCGGCAGCGCTCTGGTCCGGTCGATCGGGCCGAAGCCGAAACCGCTGTCAATGGCATAGATGGAGTGATAGGCCTGGGCAATTTCTCTGGCGTCCTTGCGCTTGAACTCCATGAACCTGGCGTCGAACGGAATTTCCGGGAACGGATATTTGCCGTGCATAAACTCCGGAGGAATGCTGATGAAGCCGCGCATGAATTCCTGAAGGCATTCGACTCCGAACAATTCTTCCATGCTGCTGCCTGATCCGGTCTCCAGCGATCCGATCAGGAGACCGCCTTTTTTGACAAATCCGGTCAGTTGCTTTTGCAATACCGGGTCGCGAATGTTTTGTTCCGGAACGATCAAAAGTTCAAGCCGGTCAATGTAACGCTCCAGATTTTCCTCGTCGATGATCAGGCACGGAATATGATTCTGCACCAGTATCTTATGCGCCGCTTCCATCCCGGCCAGCTGTTTGATAATATCGTTGGACGGCGATTTACTGGCGTTGCGATGCGACTCCCGGCAATTCAGGATCGCGGCTTTTGCCACAGGAACCGCCCCGCTCAGGTATCGCGAGACGCCGGTGATAAAGCTGTTCATATCGGCGAAGTATTGCATGATAATATCATCGGAGTCCCAGTCCAGATCCCAGCGGTCGGCCAGAATTGATTTGCCGCCGTGAGTCTGGATGATGGCATTCTGATATAGCAGCGTATTATATGGTTTCAAGCCCCAGGATGCCCACCAGTTGATCATCCGGGTGGTCATAATTTCATAACTTTTGTTGACGGTCGCCAGATACTTCGCGTTGAAACTGACATTCAGCCCGCACGGTTCGTTTTTTTCAACAACATCCATGGTGATGAAATCGGTCAGTTTCGGTCCGGGTTCCGGATTGCGGACTGTATAGGAATAGTTTACGACAAAAGAGAAATCTTTGTTAAAGGTTTTGCGCAGCGCATCCATTTTATGCTCGAATCGTCCTTGTTCGCCGCGTTTCCAGAGAACATAATCGCCCCAGTCCGGGTCATGCTCGTCATTGTCTGGCATGGTCAGGCCGGTTTCAGCTTTGAATGCCCGCTGGCACCACTGGCAGCCGCAGTAAGAGAACGAGCGCCCGAAGTCGAAAAAGATGCCGGAGACTGGATAGTTTTCCGCAATTTCCCTGACTTGCGGCAGGACAATGGTATCAACATAAGGACTTTGCAGGCACATGCTGGTGCAGTTTGTAACATGGTCAAACCCCAGATCATGTTTTTTGTCATAGCACACCGCCCAGTCCGGATGAAGCCTGGCCTGCGCCGCGTCAGGAATCAGGCTGTAGTAGGCGATAGCGGTGACGCCGCGCGCAACCAGCGCTTCGCTCATCTCCCGGAACATGTCCACCCGCAATGCCGGATGCCGGACGCCGATATCCGTGAAGTAATAACTGTTGCCGAAGTGGCATTTGGCAAATATCTGCGCCATCTCGAATTTCGCCGCAACGAATTTATCCGCAGTGGCTTCGGCGTTAAAATTATTGCCCAGTTCCCGCGACACCGCGGGGACGTGGGAGTCGATATGGATTCTGCATAACTTCTCTTCAAACCATTTTGACATTATTAAGCTTCCTGAATTCAATAAAACATTATTTAGAAAAATTTTCCGGTGGTTTAAGCGCCGGAAAATAATTTATTATGGATTGGATTTCAAAACCATTGCCGCATTGATAGAATTTTCATTCAAATCAAATCCGGCACCTATACAATGACAAGTCTTTCTACCGCACTAAAATATTTACAGGATTTTTTACATGACAATTAAAACATGCCAAACATGACTTGATAAATTAAATGAGAGTTTTCCCATTGCATCATCGATGAGTAATTTATATCCGCGACGTGAGAGTCCAGGTACAGAACGTTCATGCTTGCAGCAGGACGCGGAGTAATATTAGTGGTTCCGCCCTGCCATTCCATCGCAGTCCCGTGTGGAAACCATATTCCACCGTTAGGGTCATTTTGCTTAGTCGACATCCCGCCAATCGTAAACCATGAGCTTTCGCCAACCAGCATTCTTGCTGACGGCTTGCGGATTCTGTCTTTTTTCACGTATGTGTTAGCCCAATTGAGATGGTTTGCATTATCCGGCACGCCCATCTGATTCGGCAATTGCAAATTCATCCCGTATTCCGGAATACCGGAAACATCCCATGAAGGGCAATTTAGAATCTTGCAATTGACTCCCCAAGCTCCATAATATGTGGTAGAGCTGATCGGAATCGCTTTTGCCTTGGCAAGTTTTGCGGTCCAATAGTAGGCAATAATCCCCGGCCGTGAATCGCCCAGAGCTCCGTCATAAACACACGGCAATACCCCGTAATCAATTTCATACATATTCAGAGCAGTCCCCTGCTGCTTCATGTTATTTTTACATTGTGTCATTTTGGCCTTTTCCCTTGCTTTGCTCAGCGCCGGCAGCAGCATTGACGCAAGAATTGCGATGATGGCGATCACCACCAGGAGCTCAATGAGCGTAAAAATCTTCGACTTTTTCCATTCATTTAACGTTTTCATACCAGGATTCCTTCCATTTGTTTAGTTGCTTTATTTATATTAGCTGACTTGGTAATGCTGGATTCTCTGACAAGCAGATGAGTGGGAAATATTACCTGCCACGCACTCTTGCTTCTGCCTTCAATCTTATCAATCATCTCGGTAACCGCCAGACGGGATATTTCCTTCACGTCCACCTTGACGGAGGAAATTCGCGGACGGGTAAAATGAGCTTCACGCAGATTACTGAACCCGACGACCGCCACCTGGTCCGGGACGGTGATTTTATTGTCGGCCAGTACCTGCATCGCGCCCATTGCCACTACGTCGGTCACACAGAAAATCGCATCCGGCATTCTGCCTTCTGCCATAACTTCCTGCATGGCTTCATGCCCGTTGTCATAATGGAATCCAGCATATTTGACCCACGGTTCCATGCCGTATCTCTGCATCGCCGCCAGATAACCGCGTTCGCGCAGGTCGGCGTTGATGAAATTACGATCGCTGTCTATAAATAGAATTTTCTTCCGCCCCTGCCGGATCAGATGTTCGGTGGCGGCAAATGCGCCGGATTCATCGTCAAATTTTATATAATCCACTTCCGCCCCGGCAACCGCGCCGTCCAGGAAAATCATGCACATGCCAGGACAGATTGCTTTGATCCGCTCATAGTATTCCCGCTTTAATTCTTCGGCGACCAGCAAGCCGTCGAGCGTAGTGTGTTCTAGAAAACGAATCATTTTACCCTGATCAGCTTTTCCATCCGCATCAGTCATGCAAATTAGAAAGAATTCGTAATTTTGGCCGGTAATCAGTTTTTCCATTACCTCCACCATGTCTGCATAGTACGAAAGATTAAGTGTATCGATCAGCACGCCTATTTTCTTATTATTCATTTTAACTTTATCTTTGACGAAAACCCCTTTGCCTTGAACTTTCTCCAGCAATTTTTCGTCAACCAGAGACTGAATGGCTTTTCTGACTGTGTCATAACTGACGCTGTAGTTCTGAGCAAGTTTCCGCTCCGAGGTTACTGTATCGCCAGGGGTTAGCTCCCCGGTCTCAATAGCTTTCTTTACGTCCGAAGCTATTTTCAGATAAAGCAACTCTGCATTTGGCGCTTTTATCTTTTTATCCATTATCTTTATTTCCGCTATATTTTATAATTATAGCTGCTATGTAGCTGCTATGCTTGATGGTATTGATTATAACTCCCGAATTTAAAAAAAGCAACATTGTTACTTAAAAAAGCTTATTTTTTTTGAGAAATAAATAAATATCGGAAAGAATGCTGATTATATATTTAGCTTACTGCTATGGATGTGCAATGCTATTATGATACAGCCGGATATGTCAACCATGCAAATTGTAATTTGAATAACGCGCCGGATAGCGGCGTATGCTGAATCCGGCACCATGATGATATCCAGTCAGCATTGCCGCCGGATCACCTTAACTCCGTATGGTTCAAATTTTAACCCGGGCAGCCCGACCAGCAAGTCTCCTTCAGGCAGCGATCCCGCCGTAATCTCTCCGTCACAATGGTTGATCAGAAATATCAGCTCTCTGTCTGCAGCCACCCGCCGTACTGCCTCAATCTCCGGCGGCAGCTGCGGCCATGGCTTCTGCAATCCGGCAAGTTCCACCAGTTCCGGCAGCAGCCCGGCGCAGACCGGTTCAGACAGATAGGTTCCGACATAGATTACTTTTCCTCTGCCAGTAGATCGTATTGAAATCGCCGGGAGTCCGGCTTGAAAACGGTTGTCCCACACGGCATAATCTTCCGCCTGGTGCAACCTGAGTACTTCATACCAATGTTCGCTGAGAATTCTTGATTTTGCAGTCTTCAAATAAAGTACACGCTCAGCTTCCGGATTTTGTTTGCCGTATTCTTCCACTGTCGCGCCGACCAGATCATACAGTACGCCGGGGAATGACGCCGCGGTAATCTGATTGTCCACTGTCCGGGTGCCGCTGCGGGCGCCGATCACTAATACGCCGCCATTCCGGACATAATTCTCCAGCAGCGACATCCATTCCGGACGGATGATTTCCCAGTGCGGAATTACATACAGTTTAATGCCGCTGAGATCATCTTCAGGATGCACACATCCAACTTCAAAACCATTGCCATACAACCATTTATGCACGCACTCAGCAATCTGATCAGGCGACGGCAGACCAAGCGGATAAATTTTATGTGCCGTGGATGTATCGTAATCTCTGACCGCCACTGCGCAATCAATCTTCACAACAGTGCCGGGCAGTTCCGGTCCAAGCAGTCGCAGTTCCGCGCCGATCTGGCAAGTTTCCTGATAACGCCGTCGCGGCACATCGTCGTGATCGAGGATTCCGCACCAGTATTCTTCCGCTCCGAACCGGCAGGTGCGCCACCGGAAATAGAGCAGACTGTCCCCGCCGCGGGCAATGGAGACGTAGGAAAGCTTGCGCATTTCTCCCGGTTCCGGCGTGCCGAGCAGATACGGCGCCTGACCGCCGGGGCCGGACTGGTGTTCAGGGATAATGAAATTGCCGGTCAGACTGCGGATTGAGTCGAGATTGTACGCATGGGAGAAACGCCTGGAAACGGCAGAATGAATGAACATCGGGTAAGAATCGTAGCCCAGGATATCGAGGTCACGGCTGAAATCGCCGCGATAATCAATATTCCGCATACAGCCGTTATGAAAAATAAACCAGTCGCGGCCGGCTTCACGCAGAATCTCCACCTGATCACGCTGGAACATGGTTGCACTATGGCTGAGAAAACGGGAATAGTCGAGCTGCTGTGACGGATTGCAATAGGTTGGCCGGTTGGGGCGCGGCGTCTCGATCTGCCCGAAATCGTCGAAATGAAGCGCCCAGAAAACCGTTCCCCATGCTTTATTCAACTGGTCAATGCTGACATATTTTTGTTGCAGAAAATGGCGGAATTCCTCCTGGCAGGATAGACAGTGGCATTCGCTGAAATGGCAATTGATTTCGTTATCCGTCTGCCAGCCGATCACGTGCGGATTATCCTGAAAATGAGTCTTCATCGCACTGGAAATTCGCCGGGAAAATTCACGGTACCGGAGGTTGCTGCTGCAGCATTGCTGGCGTGAACCATGCTGCAGCGGCCGGCTTTCGCTATCGACGCGCAGCGTGTCGGGATAATGCTGCGTAAGCCAGCGCGGAGCGGCGGCTGTCGGGGTACACATGATCGTCATAATGCCATGCCGCGCTAGTCGTGCGATCGCTTCATCGAAGAAAACAAAATCAAATTCTCCTTCGCTTGGTTCCATCATATGCCAGGCAAATTCGCCCATGCGTACCACGTTGAATCCGGCTGACGCCATCCTTTCCGCATCTTTATCCCGGAGCGAACTGTCCCAATGTTCGGGATAATAGGCGGCGCCAAAATAAAAATTCTTAAACGGTGCCGGACGGCGATGAGAAATCGGACGGTAATTCGAAAAAAGAGGGTTATTCATAATTGCTTTCCATTGCGGTTTTAATTTAAATGATATATATTATTATGTCATATAATTATATTTCAACAAGTTAAGATTTTGCTGAAAACATGGATAATAATGCTAATAAATGCATAGCGCTGAAATTGTTTGACAGCTCTTTTGTTGTTGGCAGGACAGTCTTTTCCATCAATCACCGCTACCCGTTGCTGAGACCTTATGGCGTCGACCGGTGGATCATTAATCTGAGCATAAGCGGTCATGCCAGGATTAACCGCGGACATTACGAATTTAAAGTTAACCGCGGACATCTGCTGCTGTTCCCTCCTGGAGTTATTCATGACTATAGTGCGGTCGACGGCGACGACTGGATACATCTGTGGTGTTATTTTGATCCGCGTCCGGAATGGTTGCGTCTGCTGCAGTGGCCGGAAGCCGCACTCGGGGTAAGAAAACTTTACAGTGACGATGAAGATTTCACCGCCAGACTGGAGTCGATTTTCTGCAAAATGCTGAAGTTTTACAATGTCCGCGGCAATCACTATCTGGATTTCTGCGCTAATGCCATGGAGGAACTGCTGCTCTGGGCTGATACGCTCAATACGCTCTCAAGTTTACAACATGATGATCGTGTTGACCGGTGTCGTGCGTTTATGGTTAATAACATTCGCCATCCGTTGAAAATAGCTGATTTAGCGGCGTACTGCTATATGTCGCCGTCACGCTTCGCCCACTGGTTCAAAGAGGCTATGGGAGTGCCGCCGATGCGGTATCTGGAGCTGCTGCGGCTGGAAAAAGCGCGAGAGCTGTTAAGCTGTACCGGTATGAGTATTGCCGCGGTAGCGGCTGCTGCCGGTTATTCTGATCCGCTTTATTTTTCCCGGGTATTTCAGCATCATAATGGTGTTTCCCCCCGCTTTTTCCGGAAACGTCTGGAGCGGACTTAAGCCGAGCCGGCAGCAGCTATATTTGCCGTATACTGAACGAAAGTCAGCGCCCCGGACAGGATTATGAACCCGGATAGCGGCGGTCAGAACTTGAATAGCGAGCCGAGTTTTCTGCCGAGCAGAATCGTCGCTGTAAACAGGGTGCAGGCCAGGAATGCCATTGCCCAGAGACCGAAGGCGCAGGCGATATATGAGCCTTCGCCGAGAATCTGCGACAGTTCGAAAATGGCTTTGGTGATCGGATAGAACGCGCTCTTCTGCGCCAGAATCAGGGAGTCGGAGACTTCCAGCATCGAAAAGCTGAACGCGAACAATGCGCCGACGACCAGATTGGCCCCGATCAGCGGTACGATTATCCGGCGCAGCGTCATCCACGAGCCGGCGCCCAGATTCCGCGCCGCTTCCTCCAGCGTTTCCGGAGTCTGTTCAAGCCCGGAGGCGACAGCCCGGACGACATACGGCAGCCGGCGCATGGCGTAGGCCGCTGCCAGCAGCAGCGTGGGATTGGCGACGGGGTCGAAAATCTGGTTCAGCCACGGATTCCTGGCGCACATGCTCAGGTAGCCGAACGCCAGGATAATCCCGGGAACAGCCAGCGGCATCATGATCATGACGTCAAACAACTGCCAGCCTTTCGGCCGCCAGCGCACAATCAGCAGCGCGGCGGGCAGTCCGATCATGATGCAGACCAGCATCGCCAGCGATGAATATTTCAGGCTGTTGATAATGGACGGAATAACAATTTCATGCGACAGCGCGCCTTCGAAGTGCATCATCGTGTAGGATTTCGGCAGAATTGAACCGTACCAGTCGAGTCCGAACGCCCCGAACGTCAGCGCCAGATGCGGCAGCACCGCGCAGAAAGTAATCAGCGCGAAGACGGCGGAACATAGCCATGCCTGGTAACATTTTAGTGTTCTGGTGACGGTGCCGACGGAGCCTTTCATCATCTGGGCGCTGCCGTTGCTGCCCAGCGCCAGCCGGCTGAAACTGTACAATCCTGCGGAAAGCAGCAGCATGATAACCACCAGCGCATAGGGCAGGGGATTGGTTTCCAATTCGGTGATGCCGTTGAAAATCTGTACTGTTGTCACGGCATTGAACCCGAGCATCAGCGGGGTGCCGAGTTCGGTAAAACTCCAGATCAGCACGATGCTGCCGCCGGCGAAAATTCCCGGACGGATCAGCGGCAGCGTTATTTTTAAGAACCTGCGGAGCCGTCCCGCGCCAAGGTTTCTGGCGGCTTCGTCCAGCGACGGATCGACATTCGCCAGCGCGGTAACCAGATTCAGGTATAGAATAGGATACAGATGCAGCGCCTCGATCAGGCAGACAGCATAGAACCGGCCTTCGCCGCCCAGCCAGTCGACCGGCGCAAGCGCAAAGCATTTGAGGATGCTGTTCAGTACGCCGTAATGCCCGAATATCTGCTGGAATCCAAGCGCCCCGACGAACGGCGGCAGAATCATCGGCAGCATCATCAGCATATTAACCATAGTTTTGCCGGGGAACTCAAAACGGTCGTAGAGCATCGCCAGCGGCAGCGAAATCAGGAAGACCAGCAATGTAGTAACAATGGAGATTTTAAACGCGTTGAGCAGACCGGTCTGATAAACCGGCGACAGCAATGCTTCCATGATGATTGCCGGATTGAGCCCCTGACTGACCACGGTGTAAAGCGGCAGCGCCATAAAGATGACGAAGAAAACGGTCAGCACAAAAATTGTCAGTATTCTGAATGGTTTCATTTGCCTGCCCTCGCCAGTTTCGCCGCTTCAATGTATTTGTTCCGGCATAATTCGCTCCAGCGGCGCTGCGTCTGGAGGACGCTGCGGACGGAGTTGCCTGGTTTATCCGGGTTTAAATCATCTTTGGCTTTGGCGATCTCCGCATAGTCAAACGGCAGTTCGTTGAAAGCCTTCATCGCTTCCGGCACCGACTGCGGTCCGCCCGCGCGGATGATAGACCGCCAGGCCTCCTGCAATTCCGGCATCGGGTCCAGCGCTACACATTTGATGAGAATCCGGATCAAGCCGAAATAGGGGCCGGTCCAGGCCGGCCGGTATTCAAACCCTTTGCAGGTCTGGTACGGATCGGCATTGGCGTCGGCCATGTATCTGGTAAATTCCGGCTGATAAATATCTTTCCGGATCGGCATCCGGCGCAGAACGTATTTTTCCGGTCCACCGGGAGTATCCTTGCGGAAATCCCACACTTTCTGCCCGTCGATAGACAATGCGAATTCAATAAAATCCGTGGCTGCTTTACGGTTCGGCGCTCCCCGCAGCAACTGGATAGGGTCGGCGGATACCGATGTGCCGTTTTCCGGCGTCATAAAGGTCATCCGTTCCGCTCCGCCGCTTTGCACGGCGGCCCATTCCGCCTCGCTTCTGCCGTAGAAATCGATGCAGATGCCGGCGGCGGCGTTTCCGCCTGCGACATCGTGCGGCACTTTGCTGGCGGAATCGGTAACGTAACGGGTGTTGGCGGCAATCCGCTTGATCAGGTTTAAGCCGTTCGCCCAGCCGGTTGAAAGGCCGCCTTTCGGGTCTTGGCCGGATGCTTCGCTCATCTGCTGCTGAATCAGCATCTCGAAGCATTTATTGACGGAACCGGATTTAGTCGGGTCGGCAACGGCGATCTTCTCGAAAAAACGCGGTTCGCCCAGATCGGCCCATCTGAGCGGCGGCGTCTTGTCCGTCATCTCCGCCAGGCGCTGGTTATTCCAGCAGATGCCGAATGCGGCCAGGCAGACACCGTAGTATTTGCCCTGCTTGTCGTAGAAAATTTCACCGCTGAAACGGTATGGAATGACTTTATCATCGAACCATTCGGGATGTTTCTGCTGGATGCCGGCGTCAATAGAGTAACCTTTGGCTGCCTGCCGCTGATGATCGTACTGGCCGCCGCCGAAGAACAGGTCAATCCCGATGCCGGCATTGGAGTCAAGGAATTTTTTGCGGGCCTGAAGCGCTTCCTCCGGCATGCCGCTGCCTGCGACCGCTTTCGGGTTGTCGAAGTTAGCCGCCGCCAGCGCAGTCCACTGGCCGTTTGCCGGGTTGTCCTGCCAGACGGCGCGGAAAGATGCTTCGTAGCGGTCATCAATATATTTTACAATATCCGAAGTTCCGCCCGGCGTCCGCCATTCTACACTGACTTCTCTGCCGTACTTTTCATTGTAGTATTTACGGAATGCCCGGCTGAATTCATATCGCAGGGATTCGGAATGCGGCGTGATGATCACCACTTTGTCGGCGCCGTCCTTGACGGCCTGAGCCCTGTCCGCCGCTTTCGGCTGGAGCAGCAGCGGAATGGCGATAAGCGCCGCCAGCGGAAGAAATGCCATGAGCAGTTGACGATACATAAATCATGCCTCCGGCAGCAGGACGATGTTTTCCGGAGCCACCGCGATTTTGACGGAACTGCCTTTTTTGCGGCTTGCCGGCCGCAGTTCGCAGAGCGTCAGAAACAGATCGTTCGCAATGACATTCCACAGACTGACTTCACCTAAAAACGCTCCGGTATGCAGTTCGGCTTCAAAGATATTCTCCCCGGCTGAAACGGCGCTGAAACTGAGGAATTCCGGACGGATCATGGCGGTGCATTTCAATCCCGGCTGTACCGGCATTGCTGGTATTGCCGCCTTCAGCACGGCGAAAGGCGTTTCGATGAAACAAAAATCTTTTTCCATAGTTTTCACGGTGGCGGTAAAAAAGTTGGCATTGCCTAGGAATTCAGCGGAAAAACGGCTGTTCGGGGTACGATAAAGGTCTTCCGGCAGGCCCATCTGTTCGATTTCTCCGTTGTGAATCACGGCGATCCGGTCGGCCATACTCAAAGCCTCTTTCCGGTCATGGGTAACATAAACTGCGGTCAACCCGCTGTCTTTGCATATGCGCCACAGTTCAAAACGCATCGAATCGCGGAGTTTGGCGTCGAGGTTGGAGAGCGGTTCATCGAGCAGCAGCATTTTCGGTTTGACGGCAATTGCCCTTGCCAGCGCCACGCGCTGCTGCTGTCCGCCGGACAGTGAAGCCGGTTTGCGTTCGGCGAGGTCTGCCAGCTTGACCATTTCCAGCGCGGTCATGACCCGGTTTCTCTTTATCTCGCCGCGGATGTTTCTGGTTTCAAGTCCGAACGCCACATTTTCAAACACTGTCATGTGCGGCCACAATGCGTAATTCTGGAAGACCATGGCGGCGTCGCGTTTTTCCGGCGGCAGCGTGGTCACGTTATGCGAATCGAACAGGATTGAGCCGGTGTCCGGTTTGATGAATCCGGCAATGATGCGCAGCAGCGTGGATTTGCCGCAGCCGCTTGGACCCAGCAGGAAGAAAAATTCGCCTGGAGTGATTGTCAGGTCAATCGGTTTCAGCACCGGTTGCCCGGGGGTATAAGATTTGCTGATTCCCTGAATCTCAAGTTTTACCATGCAGTCGCCTCGTAATTCCAGTTATTTAAATTAATTAATTCCGCTTTCAATTTTCAATTTAGTATCTACCATTTTTCCCAATGAACATTGTTAGCCATAAAACGGGTGTGTTTTTCCGGCATCTTCTCCGGGTGTCCGACCGCAATTGCCGAAATCGGAACGATGTTATCCGGCAGTCCGAAGAAATTAGCAATTCCGGCGATCCGCTCTGTTCTGGGATGCACTCCCAGCCAGCAGGCTCCCATTCCAAGGGCGCGGGCGGCCAGCAGCAAATTTTCAATCGCCGCGCTGCAATCCTGCAGCATGTATGATTCGCTGCCTGCATGTGCGGCGCCGATGTCGCCGCAGACAATAATTCCAACAGGCGCGTCCGCCAGAAATTTCCCGTTCGGCAGCAGTTCCGCGACATTCCGCAGATTCTCCTGGTTTCTTATGACGATAAAACGCCACGGGTCTTTGGCGCAGGCGGACGGCGCCGCCATGGCGGCTTCAAGCAGTTCCGTTATATTCTCATCTGAAACTGCTTTAGCGGTAAACTTGCGGACACTTCTACGATTGAAAATAAAGTCGAGTTTGCTGTTCATCGCCGGTTGCTCCTCACTTATTTTTTGTTTCTCTTTAAAAAATTAACCACAAGACAGAGAAAACATTTTAAATCTTCTTGTTTTATGCCTCTTATCTTTTCCCCATTTCCCATTTCCCATTCGCTATTCACCATTCACTTACTTCGTATGGAAATAGCCGTCAAAATATTTAAGCCTGCACGGAGAACGCAGCTTTTCCAGAATTTTTATTTCCAACTGACGGATTCTTTCCCGAGTGAGATCAAAATGTTTGCTGACTTCAATGAGCGTCAGCGGCTGATAACCCATCAACCCGAAACGCATGATGATGATCTGCTGTTCGCGTTCAGGCAGGGTGCCGAGCACTTCATGCAGTTTTTCCCGCACGACCTTCCTGGCGATCAACTGAACCGGATCGTCGGAGTCAATGTCCGACAGGATGTCCTCCAGCACGGAGCCGGTTTCCGAGTCGCCGATCGGCGCCTGAAGTGAAATCGGCTGCCTGGCCATTTTTTGAATGGCGCTGATGCGGGAGGTCGGGATTTCCAGCAGCGAAGCCAGTTCGTCAACCGATGGTTCACGGCCGTGCTCCTGGATGAACCGCTGCTCGGCATTATTCATCGTGCTGATGGTGTTGATCATATGCACCGGTATCCGGATGACTCTTGACTGTTCGCCGATGGCGCGGCTGATCGTCTGCTTTATCCACCAGGTGGCATAGGTGCTGAACTTGTGTCCCAGCCGGAAATCAAATTTATCCAGGGCGCGCATTAAACCGAGATTGCCTTCCTGAATCAGGTCGTTGAACGGCAGCCCTTTGTTGCGGTAGCGCTGGGCGATGCTGATCGCCAGCCGCAAATTACCTTCAAGCATGATCTGCCGGGCCTTTTCGATATCATTTCTGGCTTTATCCATATCTTTCAGGAGAACAAAAAACTCAGGCAGAGTCATCAGAAATTTTTCTTCCAGGAATTTCCGCTTGTCCTGCGGGATGTCGGTTTCCAGCGCTCTGGATGGATCTGCTATTGCCGGGCCGGCCAGCTTGATGTATTCCATCACCACCTGATTCCATTCTGCCAGATAATCGTAAACAACCGGATAACGCATCAGCAGTTCAACCGATTTTTCGCGCAGCTCTGCGACTTTGGCGGATTTTTTGTCGAACGCGTGCTTCAGCTTGACGAAGTGATCCAGTATCTCCTTATTCCATCCCGATGCCGAAGTCAGGAAACTCTTATAATGCTTCGAGTCATTCCTTTTAAGCGCTGACGCCAGAAAATGGTCTTCGATATTATCTGAATCGAAGTCGGTGATGATTCTGGAATGTTCGGTAAGCACGAATCCCAGCAAGTATAATTTTTCGCGGTATTTAGTGATAGCGCCTTCAATCTTTTCAGAGACCTCCAATTGTTTATCCGTAGGCAGCAGCGGTATATTGCCAATCTGCCGGAGATAAATCCGCAATGAATCGGAAGTCTCACTGGAAACTTCTTCTGAATCCCTGGACTCGGAAGCTGCCGGGTCAAAAAGCTCTGAAGTTTCTTCGGGCTTTCCCATATCTTCGAAATCTGAAAGATTCTCTGATTTATTTATTTTATCGGGCATCAATTTCCCCTGTATTCAGACATTGCCGATTTGATTACTGTGCTATTTCAAGGAAAACTTTAACGAAGTTTTCACAAATTAGCAGAATCAATAGTCCTTAATCTAATTTTCCGGCGATGATTTTTCAAAATTACTCTTGATTTTTTATCGAAAATAAGTATTTGTATAGACTTGACAATCTAGCAGAGTTATTTTGAGTTTTTTCCGGGGCTGTAGCTCAGTTGGCTAGAGCGGTACGTTCGCAACGTACAGGCCAGGGGTTCGAATCCCCTCAGCTCCACCATTTTTTTGCTTATATAGATCAGTCAAATTCCCGCCCAAACCGGATAAAATCAGTATCAGGTGAATTCAGCAGCATCATATTTCATTCAGCAGTTTCCGGAATTCTGCCGCGACTGCTGTGATATTGCCACGGAGACAATTGCCGGCAGCAAGTGTCATGAATCCGCTGAAGCCGGAACAGCGCAGAATGGAAACCAGCTCTTTGATTTCGCCATTTCCTCCGGCCAGAGCAGACGGCATTCCGGTAAAGGTCCCGTCTTCAATATCCAGCTGATCCATGTATTTACGGAATTTGCCGGAGCGGTAAGTATTAAGAAAGGGCATTTCACCGCAGCGGGCGAATTCGGCAGGGGAGAACGTGAATCCGGCGCGTATTTTTCGTTCCGCTAAATCTTTCATGAGCACAACGGCATAATCACCTGTAATTCCGAGGTTGCAGAAAGAGAGCGCAATATTCACTTCCGCGGCCTGTGCAGTCAGGTTGCCGGCCCCGGAGCATATCGGCAGTACCAGCCGGTTAATTCCGCAAGCTTCGGCAAGTTGCAGTGCTTTTTTTATGTCCGCCGGAATGCCGGGCAGCCGCAGCCCGGAAACGGAGATATTGTTCACGGCAAATTCTCTGACTGCAAGTTGAAGTTTTTCAGCAGGCATAAGATGTGCCGGCCGGCCCTGGATGAAGTCGAGTTCAACATAACCAATACCGGCGCAATGCAGGTTATCGATGATTTCCTGGATATATTTCCCGGACAAGACCGAAGATGCAGATAGTTTGAACTCTTCTTTGCTCATGGCGTCGCGTAGTATTGCGCTCCGCTGGGTAACGCAATCGGCGCATTCCGGATTGTCGCAGAGGCAAAAAGCCGGATCGCGGCGGCCGGCTTCGGTAAGAATTTCAATCAAGTCCTGCGATTTGATTAATCTGGTTGCAGCGTTGCCGATCTTTCCCATTTTCATTTGGCCGCTGGCGCGAAGAAGTTTATCCAGTCCGATAAAATCACGGTGCGGACCGGGATAATACTTCCAGGTCTTCCGGACAGCGCCTTGCGGGGTTAAAACAGTTCCGGATGTTGAATTAAGATAGGGCAGTTGCAGCAGCGCCTCCACGGAATGCATGGTGGTGTTCCGGTCCTGGTCTACGCCCAGCAGACAGATGTAACCGCCGAGGCCGGCAATTTTCAAGTAAGGCGAGCCTTCGCCATGGACTGTATCGGCCCGCCAGTGGTCAATGCATATTTTGCGGGCGTCGGCCCCGATGGCGGCAACAGTGCCTTTGGGGCAATCGCTGATAACTGCATCCGGTCGCCCTTTGACGATATCCGTAATGACTCCGAGGCTGCCGAAAACCGGTACGGCCAGCGTGCCGGTTTTACCCAGAGTTTCCAGAAACGCCTCGACAACCGCTGCCGCGCCGCCTTTAACTTCTCCAATGCTGGAAAGAGAACTGTGCAGAAGAACAATGTCTCCTTTTTTAAGACCTAATGCCTGAAGACCTTGTTTGATTTCTGTTTTATTCATTTCGCTGTCCTTTACTTGCAGGGTTAAATCCGGCGTTATCAAGGATTGTATTATTATTTCCTTCTGACTTTTTCGGCGGCGTTTCTGATGCCGCTGATCATATTTTCAACATCGGCGTCAGTCAGCCGGGGGTGCATCGGCAGATTGGTTTCGCGTTTATAGAAGAATGCGTTGGCATTCGGGCATTGATCCGGATCATAGCCCATCTTTTGCAGGCCGGTAAAATGATAAGTCGGCTGATAGTGCAGAATTGTCTGGATGCCTTCTTCCTCGTACAGCACTTTCATGAATTCATCCCTGGTCGCGCCCAGTTCCTGCTCTTCCACGCAGACCGTGTAAAGATGGAATACATGTTTGCAGTCTTTGGGTTCGTAAACCGGAGTGATTCCCTTGATCCCTTGTATTCCAGCAGTTATTTTGTGTCCAATCTCACGTCTCTTTTCGGTCAGCATGTCGATTTTGTCAACTTGTACACAGCCGACTGCCGCCTGGATTTCGTTCATGCGGTAATTGTTACCCCAATGACCGTTCCAGTCATTGACATCAAAGTGCGACGGCAGCCAGTATTCCAGCGGCGAAGTTTTTTTGCAAGTAATTTTGCCGAACTTCCATTCATTCACACCGGCATCCCGGTCATGAGTAAGATTCATGCAGCGGAGGGTTTCAATCCCCTTGGCGAATTTGTCATTATTCGTGGTGATCATGCCGCCTTCGCCGCAAGTGGTAATGTTTTTCAGCGAATGGAAGGAAAATACCCCGACATCGCCGATGGAACCGGCTTTTCTGCCCTTATATTCCGCATAGGGTGCATGGGCGCAGTCTTCCAGCACCAGCAAATTGTGCTTTTTCGCGATTGCCATGATCGGGTCCATGTCCACCATCAGCCCGGCATAATGGACCACATAAATTGCTTTGGTTTTGCCGGTCACTTTTCTGGCGACGTCGTTCGGATCGATATTGAAAGTCTTCGGATCAATATCGGCATAGACCGGAATCGCGCCTTCCTTCAGAATGACGAGTGAAGTCGCGATAAAAGTATTCGGCGTAACGATTACTTCATCGCCTTTTTTGATGTCGAATACCTGGGTGCATACATGCATGCCGGTAGTGCAGTTGGAAACCGCGAACGCATGTTTAACACCGCACATTGCGGCAAATTTCTTCTGGAATTCAGCCGTTTTGGGTCCCATGGTCAGGGTGTCCTGTTTCATTGCGGCAAGGACGGCATCTTCCTCTTCTTTGCCGTAGATCGTTCCCATGAAAGAGTACGGCACTTTTAATTTCACGCCGTCCTTGGTGGCATAGGAACTGGTAATTCCGCCATCGGTTTCGCCGCCGGTAATGTGTTTCTTGTCAATTTTTTTTGCAACAGCCATTTTAAAACTCCTTGTTTTGATTTAGATATATTTTTATTTCGGCGCAGCCGCGCTGAAAAGTAAAGAACCTTTTTCTTTAACCGTCATTGAGTAATAATTGCTCAAGCCATGACATCCCCAGATTCCGATTTTTGGATTAACTTTGAAATTTTCAGGATAAATCACAATCGTATCTGAATCGTCAACTTTTACGGCGAATCCTTTTTTATTGTAACGGCAGATGATTTTATGTTTCTGGAACATCGGGAACCATCTTGATACCCGTGCCAGATGCGTATATTGGGTGGTTCTTAAAACAGTATCAGCTTCCGCGCGCCAGATCGCGAACGTATAGTCCGCGACGAAGATGCAATAAGTCTTATGCAATATCCCGTCCGCGGCGATATCAGGAGAAATAAAGATTCCCGGATGCCCTTTGCCGGACTCGAATATGACTTCGAATTCAGCTTCATTTTTCCCGGTGTCATATATTATCAGGCAGTTATCGTCGCCGCTTTTCACGTCATCCGCCGAACAGTCAAAACTGATACAGTCCTGCTTTTGAGAGAACGCAAAATCTTTAAGCTTATCGACCGGTTTTGCCGGAAAGCATTTGATCGTCCGACATTGAGATTTATCCCATTTGCCTTCAGTAAAATCAATCACTGTGTCTGTTGCATTTACTGTTGCAAAAGCAACAAACAACACAATCATTGTACTAAATTTCATTAACCTGCTCATAAAAATCCTTATCCTGTTGAGATGAACTTAACCGGCTGCGCCGGGACTTTAAATGCAATGACCACAGAAACATCCCACAGCCGCGGGACTAACCCGATAGTTAACAAGGCACAGAGAAATCCTTTTTTTGTCATGAAAGACATGAAGAAAATTAAGGCAAGAACTTCTATCTTCATCTCTTTCCGGCTGTTTAATCTGTCAAGCCTTCCTTTGTGTCTTTGTGGTTAAATACAAATCCCTATACTATTAAATTAAAATTCCGCGACAATTCTGCACGAAATCTGTGTAACTCCTCTGACCGGCAGCGGCATTACGGTTAATTTTATTTCCGGAACTGTCAGTTTATTCAGATTCACCGGCAAGCACACCGCTGAAATGCCTGCTTGAAACAGCCGGTAAAAAACTCCGGTGGGCGCCGTGCTTTCATAGATGTCTGAAACCAGCAGTTCCACTTGCTTTGCAATCATCCATTCAACCGCATCCTGCTCGAAGAATACGGAACGCTCCTTAATTTCATAAAACTGACGATTGCCGAGCGCATTGACAATCAGCGCATCTCCCGGATGAATTTCAATCCGGCAGGCCTCCGCCAGCGCCGCCGCGGTGACTCCGCCGGAGCCGTCCGCACGGTCAAGCCGGATTACCACTGCGCGGCGGCGGTACAGCTTCTCCAGCGGATAATTGAATGCATCCTGTCCGTCGCCAGTCTCCGCGATATGTCCGGGCAGATCAAGGTAACTTCCGGCCATGGAACTCGCGGTAAACTCATAAATCACTCCGGTATATTCCACTCCAGGCGATTTCAGGCAGATATCCTTGCGCTGAGTCTTAAAAAATCCGCCCGGCGCCCGGCCCGGTTCAAAAGTTAAATCGATGATCTTCATGGATTTCAAAGCGATAATATTTTCAGCTTGTCATGGTTTTTTATTTCTATCGCAGTTCCGTCATGTCTGGCTTTCGCTGCGGAAGCAATCGCTTTTTTCAACGCCGGAACCGCATGCTTAAGGATTTCATCGTTAATCTTTTTGCCGGTCGCGGCTGAAGCTTCATCCGGATACCCCATGACTCCAACTTTCACTTCGGCGCGCTGTTCGGTAAAAGGAATTTCATGGCTCAATCCGGTAAACGAAGTGCGCTTCTGGAATGAATCCGGGTCATCACGCAGCATTTCCGCTACGGCCGGCTTGTCCAGCACAACTTTCTTGCGCACGATCTCCGGGGTCCAGTATTTTATCAGCGAGGTTTCGGCGTTTGCGGCATGATAATCGCGGGCCTTGAACAGCTTCAGCCATGTCGGCGAGAAATCCCAGAGCGACACCATCATAATCATTGTATTGCGCAGCGAGGGGTTCAGCCACTTGAGGATGCGCAGTGATTCCTTCAGATGATAGAGGCTTTCACTGCCGCCGTGACCGGGTAGTATTATGATATTTTTAAATCCCTGCAAAGCCAGCGATTCGATGATTTCGCCGACCAGATTGGCGAAAGTATTGGGTTTTACATTGATAGTTCCGGTCAGCATGCCGCCGGAGAAACAGTAATTCAGTGTCGGCGCTGCGATGCAGCCAAGTTTTTGCGCCAGCTTTGCGCCCATGATTTCAGCATTCCGGATGTCGGTGTCCAGTGGCAGATGATAACCGTGCTGTTCGACCACCCCGTATGGCAGAATAATTGTCTGATTGGTCTTCAGGTATTCCTGAAGCTCGTTAACCGTCATTTCACCCATCTTTACCGTTTTCATAACATGGAATCCAATATATTAGTGATAATAAATGTATTAATTATTAAGATTATATCTCTTAAAAACAATTTTTTCAATAATATTAAAATATATTACTTGATATTTTTGATGTTTTACAGTATTTTTAATACATAACAGTATTATAAAAATCATTAAAAATGAAAGAATCAGCTATAAATGAGCAAGAAAATAAATATCCGGCATGAAATTTTAAAGTGTCTCTGCAGCAGCGGGCAGATGACCAGGACAGACTTTGTCCGGCAGACCGGCATCCGGCCGGCAACGGTTTTTGAAGTAGTTGACGAATTGAAGCGGGACGGAATAATTTCGGAGTTGGAGCGCAAGGGGAAGAAAACCGGGCGCGTTTCGCCGGTAATCACCTTCAACATGGATTATTTATGGCTGCTGGGCATTGACTTCCAGTTCAAAAAGACCATCGGGGTGATTACCGATTTGAACGGCAAGGTGATTGCCTCGTCGGAAGTTCCGGGTGGTTCCCGCAAAGGCCTTGAAGACTGTCTGCACGAAATTAAAACTGTGGTAACGGCTTTAAAGAAGCAGGTTGGCGTTGACTGGAAAATTGTCGCCGGCGCCGGCTTTTCCGACCCTGGAACTGTCGACATTGAAAGGGGAATATCGCTGAAAGCGGTTAACCTTCAAGGGTGGGAGAATTTTAACAGCGGAGCATGGCTGCGTGAAATGACCGGGCTCACCCACAGCCTGATTCTGCCGGAAACGATTGTCGGAACTTACATGGAGTATTACAGCCGGTTTCCGCAACCGCCGGAAAGTCTTTTCCATATAAAAACGGGAACCGGAATTGGCGGAGGATTTGTCAAAAACGGGACGCTTTTCATCGGCGGCAACAGCCGCGGGATGGAAATCGGACATGTTGTAATCATGCCGGAAGGGCCGCTATGCAAATGCGGCAACCGCGGCTGCCTGGAAGCCATCGCCGGAGAAGCAGGGCTGAAGCGCCGCGTGGCGGAACTTATCAACAACGGAGTTGATACCGCCCTGCAGACGGAAAATTTCTCTATCAAAAAGTTTTGCGAACTGGCCGGACGCGATAAAGCCGCCAGGATGCTGGCGTATGACATCAGCAGCAAAATCAGCAACGCGCTTGCCACCGTGGTTACGCTGCTCAATCCGTCTATGATTGTATTGAGCGGAGAACTGGCTGGTCTGGACAATATTCTTACCGATACCATCAAGCGTGAACTGCCGCTGCGCTGCATGCCGGGCGCGGCGGACAATCTCGCCATAGAAATATCAACGCTTGACGAATATGCCACCGCCAGAGGCGCGGCATTAATGCTCCGGGAAAAGATTCTGCTGGAGCAAGCAAATAAAAATTAAGACAACTAAATTCAGTTTTCTAAAGCACCATGGGCAAACGGTTTTTGTGTATATATCTTTTCTGAATATCCACGCTCAATTCTCCACAATATCCAAACCGCCAAAGTCAAAATAAGATTGGTTACGATATTGCAGAATCCAAAAGCGATGGCGTTATCTATCATACCAGTATTGACCGTATAAATAACCTGGGCAATCCATACTCCTGACATTAATAAAAATGTTGCCGTGACCACAATAAATACGCCGTGGTGCGGTATGCCGTTTTTAAGTTTTTGTCCACTGAGACAGCGAGATATGTCCTTGCGGATGCCTCTTTCAACTAATTTCCACAGCACAAACATAATAATCGCCATGGGAAATATTACCCGGAGATACCAGCTAAATATCCCCATGGCTTCTTTGATATACATCCAAAACAGCAGTAATAATATTCCCAGTACAGAAACAGTCATAATCGCGCTGAATAAAATTAACGCTATATTCAGAAACTGCTGCTGCAGACCGACAGATTGTACCTGTTCGGCTTTCTCGCAGCCGTCCGGACTCCATGGCGCGGGCGGCTGATATTTTTCATCCCCGCCAAGATGCCGCCAGTGAATATAAAGATAAATCCCCAGTATCGCAGTAATTATGCTAAAAATGCTATTCCATACCGAAATATACCGGTAAGCGAAATTTGAACCATTGTGAAATATTATGAGACATATTAATTTTGAGTTCGTCATATGCATGGTGTATCTACAGGTTTTTCATCCATAAAGAGTTAATGTATTATAGAATTTGCCAATAATGACGCTATATTCTCGTTTCAGCGGATTCAATTTATTATTGAAGCAAGGCGGGAGTTTAGATGAGTGACTGGCATTGTCTGAAAACTTTTTGTCTGATACTGGCGGCGATGCTGCTGTGGTCTCTGCCTTTGCGGGCGGGATTTATCGAGCAGCGGGACGGCAGGACAATCATTCATGTCAAAGCCGCATACCTGCCAGACCCTAATAATCCCGAGACTTCCCAGCGCGCCCAGGTTGAAGCGGTTAAGGCATTTGTCAAAGATTTCCCTGAGATATTCGCGCGGAAATACCGTTCCTTATATAAATCCGACCCGCAGAAATACGGCGATTATAACTGGGACAAGGTCGAAATTCAACTTGATAAATTTTCCGCGATTCTGGTGGAGGGCGTGGAAACCGATCTGCTGGCGATTGCCGGCGCCATGGCACCGGACATCCTGTATATAAATTTTCGCAAATCCGATAATTACATCCGCAATGGTTTCCTCTATCCGCTGGACGAGTATTTCCGCACCCTGTCAAAAGAGGAAATCAACTCCAGGATCAACCGCAAGATATGGCCGGTGATTGACCGCAAGGGGCCGGACGGCAGAAAACATATCTGGGCGCTGCCGTTTGACGGAGCCCTGGGCAAGGTGCTGGTATTCCGCAAAGACTTGTTTGATGAGCGCGGCATTCCGTATCCTGATGAGAACTGGACCTGGGATGATTTTTACAACACATGCAGAAAGATAGCTGACCCGGCAAAAGGCGTTTATGGCGTCGGCATGTCGCGCGGCAAGCACGAGTCATGGAACTGGTGTACTTTTCTCTGGTCTGCCGGCGGCGAGGTCATGGAGTATGATCCTGCCGCCGACCGCTGGACATGCATGTTTAATTCTGACGCCGCGGTGAAAGCGCTGGATTTCTATACCCGGTTAAGCGCCGAAAAATGGATTGACAAGGCCGGCAAACTCCGGCGCGGCTATGCTTATAAAGACGCCCGCGACTCCGGGGCGAAATGGATGCGCGGCGAAATTGCCATGAAATTTGACTATGTTGATGAAAAGATGCTTTCCACAATCAACCCGGAAACGACCGGGATGGCGCCGGTGCCGAAAGGACCGGACGGACATCGCGGCGCGGAACTCAACAGCCGGATGTTCGGGCTGTTTGCGGATATCAGGCAGCCTGCGGTCAGGGACGCCGCCTGGGAATATATGCTTTACTGGGACAGTAAAAAAGCCATGGAAATCAAGACGCGCGTTATGGTCGAAGGCGGCTATGGCCGTTTCGTCAATCCTAAATATCTGCAAATGTTTGGCTACAATGACATCATCCGGCTGGCTCCGAAAGGATGGGCGCGCACATTTGACGTTGCCATCGAGACCGGGAAACCTGAACCTTACGGGAAAAACAGCAATTTTGCGTATGACCAGATGACGATTCCGATGCAGGAGGCCGAGCAGAGAGAATTGTCGGATGAACTGCCGCCGGCTGGAACCTCTGAAAGAACAGAGGAATTGAAAGAAATTCTTAATAATGCCTGTGCGGAAGCCAATGAGATCATGATCGGCAATGTTTCAACCAAAGACCGTTTCAACCGCCGGGTGCTGGCATGCGTGGTACTGGCAGGGATTGCGCTGGCTTTCGGCTTTGTGTTCAAAAAGATATTCAAAGCGTTTTCCCCGGATGACGAGTCTGCCGGCAGGGGGGGGTGGCAGTTCCGCAGATACCGCTGGGCCTATATACTGCTGGTTCCGGCGGCGTTGACTATCCTGTTGTGGCATTATGTGCCGCTGGCGCGCGGGGCATATATGGCATTTTTTGATTACAAACTGCTCGGCGATTCCATCTGTGTCGGAGTTGACAATTTTGGCGATATGCTGGTGGACGGCCGCTGGTGGATGTCGGTGTATAATGCGCTGCGCTACAGCTTCCTGATCCTGGCAATGACTTTCCTGCCGCCGGTCATTCTGGCGGTGCTGCTGGAGGAAGCGCCAAGAGGTAAAATGCTGTTCAGGATTGCTTTTTATCTGCCTGCGGTCATTACCGGACTGGTTTCAATGGTTTTGTGGAAACAGTTCTATGAGGATTCCGAAGCCGGGATGCTGAACCGGATTGTGCTGAGCATTCCCGCCTGGGGTTTTATTCTTGCCGGTCTTGTTCTTCTGCTGATCTGCCTGGCGTTTGCGAACCGTCTCCGGTTTTACGGCAAATGGCTGCCGATGCTGCTTTTTATGGTTGCCGGCTGTCTGCTTTTCATAACTTTCGCCGGAATGGCGCAGCCGATCATGATTCATGGCGGCGAGACCTGGCTGGCGTCAGTCAGGCAATGGGGTCCACGGCTGTTTCAGTATACGCCGGAGCCATACCGCTGGCTGTCCGATCCGGACACCGCCATGGTTGCCTGTATCCTGCCGATGCTATGGGCCGGCATGGGGCCGGGCTGCCTGATTTACCTGGCGGCGATGAAAGGAATTCCGGACGATTACTTTGAGGCTGCCGATATTGACGGAGCGACATTTATAGACAAATTGATTTTTATTGTTTTTCCAA
Source organism: Lentisphaerota bacterium (assembly GCA_037144075.1). Taxonomy (GTDB): domain Bacteria; phylum Verrucomicrobiota; class Lentisphaeria; order Victivallales; family Victivallaceae; genus CAIPAT01. Next base: position 3,383 of record JBAWXM010000008.1, on the reverse strand, counting down.
TGCTGAAAGCGCTGCTTATCATCAATTTCATCGGAGCGTTTATCGGTTCATGGTACAGTTCCGCCGACAATATCCTGGCGATGACCGGCGGCGGCGCGAATACTGAAACTGCGGCGCTGCATATCTGGTTTACGGCTTTTACTTATCTTAAGTTCGGCCCCGCCGCGGCAATGGCCTGGATGCTGGGTTTCATCCTGATCGGCTTCACCGTCCATCAGCTTCGCATTCTGTCCAAAGTAGAATTTAAAACAACGGGGAAACAATAAAGGTTATATTGCATGGGCATGATTTCTAAAATCGGACGCAAGGCTTTTAAGGTCAGGCTGCTGCTTGGCGCAATCTACTGCTGTCTGCTGTCCGGCTCTGTTTTTATGATCTATCCCTTCTGGCTGATGCTTAGCGGCACATCCAAGAGCGGCGTGGATATCAGGGAAAGCGCCCTCATTCCAGCTTTTATCATTGATAAAGACGATTTTTACCGTAAAGGCGTTGAAGCGTTGTTCAATGAAAGCAGCATGACTTTTCAATCCACTTATTCCGAAGCCTCCGGCGATTTTCTGAAAAACCGGATACCCGTGAAAATGCGATATAAATTTCTCGATGAATGGGGCGATTTCATTAAAAGCAGAAATTACCCGTTTTACTATTACGGCGTCGGCTATACCGGGGTGGATGCATCCAGGGGAACCAGCCCCATGCTTATGCGCGAGTTCAAATCCCGGATGTATCAGAAATATAAAGGCGAAATTGAACTGATGAACCGGGACCTCGGCACTGACTTTGTCGCCTGGAACGCTTTTCGTCTGAGCATCCAGCCTTATCTGGAACGGCGCTGCATGCCGGACACCATGTCCAAATTCAATAAACGCTTCTATGAATTCTGTGCGGAACAGCCTTTCGAATATCGCTTTTACTACAGTCCTGAAGGTTTTTACAAGACCATTTATCTGATGACCCATTATACTAGAAATATTGACGCTTATAATCAGGCCCATGCTACCAGTTATTCATCCTGGGATCAGGTCAGGTTTCCGCATGCTTATCCGGCGGACAAAACCAGCTATACCGACCAGGAGCGGACCGATTGGGCTGATTATGTCAGAAATGTGCTGAATCTTTTCTGGATTCGCGCTGACAGCAAGGCGCTGCCCGTTTATCAGGAGTATCTCCGGCAGAAATATCCGGATATTGCCGAATTAAACCGTCTTTACGGGGCGAATTATAAGCAGCATGCTGATATTCCGCTGGTTGAAGAAGTGCCATTTTTCGGTTCCAGGCTCTCCGACTGGGCTTCGTTCATTCAAGGCTGGTATAATCCGCTGACGAACCGGTTGTGCCAGTTGCCGCTGGAAATGACTTACATCAACAGTACGGAGTTTGACTTCCGCGATCACCTGAAAGCTAAGTTCGGAACGCTTAACGCTGTCAATAAAGAATTCAGCACATCGTTCCGGGACTGGCTGGATATTTACCCGCCACAGCAGGAATATCATTGCTATTACCTGATGAAAGACCGCACTGCGCTGACTTGGGAATTCCTTATACGCAACTTTGTCACTGTGGCAGATTATATTCTGCTTCACGGACGCGGTGTTTTAAATACTTTTATTTACTGCGCCATAGCCGTTCTCTGTTCGCTGATTGTGAACCCCCTTGCGGCATACGCGCTCAGCCGCTACCGGCCGCCTTCCAGCTATAAAGTGCTGCTGTTCCTGATGCTGACCATGGCATTTCCGCCGATGGTGACGCAGATTCCAAACTTCCTGCTGCTGCGTGAACTTAATCTGCTCAACACTTTTGCCGCGCTGATTCTGCCGGCTATGGCCAGCGGATATTCAATTTTTCTGCTCAAAGGTTTTTTTGACTCGCTGCCGCAGGATCTTTATGAAAGCGCGGAAATTGACGGAGCCGGAGAATTCCGGGTGTTCTTCTGCATTACCATGAGTCTTTCAAAACCGATCCTGGCGGTTATTGCGCTGAACGCCTTTCTGGCCGCGTACTCGAATTTCATGATGGCGCTGCTGGTCTGCCAGGACCAGAATATGTGGACGCTGATGCCATGGCTTTATCAACTCCAGAATACCAGTTGCACAGCAATTATCCTGTCCTCGCTGATTATTGCGGCGATTCCCACTTTTATTATTTTCACTTTCTGTCAGAACATAATTATGCGCGGCCTTATTCTGCCGGTGGAGAAGTAACGTTATGAAATTTAAAATGCTGCTGATCGGAGTGTTGTCCGGACTGGCCGCCGGCGCGGCGGCGATGCTTTCAGCCCAGGAAGTTCCGGTTGATGAACAGAACAAGGTTTTTGCTGAAAAATGGTCTGCTGTTGCGGATAATCTGGAACGGCTTAATCCCGGCTGGAATGCCCGTGAGAATGTCGAGTTCTTCGAACAGAAAAATGATCGCAGAAATATTATTTCTCTGCAGAGAAATAAGACCGCCGTTGTTACCGGGATTGAGTTGATCGGGGAACAATTGCGGTATATATCGCCGCTGTGCTCGCTGCCGGTTCAGAATCTGGCTTTCAGCAATTGCAATATCGCGCATCTGCAGGAACTCGGAAAGACTGATTTGGAAAATCTCTGGATACGTGACAGTAAAGTTAACACGGATTCCCTGAAAAAATTGAAGATAAAAGGTCTTTACTGGGAAGGAAAAAATTTCGGCGACAAAGATGCCGCCATGCTGCCGCCAACCCTGGAAAAACTGTATCTGAAAAACACCGCGGTCACTAATCTCAATTTCAAAACTGACGCTAAAATCAGGCGGTTATCCCTGATTGCCAACGCCGGACTGAATGATTATGCGCTTTTGAAAGAATTCAGGCAGTTGAATGCGCTGACGATAAAAGAGCAGCCCCAGTTTAAAAACATTGATTTTCTGCCTGCGCTGAATCAGTTGGATGAACTCGCGCTTATCAATACTTCTGTCAATAGTCTTGATTTGCTGAAAGGGCGCACATTTAATATTTTAACTATCCGCGATTGCTCTTTGTTTCAGCTTGAGGTATTAAGTTCAATGAAAATCAATAATCTGACTATCGGAGAAATGGATATAAATGCAATTCCTGATTTGGGCAGCAGCGGGCTGGAAACTTTGACGATTGTAAATATGCCGGTCAAAACACTCGATTTCATTGAAGGTCTGCAGTTAAAAACTTTGAACCTGATTAATACTCGGATCAAGGATATTTCGATCATTCAAAACATGCCGGTCACCAGTCTTAATATTCAAGGCAGCCCGGTTGAAGATATTTCATGGCTGGATGGAAAAACTCTAGAATTCCTGGATATATCGCACACCCCGGCAGGCAAAAAAGAACTGCCTAAAAACATGAAAGTGAAAAAACTGATTAACATCCGTACCGGACCTAGAAT
>JBAWXM010000007.1:0-38496 GCA_037144075.1 Lentisphaerota bacterium | reverse complement strand
CAAATTCCTATACGATAAATGTAGGGGGCGCTGTAATCAATAAATATTGCCAGCCACGATGTGCCCAGTGTTTTACCTGGAAAGGCTAGAAAAACCTTATTTCAAAATCTTGCGGCTGAAAATATTAAAATAAGAAGCAATAAAAAAAGTAATTTGATGAATGTATTCACAAAAACTAAAAATTAAGTGGACAGACCCCGCACAGAGGCTCCTTTCTCGAGTTTTACTATTTTTCAATCTTCATTGGGTAAATTCCCCGCACCTCTGGGGCTGCTTTGATTTTTGATGTATATTACTAAAAAGCTATCTCTCACAAATGGGTAAAGGCACAAAGCAAAGTTAAACTCGTCATTGTGTTGCCCCTTAAAACGTTATCTCCTTATTTCCTTTGACTTTGCCGCTAGAATTGGCTGTAATAATCCGGCGATAAAGGCAGCTTGCAAGCGGGCGACCTCATCATTAAAATGGACAGTGTCCGTTCTGTTCAAGTAAATATCCGTGCCAAGATTTTTTGTGAATGAGTAAAGGTCAATGACTGGAATATTCCGGGTGGACATTATGTTGTCGGCTAGATTATTATACTGTTCAATATCGCCTTTACGCCAGATTGATTCTCCACTGGTTATATGCAGGCTGTTTTCGTTCAAAGGTGTCGTACGGACCCAGATTAACTTAATTCCGTGATGTTTTGCCAGGTCACATATTTGATTTAAATTATCGCCGTATTGTTCCGGCTGTATTTGCAACTTGCCAGTATTATTTTTGATGTCGTGCAAACCGCAGTTTAACAGCAGGTAATCTGGATGAAAAAAATCTTTATTCAATACTTTGCGGAAATAGGTCAGCACCATTGAACTGTCGCCGCCGTTAATACCGTCGGTGCAGTCGTCCAGATTCTCCAGCTTATGATTTCCGCCTTTGCGGTCATACTCGCAAACGCCGTTCAGCATGTCTTTCAAGTATTTGCCGTAGTAGCACGAAATACTGTCCCCAATAACGAATAGTTTATTCATTTGCTTCATAGAATATCCTTAGTTAAATTGTTGCAATCTTGAAAATTTTTACTTCGCGTTTGTTCATTTTAAAACTCAGCATCTGATTAAGGTCAAGCATGATAGACTCTCCAGTCCACATCTCTGATGCGGTTTGTTCGCCTTGCAACTGCCACGGCAGAACCGCTGGATTAATCTGAACATTAGTTTCATCATCAGACCAGTTGAATATTGCCAGGTGATAAAAGCCGTCGCCTTTTTGAAGCCAAATTTCAGGCAACCCTTTTTCAAAAAGATCGACCGGAATTGCCGCATTTTCACATAGATTATCTAAAACTGTTTTGATTATCTGCAACCCTTTTTCATTCAGCATGGATATTCTGTCGGATAAAGTTATTATTCCGCCACTCAAAATAACCAGACTTGCCCAAACTTTTGCTTCACATAATTTTTCAATAGGATTGCCTGCTCTTGACGTAAAATCTGAATATTCCTTGGAGATAAAGAATGGATTCATCTGAGTATCATTTGACGACTCTTTATTTCTTACTATCAGGAAGTCAGGATCGTTAACCCATGTTGTTCTGTTCATCCAATAGCTAATCGACAACTGACGCGCACTGCTGAGAATATTACTCCAATAAGCACTTATGTCAGTTGAGATGCGATTGGCATTAATAACGCCATGGCCAACTTGTAACGGCATGCCGCACCCTAAAAGAAAAGCATCATTACCGATGGTTTCCTTTATGATTTGAAAGCCTCGCACTACCGGAGTTAGTTTACGGCCATCGCCACGTTGAAATTTATCTTCCCTGCAAACGTTTTTCACAAAATCTACTTTAAAATATTTGAAGCCAATTTTTTTCAGGGTGCCGAAGAGATTACGCAGAAACAATTCACCATCAGGACTGGTTGGGTCAAGAATGGCCTGACCACCATTCCCGATACCTGCAAAAGTAATCTTATCTTCTTTATTTCTTGCCAGCAACTGTGGTTGCCGAAGTCCAAGAGGCGTGAAATAATCAACTAGAAATGGCGCAACCCAAATGCCGGGAATGAAACCGTTTTCTTTTATCTTCTTAACTATACGCTCTAGATTACCACAAAAACGAGACGATGCATCCCAATCGCCATACCCTCTCTGCCAACCATCGTCAATGACGATATATTCAATCTTTTCTTTCAACCATGGAATTTGGCAAATCGCATCAATATTTTCAATTACATCTTCTTCTTTTACCGAATTAAAATAATAATCCCATGAGTTCCAGCCTATGGCAAAAGGGTTCTTTGTAACAGGTTCTGCTTTGGGAAAAAACGTTGCATAGTTTTGTAAAAGGTTATGCCAGCTATTGCCTAATCCCAGCAGAATACGATCACATTCAAACACTTCGCCGCTATTAAGCTGTTCTGAAACGGTTGATCTGGCCAGCAACCCTTCCTCGTTATATTCAACGTTGTCAATATCCAAGGCTGGTGGAATATAGCCCAATAAAAGAGCTTGTCTGTTTTCTGGATTTGAAATAACAGAATAGAGACAGCTTTGCTGTGCCTGGCAATCACCCCATAGTGAATCTTTGCAGCTTAAATAAGTTGTTCCACAGGCTTTTAGATCGAAGCTGAACGGACTTGTCAGCATACGACATCTATCCAAGTTTCCTTCAAGGTAAGAAGATAATGTTGCGTTCGATATTTTAAGCGAGTGGACTTCAAAATTCTTGAACGATGGTTTTAAGTTTGTCAGAGTTAAATACATGGATAAAAATGAAAAATCTTTGTAAATAACAAACCTTATTTTAACTGAAAAATCATTAAAGTGATTGTTTAAAAGAATTGTCGATTGACTTGACTTTTCATCTTTTCCGGTGACCTTTGCGCCCTTCAAAAGATTAATTTCAAGATCATTGATAACAAAATTGGATTGAATATCAGTTAAAATATATTCATTCGTTTTGAAGTTAAAAGTTCCATACTGAAAATCTATTAATATAGATTTATTTTCATATTCAAATTTTTCTAACATTAAGATTTTCTCTCGCCATTTAAATTCTTTAATCGAAATTTTTTTTATAGGTTGAAATAGTCTTTATATCTGTTATACAAACCTTCAGCTTGTCGATACGCAGAATTAGGACTCATAAAGTGAGAGAACTCAAAAGTTATAGCTTTTTCGATGCCTGCCAGTTCTGCAGCTTTTAGTTTCAACAGTAACTTTTCCCATTTTATCGGAAGAAATTTTATTGGCATGTCACGGTCAAACGTCTCACTATTGGTCCAACTGGACATTCCATATTTTTGGGCCAACGTTTTGTTAATTTTAAGAAAATCTATCAGTTCATCAAATTCAACATGACCATCTTGAAATGCGATAATATCTACAGCACCTTTGATTCCGCACATAATTTCATCCCAATCTTTTTCATGATCAGAAATGCTTATACCTTCAGCAACTTTATTTTGGGAAGAAAAAACCGAAACAGCTTTCACGCCTTTAACATATGGTGAAATTATTACTGGCAAATTTCCGGAAATTGCTTTGCAATGCCTCCCCATTTTTGCATATGTCGAAACAATACCTCCAATTTTACAGCCAACTTCTTGTGTCAGATACCATCCTTTAAATGCCGGACTTTTACCGTATCTAGCCCATACTTCATCGAAAACAGCTAGATTTATATCCACTTCTTGTTCGAACTTTCCGTTTGACCAGTATTTGCCGGAATCATAGCCACCAAAATAGAACCCGATGCCATATTTTTCACTGAGTTGAAGGAACATTTCAACCAAATCCACCGGCGGCAGATAACATCCTTCCGTGTGCTGCAAAACCTGTGAAGGATAAGTCATCCAGCGTTTGTGCCCACAACGAATCAAAATCACTGTATCAATACCAATAGCTTTCATGGATTGAAAGTCCTTTTCCCATTCTTTTAATCCCCAGTTCTGATGAGGGATGTCATGCGAAATTTCGTCGAGAAATGTTCCTGTAATTTTCATTGTCTATTCCTGTTTCTTCTATACTTAATGACTTAGGATGCAATTAATTGCTTTTTACTGCTTATATTCTAGTACTATAAATCTGCTTTTTCCGCTCTAATAAAAGGTATTATCACATAATCACCCACCGCTGCGTTTCGTGATTTAATTCGTGTTCCATCTACCCACTCTTTACCTTGATAATATATTTTAATGTCAAAAACGCGTTTGCCGCCTTCTCCCAATAATTTTCGAAGATCATAAGCCCAATATTCACTAACTAAAGGTGTCGAATAGGCATAGCTGGCGAGTAACAAACTTCTGCCACTTTGTTTATCTATCGCATACATTGTCAGAGTTGCCGGGGTTCCGGTTCTAATTATCTTCCAAGTTAAAAAAGGAAATTTATCTAAATCAATTGCCAGATCATGGAGCAGAATATGCGGCCAGTCACCAATTGCTCTAAACATTAATAAAATCCCATCTTCAGTCTGATCAACAGTATAGTATGGGTAATTGCTTTGTGGTAGCCCATCCATATGATCATGTAAATCCCATAACTTATATGCCGGAGCAATATCTATAAAATTACCCTCAATAGTTTGCTGTTTATGTCCTTCAAATTCCAGTGGGGCATTCAATATTGAATTTCGGCGAATTATCCAGTCCTTTCTGGCTTTTTCCAATGCCTGGCGCTCTTCATGGTCTGAAAGCGATTGAGGCTCTTCCGGGGGATTAATCTTAGGATTTTTGAATATTTCTGGGATTTTATTGCTAAACTCCCCAATATTGCCGTCAAAATGGAATTTCAACATATCGTGGTTAGCTTTGAAATATGTATCAGTGTCAATTTTATCAGAGACTAATACAGGAGGTATTCCCAAAAATGCACAATTCCTTATTTCAATTAAATTGGGTATCTCTTCGCAATAGACAGCACAAACACGTTTCGCATTACCCAATCCGCATACAGGCGAACAACTATCTAGAATTACCGAATACCCCCAAAGCTTTGGTCTATGACGAGCAAAATTAACCACCGGAGTAAATCCGCCTTCTTCGCCGCCAAAACGCACATTGCGACAAACGAGTACCCCATAATTATCAATCCAGCGCTGATCGCCGCCACTAACCATTGGCACCGTGCAAATATTACTAATGGTCATCTCGCTATGATTAACAATTAATGCTCCTCCTTTGCCGCGGCAACCGCCGGTTATCCAGCCTTCACGAATATGAGTGAAGTCGGTGAAAGTCACAACCGCCTGTTCACATCCGACAATCTGACATCTTAAAACAAGAAGCATTGTCGATGCGCTACCTTTCCGCATTTGAATCGCCGTCGCTTTGCTACCGTAAAACTTACAATCCTCAATGCGTACCTGACCATTGTCCTCATTGTTGTTACCAAGATTCAGATGCATTCGTCCACCATGAAACGCCAAACATTCAAAAGATTGACGAATTGCTTCTTCCGAATAAACAATGTCCTGATCATCGTTGATTTGCTCAATCCATGGATAGCCTTCTCCCCGTAATGCCAAGACCTTATGCGGCAATAATGGAGAACTGATTATATAGTGACCTGCAGGGAAAAAGACTTCCGGTCCGGTCTCATGATAATGATAACCGCAGCGCGCTGGAATCCCGTCAGGGTAGTCAATATCTTGAGAGTCTGGACGAATCAGAACGGCTCCGGAAGCCGTATCCAGCGTTCTTTGAATAGCAATTGTGTCATCGTTCCTGCCATCGCCTTTTGCTCCAAAGTCCATTACATTCAAACAGGTAATACTCATATCATTCCTTTATATTTTTACTCAAATACTACTTCACTAATCATAATCCACTGAAAGTCTTTGTCGCCTTTTGAAGCGGGGCCAATATCAATAGTGAAACGGCTACTTGAAACACCAGATTTAACAGGAATTTCAATCCAACCTTTTTTCTGAGCAGTGGGGTTGATTTCGCCAATTAACTTATCTTGACTAACTTTGTCTCCTGAGTAAACTCTTATATACTGTGGAGTGCCAATACCTCCACCCGAGTTAACGCCCAAAGTGAAGATTTTTACTTTTGAAAAAATATTTTCTTTGGGGAAAGTAAAGGTTATTGCACAAGGTTTGGTTTCTCTCCAACCTACGCATGTAACCCATGGACCATTAAATATGCCGTCAGTGAGTTTAGTTCGGTTTTTATCAGAATACCCTGGATGTAAATTATTGCCAGCAAAATCATATTCAATTTTATCGCTGGTTTTAGAAGGTATATTTTTTGTTAAATCTGTATTCTTAATAAGCCTTGCATCCCCCCACCACGAATATGCTGATATCTTGCCATTCGGATCGTCCACAACCAGTTTTAATTCCTGAGCGTTTTGCACATCGACCACCACCGGCAATACTGGGTTTCCCAGTTGATAGAGCGAGCTCTTATACTTCTCTTTTCCATCAAGAAAGACCTTGAAAATGACGGCATCGTCAGGGCGTTCGGCGCCAAGTCCTGCCGTCGCCACAAAAGTGGCATATCCCTGGGGTAATTTGTAAACAATTTCAGATGGAGCTTCCGCATAAAGCGATTTAAAGCATATTTGACCATCTTTATAGGTGCTCGTCAACAGTTTTACCGGCCCGTTAAGGGTTTCCCACTTTACTTGCGCAGGCATCCAACCCATGACAGGAGGCCGTGTTGGCTGAATGTCAATCAGGTAGAGCAAATTGGATTCTGAGACATTTTGAACTGATGCGGGATATTCAATCTTCAATTGCGGGATAGATAGCCTTGATGGAACATAAGTTTCTTTTTCTAAGCCTGTGACCTTTAGTTCAACAACCATCGCTCCCCTTTCCAGTGAGTCGTAGGTTGTCGTTAATTTCACATAACGCGCCTTCTTAGCATCAAAATAGCGCTCCAATGGATAACCCATATTGCATTTCATGTTTTTTCGTTCATCAAATACAATGTCCCAATTATTGCCATCTAGAGAAGTTTCCACATAAAATTGAGTGTACCATGGATATGTGAATTTTTCCAAGCGTTCACGCTGCCAGTAACTGAAAAGCACTTCGACATGATCAATCATACGCTCTGTCTCAAGGTCAATCGTGGAAGAAGCCGGTAATTTTGTATTAGCTCTGTCATCCGGTCTCTCACTCTTCGACCACCATCCATTCATACGCCTCATATCCCCATCAACCATGAACTTGCCCTCGTGCCCCTTCATTTCTGATGTCGTTGTGACGGGACGGTTGAGCGCGTAATTCACATATCGCTCAGCTTTTAATTCTATTTTCTCGGGTTGCATCTCGATCACCTTGATATCACCTGAAGTTAGAATCGTATTGATGACGGTGGCATTTCCTTCACGTTGCAAAGGCACATCGCGATCTTCCATCCACTCCAAAGCGTCAGTAACCGGAAAGCGGCAGATAATCTTCACCGGAACTTTTTTAGGTAAACAAATCGCGTCAACTGATGCAGTCCCGTGTTTCACAACGCTCACGGATTCCTTTTCATAGGAAAAATTGATCAGGGTAAGAATCCAGCCATTTCCTTTTTTGGAGACAGAGTAACCGAAATCGCAGCGTGTTTCTTCCGGAATAACAACATCAACCGGCAACAGCCCGGAGCAAAGATGTTCAATTAAATCCCGTGTAAAATGTAATAAAGGCTTTTTCTCCCATTTTACGCCAGTCTGTTTTTGTTTCATCTTGCCGACCATGTACTGCGCACCGATGACAATTACTGATCCTTTACCATAAGAATACTTACTTACAATCGGCTGTCCGTCCATGCTGGTCACCACAGCAGTTGCGCCATTGCGCAATTTCATCCTTCGACAGCTAAACAACGGCTCAGTAAATTTTTTCCCGCAAACTGCACACGCGCTATCTGCCACCTCAAATGTTTCAGGCAGTAACTCAACACCAAGCATATCGGCTGACAGATTTTTTCCCACATCCTCGGCATTAACTATCAGAGTACCGCCCTTTTTAACATATGTTTCAATCTTCGCGGCAAGATCCTGATTGATAGTCTGACCGCCCATAGCAAAAAGTACCTTGTAATTTTCCAAGGCTTTAGAATCAACGCCTTTACCCGGAACTATCGGTTTGAGAATATCGAAGATGTCTCCATACGGTGCCATGGAGAGATAGCTATCTCCGCCGCCCTCCGCCGCTTGAGGAAAAAGTAACTCGAATATCCCGTCATTCATCTGATCCGCGTCATCCATCGGAAGATAAGTGCCGAAAGTGGTACCAGTGCGGCGGTCTGCTGTAGTTCTTTCCCAATCCATTAGCAAGGCTACGGGCGTGTAAGTAATACCCCGATTCGGATGCCGCTGTGTAAAATCAAACATTTCTTTTACTAAATGCCCTAATGCAGAGAGCTCGTAATGTCCGTCATTTTCCAAGTCCCAAAACAAGGTTTTAGAGAATCCTTCATTCAAATAATAGTTGATACCGGCAAGGTACGGCTGATACACAAAAATGCGCGCATGTGAATATGGATAACCGTTTTCGTAATTAATGTTAGAGGTGTTGACGTGAGATGATAGTAAACCCGTTGGTTCGTTTGGGCCATACAGCATCCAGAATTTATTGCCGCCAAATTGCCGCATGGCACCTCTACAGAGGGCGCCGTCTAGGTAAGTATGAACTTTTTCGCCAACCGTCCGATTTAATGAAGTAAGATAGAAAAAAGTATTGTTGCGTTCGTTAGTAGTAAAGGCATTTGCATTGGACAGACCGATCTCGCGGAAGGTGACTTCCATCTGTATTCTCCCCAACGCTGTATATTCAGAACGTGTCCACAGGTGTTTTTTGTCTTTAAAAAACGGTAACTCTTTATCTAAAAGCGGTATGCCGTATTTTTGATTGTACATAATGGTATATTCCCATGGACACCATGTTGATTTTTCGCCACGCACTGATGGTAGAAAACTTTCGAAACGATAGCGATACTCGGCGTGTCCGTCGCCCAGCCACAAATCGCCCGCAATCTTCATTGCTTCTGCTGTTACCGTCCTCGCCTTTTCATTTTGAGCATGATATTCACAAGACCAAAATGGCCATTGGTTTTTAATATACAAATCAAGCAATCTCTTAGTATCCTCACTTTTTTCGACCGATGGGTCGAACTCGGATACATTTATCAGTCCAGGCGTTATCATCCGGTCGATTCCCAGTGATTTTGCCGCTGTATACTGCTCCCCGCGAAAACTCCAGGATCCCGCTGCGGCAAGATAAAAATCCTTGCCGCCGATCTTTTTCGACTTACAGTAATCGTTCATTTTCCAATCGGAAGACGGTGAAACCAGGGGTACTGAAAGCTCTTCCCCGGCAATGCAGACCCCAGCAACAGTGGATATGCAAATCATTATTGCTGTTATTTTTATCATATTCTCACTTCTTGATTTGGTATAGTTTTTCCTGCTTATACCGCTAAATCTTCGCGACAAATGCAAGGGTTATCAATTATCGTTACGTCATTCATATTTTTAGAAAAAATTACTCAAATACTATTTCACTAATCATAATAAAAGTAAAACCTTTGTCGCTGTTCAAAACATCACCCATATCAATGGTGAAAAGATTACTTAAAATCCCTGATTTAATGGTAATCTCAATCCAACCTTTTTTCTGAGGTTTTAGCTCTATTTCACCAATTAATTTACTCAGGTCAACTTTATCGCCCGAGTAAACTCTTATATATTGGGGAGTCCCAATGCCACCACCAGAGTCAATACCCAATGCAAAGATTTTTACTTTTGAAAATTTTTTCTCTTGTGGAAAAGTAAACGTTATTGGACACGGCTTGGTTTCTCTCCATCCTACGCATGTGTTCCATGGACCATTAATTACGCCATCGGCGAGTTTGGTTCGCGCCTCATCTGAATAACTCGGATTAAATTTTTTATCGGCATAATTATATTCTGCTTTGTCGCTTGCCTTTGCAGGCATTCCATTTATCACCATAACGATGAACATCATTGAATACCAAAAAAAATTCATTATCACCATCTCCTTTTACACTAAAAAATTCCTGTTTTTTGTCTGTCTACCAAACCACCACCTGAGTTTCGACTCACAATTCTGTCTCTGCTAAAACGTTTTTGGTATCCAGGAATAGAGTTACAACGGCCTATAAGTCCATCCTGTGAAAAAGCTTTTATCGCTATTCTTATCCTCGCTTCCGTACCTTTTGTCTTGTTTTTTCTAGTTTTCAACTTAATTATCTGATGCTGTCAAAAGCCATTTAAACCTCTGCTCTTCGCCTTTTACGGACTGTGGGTTACGCCGGGCTTTCTACGCTCTCCTCATTGATAATCACAAGTTCATTCGTCCGCACATCTTCTGTTACTAATTCTTCAGTTTTTTAAAGTCGTGCGCCTGTATAACTATATCTAATATATATCGATGGATCTTCGAGATAAATACGAAAATTACCACTAAACGTTGCGGAACCATTCATCTTCGCTTCTGCACTACGATCTTCTTTCCACATTTGTCCCGCCTCCTTATATTTTATTTGTTGAGTATGCCCATCAAAAAATAGGGTATTAGCCGCATTATTGTGTCTCGCATGCATTGCAAAGCCGGAATCATGATGGAGTCGAGCATATTGGTTTGTCGTAGAATCATAATAAGTATCGGCGAGGAGGTATAATTTTGTTGGCTCTCTTATTACTTTTAGATTCTTAACATATAAATATTGAGTAGAATTCCAAGTTAGTTTAAGATTCTCTTTATAATAATTTAAGTCATCGCCAAGTCTCATGCCATAGGTTTTAGCAGGATCAAAAGCATCAGTTTGAAACCATGATGGACATTGTACCATACTCCGGTTGGCTGGAAACCAATAATTTTTGCTTCGATCGACAAAAAATTCTGACCAGAATTTTCTGGTAGAAGTATCATAAACAGAGAAAGGGATAATATCCCCCCAATCATTAGCATATTGAGATGTTAATAAACCGATTTGCTTTAAATTGCTTACACATTTAATAGCTTTCCCACGAGCTCGCGCTTTGCTTAGTACTGGTAACAACAAACCAGCTAATATAGCAATGATAGCGATCACCACGAGGAGTTCAATAAGTGTAAAATTTTCATTTTTAATTCTATACTTCATGATGCTGTCTTTCTGTTTTTTGGGTTGATGGTTGTTTGTGAGAAAAACGACGATATTTTCATAACTATTTACTCCTTCTTTGATATGGAATAACCTAGGCTACTTCTTGCGATAAATTTAGCTGGAACCCTGATGATTCCTGAACTAGGAGTTCCAATTTTGAGTTGTTTTAATAATTGTTTAACCATCATGTGACCAATTTCCGCTTGACAGGTTTCGATAGTCGAAAGAAATGATTTAGTAGTGAACTCAGATTTATGGTTGAAATTTGGATTTCCTTCAATATTGTCATAGCCGATGACGGAAATATCTTTTCCCGGCTGGATTCCCGCGTCGCGCAGGGCATCACATAATCCGAAAGCGATCAGATCATTGGAGCAGACGATTAATTTGTGCCGCATAATCCGGTCTATTGCTCTGCCGGCTGCGCGGTACGCCGTGTTCCATGCCGCTATATCTCTGATACTGCCCTCAAACTCAATTACTTCCGACTGCTCAACTCCAAAAGTACTGCCATTTATGTTAAGCCGCGAATTAACTCTATGACTTTTGTTGCAAAACAACGCGTAACGATCAAAACCGCAAGCTTTCACCGCTATGAACATTTCCTTGAACGCAGGTTCGTTGTCAACAGTAAAATAACAGACATTTGGCAGTTGCTGATTAAGAACAGTGTCCGCAATATAAGTCACGACTGGAATCTGCTTCTGTTCCAATTCCCGGACAGTCTCCGAGCCCATCAGCGGAGCACCTACCAGATAAGCATCGGCGTTGCCAGCGCGTATGTAGCGGACGACTTCCCTGTCGCAGTCTCCGCCTTCCACGGGCAATATCACCATCTGGTAACCGCCGCGCATCGCTTCACGGCAGAATCCGCTGAGTACCAGTGACAAAAACGGGGATGCCAGGTCTGCTTCGATATCGTGCAGAATCACTCCCAGGTTGAAACTTTTGCCGTGAGCCAGAGAGCGGGCTGAACCTTTCGGAACATATTCATATTGCTCGGCGATAGACAGAACTTTGTTCCGGATAGTATCCGAAATAGAATGCCCGCAGTCCAAATTAAATACGCGTGACACCGTCGAAGCATTCACGCCGGCCATTTCCGCAATCTGTCGAATCGTCATCTGCTTTTTCATACCAAATCCTGTTTTATGCAACCGGTTGCCATGCAAGCCTAAAAACCTTGTGCAACCGGTTGCCATGAGACTATTATAACAGATTAATATAATATTGTCAATACCATATTTTTAAAAATCAGCAAAAAAGAATGAAACTAAAATTTAAAAATTGAAGAAGTCCAACAGCCGTCGTGTCACCAGTTGCTCGATGAATAGTCACCGGCGCGAGGCGCTTTCCTTTTTTTTCGATTGTAACGGGGGATACGGCTGGCCAACTGCGGAACGTGTGGATTAAGACGTATTCAACCGGATCTGGATATTGCCAATGGCACCTGGCACGGTCGCCATTTCCGAGAATTCTGTGCGGGGTTTCTGTGCGGGGTCGTACTCCATTATTCGCTGTATTTTGTACATGTGACAGGCTAAAAATTGGTTGGAAACCATGCTTAAAGCTATTTTTTAAGGCCTTTTTATTGATTTAAGCTTTATCCATTAATTCCCTTCAATAGTTTCATGGTGAAAATGTCCTTTTAGATTTCAACCGCCCCAGGCCTGAGTTTTAAAAATGTATTTTACCGCGTAATTTGAGCACGCTTTCACATTCATTTTGTGCGGGGTCACAAACAGGAGTTTCTGTTCAAGTTTGCCAAATACCGTGAAATAAATCATCGGGGCAGTCGCATCTATTCCGCGTGTTTAAGCAGGGCGGTGAAGGCTAGCTGGAGGATTTGCAGGGTCCATTCGGCGTCGGCGGCGGCGCGATGGGCCTGCATGGCTTCAAAACTCTCATCAAGCTGGAACGTCCGGCGCAGGTTTTGCAGGCTGTAACTGGGCAATCCGCGATATGCCTCTTTCATCAGCCGGATGGAATCGAGAGTTTTGCTTTTCCATAACTCCAGGCCGCAACGGGCTAAACTTTCCTGCAAAAATCCCAGGTCGAAACGGGCATTGTGCGCCACCAGCGTGCTGCCTCTGGCCATGTCCAGGAATTTATACCCGACTTCGTGAAATTTCGGCGCATCCGCGACCATTTCATCGGTAATCAGATGAACGCACGAAACCTGCGGCGGAATCGGACAGCCGGGATTTACCAGCGATTGAAAGCGCGTTATCGTCCCGTTCTGGTCGATCCGCGCCGCCGCAATTTCGACAATGCGGTTATACACCGGGCTCATGCCAGTTGTTTCAACGTCGAACACCGTGAAGGGTCCGAATTCATGCCATTTTTTTGAAGACATCTCTTTCTTTTCCGCAAAATTTAATCATACAGGCAGGATGCCTGTGCTACTTTATAAAATCAGCCATATTTATTTTATCTGCCGCCGGGGAAAAATCAACACATTAGAAAGATAAATCCGGAATACCACAGAAGTATTCCGGATTTATTGATGAACTTAACCGGCTGCCGGGACTTTAAATCCATTCTCGCGCAAAGGCGCAAAGGCACAAAGAACAGCCTGTTTTCGCCACTAGTACAGAGAACAGCCTGTTTTATCCCGCAGGGGGGATCATGAAGATAATACATTGAGTCAGTGTATTTATGCGGATTCCCCGCATAAATACGCTGCCTCAGGTTTTTCCTCCGTGCCCTAGTGGTAAACCTGCTTTCTTATCCTGTATATCCTGTATATCCCTGTTAAAATACAAATTCCTATACGATGAACTTATATAATCCGTGGTTATTCGGCGTAGCCGTTGGGATGTTTCTGCATCCACTTCCATACGGATTCGATAATTGTATTGGCGTTTTCGAACTGGGGTTTCCAGCCGAGAACTTCCTTGGCGCGGTCGGAACAGGCAATCAGCGTGGCCGGATCGCCGGCGCGGCGCGGCGCGACTTCCGCCGGAATCGCATGGCCGGTGACTTCCCTGGCCGCCTGAATGATTTCGTTGACGGTAAGACCGTTGCCGGTGCCAAGATTGTAGTGACCGCTTTCAGGAGCGGTGAGCGCCAGCATGTGCGCCTGAGCCAGGTCAAGGATATGAATGTAATCGCGGACGCAGGTGCCGTCTTTAGTTTCATAGTCATTGCCGTAAACCATGATCTTGTCGCGTTTCCCCTGAGCAACCTGGAGCACCAGCGGAATCAGGTGCGTCTCCGGTTTGTGATCTTCGCCGAAACTGGCGGTGGCGCCGGCTGCGTTAAAGTAACGCAATGCCGCATATTTAACCCCGTGGATCTCGTTGTACCAGCGCAGAACTTTTTCAAAACAGAGTTTGGATTCGCCGTAGGGGTTGATCGGAACCTGCGCGGCCGTTTCGCGAATCGGATTTTCTTCAGGCTGTCCGAAAGTTGCGGCAGTGCTTGAGAAAACAATCATTTTGATTCCGCCTTCAACTGCGGCGTCGGCCAGATTGATGCCGTTCGCCAGATTGTTGCGGAAATACTTGCCGGGGTCTTTCATGGATTCGCCGACCAGCGAGAACGCGGCGAAATGCATGATGGCGTCAAACTGTTCCTGACGGCACAGCTTGATGATCAGGTCACGGTTGGCCAGATCGCCTTTAACGAAATCGGCCCGCGGGTCAACCGCTTCTTCGTGTCCGGTTACGAGCGAATCGAACACCACAACCTCATGTTCGCGGTCAAGCAAATATTCGGTACAGGCACTGCCGATATAACCGGCGCCGCCACAGACGAGTACTTTCATCTATAAACTTCCTTTGCTAGATAATTCTTTATCATACAATCATTTTGATATAACCTTAAAGATATTGTTCTGACCGGACAAATCAACCGGCATAAGGTTAAAAGTTTGTAAAAAAAGGCAAATAATAAATTAATAATTTTTTTGATAAAGTTTCCGTATTTATTCATTTGAATACACTCTGCGGCTTTACTTGTGACGGAAATAAGTTATTTTATATAGAGAAATATCCAAGAAAAAATATTTTACGGAGAATGAATTAAATGAAATATCTGTTAAAACTGACTGGAATATGCCTGGCTGTAGTCGCCGGCTCCCAACTCTGCAATGCCGGAGCGTTTGAAGACGTCAAAGGCGCTCCTTTTGATTCCGGCATTTACCAGCCGGCGCAATTGTTCAATGATTATACCAATATCTACGGGATGCGCCTTTCCCTGTTCATGACTGAAAACAAGGATGTTTACGGGCTGGACGCCGGATTGGTCAATTTATCCAGAAATGCCTTCGGCATGCAGGTTTCAGGGGCGAATATAGTTGACAAGGACAACACCGGTCTGGCATTCGGGATATTTAACTCCGCGGGCAACCGTCTGTTCGGCGGCCAGTTCGGATTATACAATCAGTCCGGAATGAATTATTTTGATAAGACGATCCGCAAGGAATGCACTTCCAAAGGTTTCCAGATTGGCTGGATGAATCATGTTCAGGCGATTTTCAAGGGCTGCCAGCTCGGAGTCGCTAATATCAGCGATTCGTACTTCAGCGGAGTGCAGCTTGGGATCGGCAACTTTGTTCAGAATGATGACAACTCATTTGAAGACTATGATACTGTTGCCACCACGGAGGCCCAGATCAGCGCGCTGGAAAAAGCCGGGACTAAAAAGGCTGACGCAAATCCCCCGGACAAGAAAGCGGATGATATAAAAGTCGCTGACAAGAAAGCGGAAGCAAAAAGTCCTGAGGAAAAGAAGATCGAATACATTAAAACCCCGTTCACTTTCCAGATGGGGCTTATTAATTTCAATCCCAAAGGATTCCTGCCGGTATTTCCGCTTTTCAATTTCAGCTGGTAATCCCGCCACTCCTGTATTCCGGAGTTGCGCCGTTCGGAGTATACAATAATATGCGCGGATTAGTTTCCGCGCTGTTGTTTTTGCATATCAGGGGTTTCGTGAATATGGTAAGCCGCTAATTATAATTAAAAGGAGTTCGCCATGTCTGAACAGGAAACCTGGCTGATGGTGGAAAAAACGCTGGAAACTCAGAAATTCGGTGTGCTGGCAACGCTGATGGGCGAATATCCTTACACTGGCGCGGTAACATTCGCAGCTCCGCCGGATGCCAAATATATTCTTTTCGCCACTCCGCGGCATACGCGCAAATACACTAATTTAAAATCTCATCCGAAAGCGTCTATTTTTGTCAGCAATGCCGCCAATCAGATCGATGATATTTCAGGCGCAATCGGAATTACCGCCGTCGGCGACGCCATGGAATTGCATCATACGCCGGGGAATCAACAATATTATGATCTTCTGCAGAACAAACACCCTTATTTAAAAGGGTTTATAGATTCTGATTCCACCGCGATCTTCATACTGAACATATTGAAGTATTATGTCGTGCGGGACTTTCAACGGGTTTATGAATTTCACATGCAGGACAGTAACGCTTAATCTTGAAAAGAGATTTAGAACGATTAAAAGGTTAAATCTTCAGGCAATTAATTACTGCAAGGGTGATCATGACAGGATTCACTGTACAAAAAATTCATCGTCTGGCAATCGTATATTCGATAGCGCTTTCCCTTATTGCCATCACGATATTATCCTCATCCCTGCTGATGAAATACGCCATACACCGCAACAGGGGTGATTCGCGCGTCATCAATCTTTCGGGCCGCCAGCGCATGTTAAGCCAGCGCCTGACGAAATGCGCTCTGACCATATCAGTCATTGACTCTGACAATGAACGGGCGGCCCGAAGCAGAGAACTCAGAGACTCCCTGGCAGACTGGAAGTCCGCGCACCTGGGCTTGCAGTTCGGAGACGATAAGCTGGGACTGCCGTCGCGCGAAAACAGTCCTGAAATAAAAAAACTGTTTGCGGAAATAGAACAGTCATACAACGCAATGGTGTCAGCGCTTCAAAAAGTTGCGGATTCCAGCATTGAGGACGCGCCATCCAGCCGGGACGCGGCACGTGCCGCAGCGCAAATTCTGCTGGCCCATGAGCGGCAGTTCCTGAAGCTTATGGATTCCATCACTTTTCAATTCGACAGTGAGGCGGAAAAGCGAATTGAGCGCATGTCCATAATGGAAAGTTTCATCCTGTTCGCTGGCTTGTTCGTGCTGGCGCTGGAGTTTCTGTTAGTTTTCAGGCCGTCGCTCATGCAGCTTTCGGCAATGCTCGGTTCGCTTCAACAGAAGACCGGCGAACTGGATAAGCTTAACCAATCGCTGGTGAAATCTGAAGCCGCCGCGCGGCAGCTGGCCAGGGAAGCGCAGCTGGCAAATAACGCGAAAAGCGAATTTCTCGCCAATATGAGCCATGAAATAAGAACGCCGATGAACGGGATTCTGGGCTTTGCTGAACTGCTTAAAGCGCCGAAGCTGACCGGAGATGAACAGCAGCAGTATATCGGCATAATCGAAAAAAGCGGCGCCCGTATGCTCAATATTATCAATGATATCATCAGTATTTCAAAAATAGAATCCGGTCAAGTGGAAGTTTCCATTTCACCCGCAAATGTAAACGAGCAGATCGAGTACATTTACAAGTTCTTCAAGCCGGAAATGGAACAGAATGGCATACAATTTTCCATTAAGAACGCACTGCCGGCAGAAGAAGCCGTTATAAAAACCGACCGGGAGAAGATCTATGCCGTTCTAACCAATCTGGTAAAAAATGCCGCCAAGTTCACCACGGCCGGCTCAATTGAAGTAGGATATGAGAAAAAGGGCGGGTACCTTGAATTTTATGTGAAAGATACCGGCATCGGCATTCCGGAAGACAAGCAGAATATTATTTTCGACCGTTTTGTCCAGGCGCACACCGGCGATAAAAGAGCATTCCAGGGGGCGGGGCTGGGATTGTCCATTTCAAAGGCCTATGTGGAAATGCTGGGCGGCAGTATCCGGGCGGAAAGCAAGGAAGGGAGAGGGTCGGTTTTTTATTTCACAATCCCGTACAACCCTGACATTGAAGCGGAAAATAAATCTATAAATACTGTTCCGGCAGATGCGGAAGAGAGCCCGATCAAAGGTATCAAGATATTGATAGTTGAAGACGACGAGAAATCAGAATTGCTGATTACAATCATAATTAAAGCGTTTGGCCGGGTGCTCTTAAAGGCCGTCACCGGAGTTGAAGCGGTCGAAATCTGCCGTAACAACCCTGATCTTGATCTGGTGCTGATGGATATTGAAATGCCGGGAATGAACGGATACGAAGCGACAAGACAAATCCGGCAGTTTAATAAGGATGTAATCATTATCGCCCAGACCGCCTATGCGCTTTCAGGAGAAAGAGAAAAGGCGGCGGCCGCAGGGTGTAATGATTATATCTCAAAACCTTTCAACAAAAAAACATTGACAGCGCTGCTGAAGAAATATTTTTAACCCGGCCGGCAACAAGTTGTCCGCGGAACAGCTTCTTACACCGGTGCTTTCATGGTATCAACGATCTCGGAGATGACCGCCGAACTGGACACCCCGGAATATTTAGTTTTATTGTCAATAATAATACGGTGCGGCAGAACGACTTTCGCCAGCCGCTTGACGTCATCCGGCAGCACAAAATCACGCCCTTCGAGAAAGGCGTTCGCCTGACAGCAGCGGGATAGAATCAGCAGCGCGCGCGGACTGGCGCCGAGCATTATCCGGCTGTCCGAGCGGGTGGCGCGAATCAGTTTCAGCATATATTCGGCCACGGATTTTTCCAGCCCGACTTTTTTCACCAGCTCGTGGATCTGGATGATGTCCTGGCAGTTCAGCACCGGCACGATATCGGCCGCCGGATCATGTTCTTTCCGGTCGAAAAGTATCCCCAGTTCATCATTTTCATCCGGATATCCCAGCGACAACTGCATCGCGAAACGGTCAAGCTGGGCTTCCGGCAGCGGATAAGTCCCCTGGTATTCAATCGGATTTTCAGTGGCTATCACCATAAACGGCAGCGGCAGCGCATGCGCCTGTCCGTCAATTGAAACCTGATGTTCGCTCATTGCCTCCAGCAGGGCGGATTGTGTGCGCGGCGAAGCCCGGTTGATTTCGTCCGCCAGCAGAATATTGGTGAACACCGGGCCGCGCCGGAAGTAAAAGCCGGCCTCGCGCGGATTATAAATCGAACTGCCGAGAATATCCGCAGGCAGCAGATCGGGAGTAAACTGTACGCGGTTGAAGATGCCGTCAATGGAGGCTGCCAGCGCTTTCGCCAGCGTGGTTTTGCCGACGCCCGGCACATCCTCCATTAAAACGTTGCCGCCGGCGGCCAGCGCCGCAATCAGCAAGTCAACAATATCATTTTTACCTCTGATTATCCTGGTGAGATTGTTTTTCAAATCTCTGGTTTTCTGTCTAAGCTGCTCTGTTTCCATCTTCATTCCTGTATTTTGCCGGTGAACGCACAAACTTTTGAAGTAACTGCAAAAGAAGTCAGGATTCAGGAGTCAGAATAAATCCGGATTTTAGTTCGAATTTCATTCTGAATTCCAGATTCTAAATTCTGAATTCATGCAAAACTTGAGTTTTGCAATTGACTCTCTTAACGTATACTCTGTACAAAGTATAATATAACCAGAACGGCGGAAACCGCGAATGCCGCATAAAAAAAATTTAAGAATTTTTCCAAATTCTTCCAACCCGCGCCGTGCACTTTCAGACTCTGGAGTCGAGTCGGAAGCACTGCGGTGTTGTATCCAGTACATGCCGGAAATGCTCGTGCAGGCTCTGGGTGCTGCCGAGGCCGGATTGAACCGCCACGTCTTCAATTTTAAGTTCCGTTTCGCGCAGCAGGCGGCAGGCGGCGGCAATACGCGAATTCAGGAGTAACTGGCTGGGCGAAGTACCGATGGTACGGTTCATCAGCTTGCGCAAGCCGGAATCTGAAATGCCTGCTTTCCTGGCGATATCAAGCACAGAGATATCGGAAGTATGGTTTTTCCGGATGAATTCAACGGCTTTTGCCACAACCGGGTTTCCGGTGGCATGGACATCGGTGCTGCGGCGGACAACCGGCAGCGGCACCGGCGGCACCAGCACTGGATTGACTGGGAACGGTTCACCGGCCATCAGCCTTCCCAGCATGGCAGCACCTTCGTAGCCGATCTTCCGGAGCCGGTTGTCGATACTTGAGATCGGGATGCTGACGCTGTTGCAAATCAGCTCTTCGTTATCCACTCCCAGGATCGCGATATCCTCCGGGACCCGGAACCCGCCCATCAGCGCCGCTTCGAGCAGTTCGCGCGCCCAGGAATCGTTGTCACAGAAAACCGCGCACGGCAATTGCAGTTTGTGCAATTGCTCCAGTAGCCAGACGCTGATTTCATCCCATGCGTGATTAAGTATCTTTTCGGAGGGTATAATGGTTTGCGTCTGACAATTATTCAGTGCCAGTTCAGCGGCAAATGCGGCATAACGGTCCGGATGCTTCCCGTACCAGCAATAGTGAATATTCCCGAGCAACAGAAAATACCGGGCGGCGATCCGGCCGATCTCTTCGTTATCCTCGCATACCACGGCATAGGGAAAGTTACACTTGGCCCCCCAGTACTTATTGAAGGATATGATCGGAACGCCGGCGTGAACTTGAAGGAATTTTTTTAGTTGAGGAGAATCCGTAAGATGCGTCAGAATCCCGTCGCCATTCCAGTTCCGGGGCAGTTCGAAACGCTTGGAGATCATGCCAAGATGCCAGTCGTGTGTCCTGGCATAGTCGGTCACGCCGCGCAGCAGATGGTACATCGATGAAACATAAAACTCGAAGATCGGCAGGACGTTTTTCATGCTTGTTCCTGTTATATACTCTAATAAGGGTGAACATTTAAAATAGATTGCGAAGGTTTTGAGAATTGGTTCGTATTCCGGGAGGCTGCCGATACCGGGGTATCGAAGGCCTCGAAGAGTGCGAGTCCAAACTCTAAAGATTGCAATTGCGGGATGAATGTCTTGCGGCCGTCTTTTTCCGTTCCTTCTTCCGGTGATATTTATATCGCCTGTCAGCCGGATCGAAAAAATCCAATCCACAATCCTATTCATCTATGTTAAATTTTCACCCTTATAGAGTATAGTTTATCGAAAACGACAAAAATATCCCGATTTGATTATACTAATTCCCGATTTATTGATTGTCAAGTGCTTTTAAATGCAGTATAATCTGTATTAGTACAAAAATAATTAACTGCCGGTACAAAAAATATGCAAAAATCAAAATTTACACTCATCGAACTCCTGGTTGTGATCGCTATTATAGCGATTCTAGCTGGAATGCTGCTGCCGGCACTGCAAAAAGCCAGAAATACAGCGAAAACAGCGAAGTGTGCCAATAACATGAAACAGCAGGGATTGGGTATCGCCAACTATCTAATGGATTACGGAGACTGGCTGCCCACCCTCAAGGGTCTCCCTCTCTACAGTTCTGTTATGCGCCATTTGGGCGGCTACGGCGATGGCCTCGGACCAAAGTCAGCGCCCGGCACATATGTCAATTACTTTAATGTCCGTCCTTATATCATTGACTTGACCTATGCGAAGAATGGAGCGGGGTCAATTCTTGATGATCCCGGCACCTCTATAAGCACTATTTGTTTGAACGGTAAGACATTGAAGAAACAGACTGACTATATGTTCGACAGCGTTGCATTTCCCGACGCTGGAGGAAAGTTCGAGACCACTACCTCCTACTACGGCGTTAAGCCTTATAGCAAAATGAAATCCACCAGTATGCAGGCGATGGTTATGGATTGCGCGACTGACAATAACCAGTATTTTATAGCATGGGTATTTAATCAGGCATATACTACTTCGTACAATGTAGCTGCGCCTCACAACCTGGGCTTTAATGTGTTGTACTGGGATGGGCATGTCGGCTGGAAAATATGGAAGGCAGTGTACGGCATAAGCGGTAACCGGAAAGATTTATTCTGGAATGAAGTGGCTCCATGATTGACGACGGCTATGAGATTTGTTCTGGATCGAAACATTTCCAATATCGGGTCTGTAGTTTACATCCCCTCCCGTCAGGTTTACAGCCGGCATGACCTGCCGTTATGCTCTATAACGGTTGAAAATTTCACATAGACGAGTAGGATTGTGGATCGGAAAAAGACGGCCGCAAGACACTAGCCGCAAAGCGGTTGCGATCTTTTGAGTCTTAATTCGCGCTATTCGAGGCCTTCGATACCCCGGTATCGGCAGCCTCTCAAAATCTTCGCAATCTATTGTGAAATTTTCATCCGTGCAGAGTATAATCATTGTAACTTTATATATTTGAGAGAATAAGCAAAGGAATCATTGAGATGAATTTAAAATTGTTTGTGATCGCGGCGACACTTGGAATTGCTTGCGGCGCCGCCGGTCCAGTTAACGACAGCGGCATTATTTTCAGTGAACCCTTCCAGAACGGCGATAACCTTAAAAATTACAACAAAGGCGGAATCGACGCCGGAATTATCCCGGAGTCGGACGGCGGCAGCGCGATCTGCATTGCCGTGCCGGAACGCGGCAATGTAAATTGTATTGAAATTATTTTCGACGCCGCGCGGCTTGCCGGACGGCGGGTCGAATTTTCCGCGGATATTCGCGGAGAAAATGTCGCTCCGGCAAAGAGTGAGTGGAACGGCGGTAAATTCATTCTTCATGCCGTTACCGGCTCCGGCAGGGAAATCTGGCAGTCGGCAGTCGTCAAACGCGGTACCTTCGGATGGGAGAAAATCAAGTTTACCGCCGATCTGCCCGCCGATCTCAAGAGCGCACGGCTGATGCTTGGATTCCAGGACTCTTTCGGCAAGCTTTTTTTCCGGAACTTGAAAGTTGCCGAAAAAGATGTTGTTGTTGATCTTACCAAAGCTGTAAATATGGGTTTTGTCGACGATGTTGCCGGCGACGGCAAAGGCGGCTGGTCGGATCAGGGGCCGGATAACGACGCCCGCAACTTCAAGTATCAGAAAAAAGCCGAATTTGCCAGCATTCCATTCTCCATCATAGATCCGGCTGGCAATGATGGCAAGTCAATTCTGGTCATGAACTCGCCCCTGTTCGAAAAAGGGCCGCGGGAAGCTGCAATCCCGTTTAAAAGCGCTACGGCGGTTAGCGGAAAATATCTTTACCTGTTTCATACTCTCTGCTATGGCGGCTCGAAGGTTCCGGTTGGAACCGTCGAAGTGAAAGGGGTTAACGGCAGAAGTAAAACCATTGAGGTGCTTGGCGAACGTGACGTGACCAACTGGTGGGGAGCGAAAAAAGTCGCCAACGGTTATCCCGGCGCGACCTGGACGACCGGCGCGGGCGGAACAGTAGCTCTCTATGCCTCACGTTTCGAACTTGATCCGGAACTCGGAACTATCGCTTCAGTCACTTTCCGCAGTTCCGGCAAGAGTCCGATCTGGCTGATTGCGGCGGCGACCATTTCCAATAACAAGTATGACTTTCCGGCCAGCGTCAAGGTGCAGGTAAAACCGGATCAGACTTGGCAGGCGCTGCCGGGGCCGGCCATACCCGCCATTCGTCCGGGAACCGCGCTAGACCGCTCCTGGCTGAACAGTGAAAAGACGCAGGAACGGGTGATTGTCAATGCTGGCGGTCTGCTGGCCTTTGCCGGCAATCCGGACAGTCCGGTACGTTTTCTTTCCGGAGTTGATGGAACCGACAGTTTCTGGGGGCGCGGCGGAGTGGCGCCTGCCCAGTTCGGCACCCATGAACAGATCGCCGAATACGCCAGCCAGCTCAGGCTGCATGGCTATAATCTGACCCGGCTGCACTATCTTGACTCGGTACTGTTGAAAGATGGCAAGCAGGATTTCGAGTTTAATCAGGAGATGCTTGACCGTTTTGATTATCTGGTTAAATGCTTAAAAGAGAACAATATTTACCTGAACCTTGATGCCATGAGCAGCCCGCTTGGCTATGGAGCAGGCAACCCGTGGTCTCCGGACCCCAAAAAGCGCAGTTTCAAATTTGACATTTACTTTAGCGACAATGTCAAAGAGAATTGGAAACAGGGCGTGAAAAAACTGCTGACCCGCGTCAACCCCTACACTAAAACCCGCCTGGTTGATGAACCGATGCTGGCGATGATGACCGGATTCAATGAACAGGAATTCGCTTTCTTCAACGATGAACCCAACCGGCAGTTGATGGCGCCTTACTGGCAGCGTTTTCTGGAACGGAAATATGGAACGGTGGAGAAATTCAAAGCCGCCTGGGGAAAAGCCGCGCCCGCCGTGACCGGCTGGAATCAAATTCCGGTTTTTACCATCGCCGATACCTCCAGGTCTGATGTCCGCGGTATTGATGTCGCGGAATTTATTGTTGAAACTGAACGCGGCATCTATACATGGTATCAAAAAGAGCTGGGCGGGATCGGATATAAAGGACTGGTCTCGAACTTTGATATGGGACAGTCGCTCCGGCAGTCAATCGTCAGAAACGGGCACAGCCTCGTTTTCATGCACGCCTATCACGCTCATCCCACCAATTACATGCAGCCCGGCTCCAGCATTGACCAGACCAGTTCAATCGCCACCGCCAGTGCGATTTTCCGCGGCCTGAACAGCACCAGGCTCCTGAATACGCCGATTGTGGTGACCGAATACTGCAATGTTTTCTGGAACCGCTATCGCTATGAGCAGGCGTTCGTGAACGGCGCGTATGCCGCTCTACAGAACTACTCCGGACTCACCTTCTTCGCCCAGCCGGTCACCGTCGTGCCGGTCGACCACATTAACCCGTTCAACGGCATGATCGACCCGATGATGAAAGCTTCCGAGTTTCTGACCGCCTATTTCTTTATCCGCGGCGATGTAAGGCCGGCGGATTCTTTCATCCGGCTCAACCTGGATTCGAAGCAGGTGCTTGCTTCCGGCAACAGTTCATCGGGCATACACTCCGGACAATCCCGTCTTTGTCTGATTACCGGCGTCAATATCGCGGTGGATTCGAAGGCGCCGATGCGTAAACATGAAATGGTAATTTCCTCTTCGGGCGGATCAATGGTCATGAACAATCTCGCCGGATATACCAAAGTGATAGACTCGCAAGCCAGTCCGTTCGATATCGATGCGCTCGTTGGGGAATTGAAGAAACAGAATCTGATTCCCGCAGACAACCAGACCAGAGGACTGAACGAAATTTTTGAAAGTGCGACCGGAGAGCTTTACATGGACTGCCGCCGCAATTTCATGAGCGTCAATACGCCGCGTTCCCAGGGGATTTGCGCGGAAGCGGGCACTACTGCCGCCCTGACTGATTTCAAGGTGGAAAAAATTACAGCCCGCGGCAACCTTACGGTGGTCAGTGTTGACGGTCTGAAACCCATCGCGGAAGCCGGCCGCCTGGTGCTGGTATACGCCACAGACGCGCTGAATTCCAACATGGTTTTCGATGATCCTGAACTGCGCAATCTCCGTGATATCGGCGGCAAAGGGCCGACACTGGTGACGGTTGGAGAATTTGCGGTAAAAATCCGCAATGCCAATGCGGGGAAACTCAAACTGTATGCGCTTGATCTTGATGGAACCCGTCGTTGCGAACTGCCGCTGACGGTTGAAAACGGCGAGGCAGTCATTAAGATCAATACCGCAAAGATTCCCGGCGGCCCCGCCTTGTTCTTCGAGCTGGCGGAAAAATAATTATACTCTGAACTGCTGAAATTTTAAGCATGAACGCTGGTGCTTCAATGATGCCGCCGCGCTGGCTATTGTTTACGGCGACAGTGCGGCATAATTTTTAAAATCTATTTGTTTATATGATTTTTCATTCTATAAAAGCCAATTAATTATAAGAAAACAAAAATGATCTCTATTGACGGATAAACATTTAGAATGAATGTAAAAAAGCAGGAAAACTTAAGGAGCTCTCTATGATCTTTTCAGAGGAAGCTGGACGTGTCATTCTGAATCCTGGTAAAAAGTATCTGACGGACTCAAGAATCTGGCAGGGATGCCCGACAATTACGCAATCTAAAAAAGGCCGTTTGTTTGCCGGTTGGTTTTCAGGAGTCAGAATAAATCCGGATTTTAGTTCGAATTTCATTCTGAATTCCAGATTCTAAATTCTGAATTCATGCAAAACTTGAGTTTTGCAATTGACTCTCTTAACGTATACTCTGTACAAAGTATAATATAACCAGAACGGCGGAAACCGCGAATGCCGCATAAAAAAACTTTAAGAAAATTTACTCCATTCGACAGGTTAACGTCCGGAGTTTGCATAATTGGAATAAAGCTGTAAATTTACAGGTTTGATTTTGCAGTTTAGCGGAAATCCCGTGCAGGACTGCCTGAGTTATACATAACGAAAGAGTAATAAAATGTGTCTTGCCGTGCCGATGAAAATTATTGAGATAAATGAAAACCGGACAGGGATTGCCGAGTCCGGCGGCGTTTCACGCAAAGTAAATCTTAAGCTGCTGGACGACTGCGCCATCGGTGATTACGTCATCATTCATGCCGGATTCGCGATTGAAAAACTGGACGAGGAGCAGGCGGCCAAAAGTGTCGCATTGTTTGATGAACTCGTTCAGGCAATGTCCGGAACTCAGGTGCAGTCGCGATGAAATATGTGGATGAATTCAGAAATTCCGACGTTGCCGCCGCGCTGCTGCGCGAGATTGCGCAACTGGCGTCCGCTCTGAATGAACCTGTCAATATCATGGAAGTCTGCGGCAGCCACACCATGGCGATTGCACGGCACGGCATCCGCGAAGCGCTTCCCGCCAATATCAATCTCATCAGCGGGCCCGGCTGCCCGGTCTGCGTAACTGAAGCCGGCTATATTGACGCCGCCATTGAACTCGGAAAACAGGGCGTTATTCCCGCGACTTTCGGCGATATGCTGAATGTTCCCGGTTCAAAATCTTCGCTGGCTAAATTCCGCGCCGAAGGCGGCCGGGTTGAAATATGCTATTCCCCGGACACGGCGGTTGAAATCGCCGAAAAAACGCCGAATAGTCAGATAGTTTTCCTGGCGGTGGGTTTTGAAACCACCGTCGGCCCCGCAGTGAGCGTGATAGACTCAGCGATAAATAATAAACTTGCCAATTTAACCGTTCTTGCCGCATTTAAACAGATCATGCCCGCGCTGGAGGCGC
Source organism: Lentisphaerota bacterium (assembly GCA_037144075.1). Lineage (GTDB taxonomy): Bacteria > Verrucomicrobiota > Lentisphaeria > Victivallales > Victivallaceae > CAIPAT01. Next base: position 11,320 of record JBAWXM010000007.1, on the reverse strand, counting down.
TCTCCTCTGACCCGGAAATCAGGATTGACGCTTTTCTGTGTCCGGCGCACGTCAGCGCCATCATCGGGGCGGACGCATATAAGCCGTTTGCGGAAAAACACCGGATTCCATGTGTCATTGCCGGATTCGAGCCGGTTGATATCCTTTACGGAATCATTGGCATTCTCAAACAAATAGAGGCAGGAACGGCGACGGTCGAAAATCAATATTCGCGAGTCGTCAAACCGGAAGGCAATGTCCGCGCGCGCAACTTTATCAATACTTATCTGAAGACGGCCGACGCCTGGTGGCGCGGCATCGGCATAATTCCGCAGAGCGGACTGTCCGTTCGTCAGGAATTTGCGGATTACGATGCCGCCGTCAGATTTGATGTTAAAATTCAGCGCGGCGACCCGGACAAGCGCTGCCAATGCGGCAATGTGCTTAAAGGCAAAATCCGTCCTGACCAGTGCGGCATGTTCGCGAAAGTCTGCACCCCGGAAAATCCGGTCGGCCCCTGCATGGTCAGTCCCGAGGGAACTTGTTCGGCCTACTTTAAATATGGACGCGTGATCGGATAATTTTGTAACCCGGAAAGCTTTATATAATTTATGGACGAGAAAATACAACTGGCGCACGGCGGGGGCGGCAAGCTCAGCGCACGGCTGATAAAAGACGAAATCCTGAGCCGTTTCGGCAACGGACCGCTGAAGAATCTGCCCGACGCGGCGGAATTGCCGCTGAATGCGGATAAAATCATCTACTCCACCGACAGTTTTGTGGTTTCGCCGTACTTTTTCCCCTGCGGGAACATCGGGGAACTGGCGGTTTACGGCACGGTGAACGATGTCTGTGTGGCCGGCGGCCGGCCGCAATGGCTTTCGCTGGCGCTGATCATCGAGGAAGGTTTCCCGCTGGAGAATCTCCGCCGGATACTGGATTCCACCGCTGAAGCGGCGAAACGGTGCGGCGTGACGATTGTCACCGGCGACACCAAAGTTGTCCAGAAAGGCAATTGCGACGGCATATATATGAATACGTCCGGCATCGGAGTGAAAGTCGCAGGGCTGGAACTCGGGCGTCAGCGGATTAAGCCGGGCGACGCGGTGATCGTCAGCGGCACAATCGGCGAACACGGCTTCGCGGTGCTGGCCGCCAGAAACGGCATCCGCACCGGCGAGGGGCTGGTCAGCGACTGCGGTCCGCTGAACGGCTTGCTGGAACAGGCTGCGCCATTCGGCGATAAAGTAAAATTTATGCGCGATCCGACGCGTGGCGGAGTTGCCGCCGTGTTGAATGAGATAGTTGAAAGTATGGAGTTCGGCATCGAATTGAAACAAAACGCGGTTCCGGTTTCGGAAGGGGTGCGGTCAGTTTCGGAAATGCTGGGGATTGATCCGTTGAATGTCGCCTGCGAAGGCCGGATGATCCTGATTTGCGACCAGTCGGCGGCAGACGGCATATTGTCCGGTTTCAGATCGCTGCCGGAAGGCAGCGGCGCCTGTGTCATCGGCACCGTCGGCGGGACTGCCGGAAAAGTGACGATGAAAACCATAACCGGAATCAGCCGTCTGGTCGACCTGCCTTCCGGTGAATTACTGCCGAGGATCTGTTAATGCACGAATTATCAATCGCTGAAGCGGTCATCAAACAACTGGAAAATTACGCCGGGAGCCATCCCGGGTGTACTGTGAAAAAGGTAACGCTGGAAATCGGGGTGGTTTCCGGGATAGACCGTTCGGCGCTGGAATTCGCCTTTCCGCTGGCGCTGGAAGTCAGTTCATTGAAAAAGCTGGAACTGGAGATAATAAAAGTGCCGGTGTCCGTGGAATGTCTGGATTGCTATGCAAAATCAGAAGTGGAAAAATTTATGTTGAAGTGTGCTTCCTGTTCGTCAACGCATGTCAAGATATGCGCGGGCAGGGAGCTGAAAATTAAATCGATGGAAATCGAGGAGGCTTGAGTATGTGCAAAAACTGCGGCTGCGACGCGCCGAAAACACCTCACCATGCTCATTCGCATGAGCATGGCGGTCACTATCATGTGCATGAACACCCGCATGAACACGCGGGACATGAACATCCGCATGTTCACGGCGATCATCAGCATGAACATCCTGAATCCGTCCATGTTGAGATGGAAGTAAACATTCTCTCGGAAAACGACAGGATTGCGGCGGCAAACCGGGCGATGCTTAAAAACCGTGGAATCGTCACGCTCAACCTGATTTCATCGCCGGGTTCAGGCAAGACGGCGCTACTGGAGAAAACGCTGGACATGTTGAAAGGCGATGTCCCGTGCGCCGTCATTGTCGGCGACCAGCGGAGCGACGAGGATGCAAAACGGCTGCGCGGACGCGGCGCGCCGGTAACTCAGATCGAGACTGACGATTCCTGCCATCTTAACGCGGAACAGGTTGCGCTGGCGCTGGAAAAAACTTTGCAGCCGGACACAAAACTGCTGTTTATTGAAAATGTCGGTAATCTGGTCTGCCCGGCGGCATTTGATTTAGGCGAGGATTTCAAAGTCGCGCTGCTGTCGTCGCCGGAAGGCGAAGACAAACCGCTCAAGTACCCGTCGCTGTTCAATACCGCCAGGGCAGTTGTGATCACGAAGACCGACCTCTGCCCTTATCTGGACTGGGACATTGAGAAATGCCGTCAATACATCCGGGGCGTAAACCCGGAAGTTATGGTATTTGAATTAAGCAGCCGCACGGAGAAAGGCATGAATTCGTGGATTTATTACTTGAAAACACTGTTATAGCGTGTTACTGTAAATGCGGTTAGTGCACGTGACTTTTTTCAATAATTTATCGAAAGCGGTTGCTTGTAAAAGCCCGTCTCAGGGTCTATATTTTTTACTTTTGGGGATATAAAAAACATGGAAATAATGAATTTTAACGTTCTTCTTGCAGTACTGATTCTCGTGCCTGTCGTTTTCGGAGTGGTGGCATATTTATCGCCCTGGGATAAACTTAGAAGCCTGAGCATTGTCTTCTGTTCGGTAATTGTCGCCGCCGCCGGAATCCTGATTACCATCGCTCCCAACGGCCAATTTACGCTTCCCGGCTCTGAAATGATCGCCACAGTTCTGGAAGTCGCCATCGTCTGTGTAATATTGTATATAGCGGTGAAAATAAAAAACTGGCTGATCCTGCTGATGAGCCTGGCGCAGCTGGGAATGATTATTGCTGAAATAATTCTTGCGCACACCGGCCACACCGTGGCGCACACCTACGACTTCGCCACCGACCCGCTTACCAAAATCCTTATATTAATTACTTCGATAATCGGCCCGGTCATTGCCATATATGCAATCGGCTATATGAAAAGCCATCAGGAACATGCCCCGCCGACGGCGGCGTCTCTCGGTCAATTTTTCTTCTTCTTCATCGCATTCCTGGGTTTCATGAACGGCCTGGTAATGGCCAACAACCTTAAATGGTTCTCATTCTTCTGGGAAGCGACCACCTTGTGTTCTTACATGCTGATCGGCCAGGATGGCGGCGAGTCTAAGAAAAACGCGGAACGCGCGCTGCTGATCAATACTTTCGGCGGAACCGCCATGGTTGCCGGCGTTCTCTGGCTGGTGGTAAATAATAATACTGAATCATTTGAAGGCCTGCTGCTGGCCAAAGCCGTAATTCCGATGGTTCTGCTTTGCGTGGCGGCGTTCACCAAATCCGCACTGCTGCCGTTCCAGAGCTGGCTGCTCGGCGCGATGATCGCTCCGACGCCGGTTTCCGCCCTGCTGCACTCGGCGACGATGGTGAAAGCCGGCTCATATCTGGTGCTGCGCGTAACTCCCGGATTTCACGATTCGGCCAAAGTGATGATGGTGATAACATTTATCGGAGCGCTGACGTTTGCGGGGGCGGCGCTGCTCGCCGTCACCCAGAGCAACGCCAAGCGGGTGCTGGCATATTCGACCATATCCAATCTCGGCCTGGTAGTCGCCTGCGCCGGGATCAATACGCCGCTGGCCTATGCCGCCGCGCTGGCGATTATCTGCTTCCATGCCATATCCAAAGGCCTGCTGTTCCTCTGCGTCGGCAGAATTGAGCAGAAAATCGGCAGCCGTGACATTGAAGACATGGGCGGCATCCTCTACCGCATGCCCGTTACAACCAGTGTCGCACTGATCGGCATGATGTCGATGCTGCTGCCCCCTTTCGGCATGCTGCTGAGCAAATGGATGGCAATCGAAGCCACTATCCGTTCGCCGCTGATCCTGGTTTTCATTATTCTCGGCAGCGCATTGACGGTCTTTTTCTGGTCAAAGTGGATCGGACGCATTCAGACCTCATCCTATCATCCTAATTTTAATAAGGAAACGATGGACCCGGCGATGGGTTTCTCGCTGATATCTCTGGCGCTTGGAGTACTGCTTACCGGTATCGGCTCCATGTGGATCTTCAATAAATTCTTTGCGCCGATAACGAGAGAGGTTTTTGCTTCCAGAACGGATATTTCCGATGTTCTCTGGAGTGTCTTTACCGCCGCCGGCAACTTTGCCGCTGTAACGCTGTTCGTCGCTGTCGGCATCGCGTTCCTGGCCTACTGGCTGCTGGTCTGGAGACGGTTCAAGGAAACCGACGTCAGACTGCCGTATCTCTGCGGTGAAAATGCGGAAAGCACCGTCTATACCACTTCCGCCTTCCATAATTCGGAAGGAACGAGAAGCTACGCGTTCAGAAGCATGGGCGACAAAATCGAAAATTCATGGTCTTCAACCACTTATCTCAAGAATTTTGTCTGTGAGAAAAAGGCCACGATCTGGCTTAATCTTATCGCATGGGTTATTATTATCATATTACTAGGGGAAGCACATTTGTTATGATCGACAAAATAAACTGGACTCAATGGATTATTATTGCAGTGTCGTTAGTTGCCGCGCCGTTTATCGGGGCGCTGATTTCCGGTCTTGACCGGAAAGTCACCGCCAGGATGCAGGGACGCAAGGGACCGCCGGTAATTCAGCCGTTTTATGACATCATCAAGCTGTTTTCCAAACAGCCGATAGCTCTGCATAAACTTCAAATCCTGTATGCATTCCTGCATCTGGTATTCATGATGCTGGTCGTGGTGCTGCTGGCAATGGGCCAGGACTTGCTGATGATTCTTTTCGCCCACGCCTTCTCGACCATCTGTCTGGTGCTCGGCGGCATGAGCGTCAGGTCGCCATACAGCCGTATCGGCAGCATGCGCAAAATCATGCAGATGCTGGCGTATGAGCCGATTCTGATTCTGATTATCGTCGCAATCTACCTGCAGACGGACAGCTTCCTGGCCAGCAGCGTAATGGATATGACGAAGCCGATGCTGTGGTCCATGCCGCTGCTGTTTCTGTCGTTCCTCTGCGCGGTGGCAATCAAACTGAACAAGTCTCCGTTTGACGTTTCCACCTCGCATCATGCGCATCAGGAAATCGTCAAAGGGATCACGGTTGAATATGCCGGGCCTTATCTGGGAATTATCGAGATCGCACATTTATATGAAACCGCGATCCTGTTCTTCATTATCATGATGTTCTGGCAGACTAATTATTATATCGGGTTCGGGCTTGAGACCCTGGCGTTTGTGGCAATCCTCATTCTTGACAATACCTTTTCCAGGTTGACGACAACGTGGATGCTCAAATATATGTGGTCCATTCCGCTGTTTTTATCAATCGCAAACATAATCTGGCTGTGGAGTAAATAATATGTTCAACGCAGTTTCAAAATCGCCATGGGTAGTACACTTCAACTGCAATAGCTGCAACGGCTGCGACATTGAGTTTCTCGCATGCCTGACTCCGCACTATGACGTTGAAAGATTCGGTATTCTGCATATCGGCAATCCGAAACATGCGGACGTGCTGGTGGTGACCGGTTCGGTCAACAACCGCAATGCCCGCGTGCTGCAGAACGTTTATAATCAGATCCCCGATCCGAAGGTCGTAGTCGCGATGGGAGTCTGTACTTCAAGCGGCGGAGTTTTCGCCGGATGTTATAATATTCTCGGCGGCGTCGATATTGTCATTCCGGTTGACGTTTTTGTGCCGGGCTGTCCGCCGAGACCTGAAGCGATGATTGACGGAATTGTCAAAGCTGTGGGCATTCTGGAAAGAAAGCGGAAAGGGGAAATTTTCCCGACCGCATCCAAACCGACTCACACATTTAAGCCTTCTGAAGAGCAATCTGCAGAAAAAACAGTAATCAAAGAAGAGAAAACGGTCTGATTATGATTAACAATGTAGAAAATATTACAGTTGACAATCTGCTGGACAAAGTTGCGTCAAAGCTGCCGCTCGGGTTTCGCTTCGTTACCATGACTTGCGTTGACTGCGGTGAGCATTTCGACATTTTGTACCACTTTGACAAAAATTACGAGTTAACCAACTTCAGGCTAAGCTTGAAGAAAGGCGAACCGCTGCCAAGCATTTCCGGCCTGATTTTTGCCGCGCTGGTGGTGGAAAATGAAATTCAGGACCTTTTCGGGGTCAAGGTCAACGGTCTGGCTCTTGACTATGAAGGCCGGTTCCTGTTAACTGAAACTGCTCCCGAAAAACCGTTGTGCCGGGTTCCCGGCGTGATGATAGTTGAAGCAGGCAAACCGGCAGCCGCCGCAGAGGTGAAGTAAAATGGCAAAAAATACAATTATTCCATTCGGTCCGCAGCATCCGGTTCTACCCGAGCCGATTCAATTGCGTCTGGTGCTCGATGAAGAGCGGGTCGTTTCGGCAATCCCGGTGGTCGGCTATGTGCATCGCGGCCTGGAAAAACTGGCGGAGCAGAAAGACTTTTTACAGGACACTTTCCTGATTGAACGCATTTGCGGCATCTGCAGTTTCATCCATTCGCTTACCTACAGCATGGGCATCGAGAGCATGATGGGGCTGACTCCTCCTCCCCGCGCTCAATATCTCCGCGTGATCTGGAGCGAACTGCACAGAATGCACAGCCATCTGCTGGCCGTCGGCCTGCTGGCTGACGCGTTCGGCTTCGAAAACCTTTTCATGCAGCTCTGGAGAACCCGTGAACATATCATGGACGCCATGGAAGCCACTACCGGCGCCCGCGTTATGCTCGGCACCTGCTGCCCCGGCGGCGTCAGAAAAGACATTGATCCGGAATTGCTCAAGTACATCCTTACGACTCTGGTGACCGTGGAAAAAGAAATGGACGAACAGATGCCGGTGCTGCTCAATGACTACAGCGTGAAACAGCGGCTGTGCGGCGTCGGAATACTGGATAAACAGACCGCCTACGAACGCGGCGCAGTCGGTCCGACTGCGCGCGCCAGCGGAATTGCCATGGATTTGAGAACTCATGGTTACGCCGCCTACGGCGAACTTGGCGTCGAGCCGATGGTTGAAACTGACGGCGACTGTTATGCAAGAACTAAAGTCCGCGTCAGGGAACTATATCAGTCCATGAATATTGTCAGAAAAGCAATCGCTCAGATTCCTGACGGCCCGATTAATGTTCCGTTCAAGACCAAACCTGACGGCGAAGTGATCATGCGGGCGGAACAGCCCCGCGGCGAAGTGCTTTATTACCTCAAAGGCAATGGTTCTGACATGCTGGAACGCTTAAGAGTTCGTACTCCCACATTCGCAAATATTCCGCCGGTGCTGGCGATGCTGGCCGGTTGCGAACTGGCCGATGTCGGGGTAATCGTGATTTCAATCGACCCATGTATAAGTTGTACGGAGAGATAAATTATGTTTTCGCTAATCGGCAATGTTTTCAAAAATCTTAGAAGCAAATACGCCACCAGGCTCTATCCGTACGAAGTGAGAGAGTCTTTCACCGGCTCGCGCGGCAAGCTGGAAATTGACGCCGATGCCTGCATTTACTGCGGCATCTGCTCCAAGCGCTGCCCGGCGAACGCGATAACGGTAACCAGAAAGCCGGATAAAACCTGGACGCTGGACTCTTATCGCTGCATTGTATGTTCATACTGCGTCGACGTATGCCCGAAAAAATGTCTTCACATGAACGCGAAGCACCGTTCGCAGGAATAATAATATTGTTATAAAACAATGATTTAACGGAGGACTTAATCAGTCCTCCGTTATTGTTTTGAGGGAATATGCAAGCAACGCCTGAAATCATCTGGTTATCCGAAGTCGATTCTACCAACCGCTATGCCATGAATAATTTCGACGCGCTGGCTGACGGAACTCTGGTTGCAGCGGAATTCCAGACCGCCGGCAAAGGGCGGCAGGACAGAACCTGGATTTCTCCGCCGCGGGAAAATATTTACGCGTCATTTGTGATGAAAAACATTGCTCCGCCCGTCAGCAATGCTTCAATCATCGCGTCGCTGGGGGCTTTGCAGATGCTGCGCAATACCGCTCCCGGCGTCAAATTCTGGATAAAATGGCCGAATGACATCTGCTGCGGACTAAAGAAAATTGCCGGGATTTTGTGCGAGAGCAGGCTATCTTCCGGCATCATTGCCGGTCTCGGCGTCAATATCAATATGCCGCAGTCAACGCTTGACGCCATTGATCAGCCCGCGACTTCGCTAGCCGTCGAAGCCGGCCGGAATTTTGACCTGCAATCAACAGTGACGGCTTTAACGGCGGCTCTGCGCGGATATTATGCGGATTACTCCAGGAATCCGCGACAGGTATTTGAGCTGTGGAAACAGGAAAATCTGCTGATCGGCAAAACGGTTGAAATTGTTGATCCCGGACAGCAACTGCTTCAAGGCCGGATAGTAGATATCGGCGAATCCGGCGAAATCTTCTTTGAAACCGGCGGCAAAACCCTTAAATTTTACAGTGGCGATATCAGAATCAGAAAAGATTCTTTGGCTGGCAGCACCATTTTTCCTCCGCAGGAGTTGAAAAAGTAATTCAAAATGCTATCGTTAGATTTGGTATTTAGAAATAGAAAAGAGCTTGACTAATGATTATAAAAACCAGGGCATATCCAAGAGCGGCATTGATCGGGAATCCATCCGACGGCTATTACGGGAAAACTATCGCTTTCGTGTTCAGCAACTACTGCGCGGAAGTCATGCTTTACGAGAGCCCGGAACTGGATCTGCTCCCCGCATTGCGGGACCATTCCCGGTTCAACAGCATTCAGCACCTGGCGGAAGATGTCGATCTCTACGGCTACTACGGCGGAATCCGGCTGCTCAAGGCCACTATCAGAAAATTTTACGCCTACTGCCAGAAAAACTCGATTGAGCTTGACGACCGGAACTTTACCATCCGCTATCAGACCAGTATTCCCAACCGGCTCGGCCTGGCCGGTTCATCCGCGATTATCACGGCCTGCATCCGGGCGCTGAAGCGTTTCTACGACATCCGGATTCCCAAACCGCTGCTGGCCAATCTGATTCTGGCGGTGGAAAAAGAGGAGCTCGGCATTGACGCCGGACTGCAGGACCGCGTCGCGCAATCCTACAATACCCCGGTCTTCATGGATTTTGACAAAAAATTCATGGCGGAGCACGGTTACGGCAACTATCATCCGATTGAGATACCGCCGGAAATGAAGATCTATATCGCGTTCAGGACCGACCTGGCGGAAGGCTCCGAAATATTGCACAGCCGCCTGCGGGAAGACTATGAAAGCGGGGATCCGAAAGTGCTGGCGGCCATGCAGGAATGGGCGGATTTAACCGTAAAGGTCAAGGATGCGATGGAAAAACGCGACTTTGTCCGACTCCCGGCACTGCTTAACCGGAATTTTGATCTGCGCTGTGAAGTATGCTCTTCCGTCAGCAAAAAAAATAAGCAGATGGTTGAACTGGCACGTTCGGCCGGTGCCTCGGCCAAGTTCACCGGTTCCGGCGGCGCGATCATCGGCACTTATGAAGATGAATCCATGTATGCAACGCTGAAAGAAAAGCTCAAAGAATTCGATATTGAAGTTATCAAGCCGGAAATCGTCACCTCCGGCGATCAGGCAGTCTGAAAAAAGTTCTAAAGTTCTAAAGTTTAGATAACAGAATTGGAAGCCGAAGCAGTATACGGCGCCAGTGCCCCGTGTCCGTTTAGTCCGTTAGTCCGTTTAGTCCGTTTTAAGACGGCAAACTCAGGAGATAATATGAGAAAAGCAGTAATCCCGGCCGCCGGTTTCGGCACCCGGTTTCTTCCTTTTACCAAAGCCGTTCCTAAGGAAATGATTCCACTGATCGACAAACCGGTGATCCAGTATGTCGTGGAGGAAGCCGTCGCCGCCGGTTTGACGGAAATCCTGATCATCATCAGCGGCGGCAAAATAGCGATTCAGGAACACTTCAATCCGGAATACGCGCTGGAGCAGCGACTGGAAAAATCCGGCAGGACGGATCTGCTGGAGGAACTCCGCGCCATCAACCGCCTGGCCAATATCCATTATGTTTATCAGCAGGAATTAAACGGCCTCGGCGATGCCGTCAGTTGTGCTGAATGCTTTGTCGGGAATGAGCCGTTCGCCATATTGCTGGGCGACACCGTCACCTCTTCCGATGTTATGCCGGTGACGGCGCAACTGGTCAAAGCCTATGAAAAAGTGAACGCTTCGGTCGTCGCCCTGGAGGAAGTTCCATGGGAAAAAACCAGCCGTTACGGCGTCATCAGCGGACAGACTGACGACGGCAGTCTCTATAAAGTGGATAAATTCGTGGAAAAACCGGCTCCGGCAGACGCACCGTCAAATCTGGTTATCGCCAGCCGTTATGTATTCACGCCGGAGATTTTTGAGCTCCTGAAAAAAACGCCGCGCGGCAAAGGCAACGAAATTCAACTGACGGACGCTATGCTGCTGATGCTTCAGCATCACCCGATGTATGGTTTGAAAGTCAACGGCAGACGGCACGACATCGGTAACAAACTGGATTTCATCAAATCCACCGTCGAATTCGCCCTGCAGCGTCCGGAACTCAAAGACCAGCTCGCCGAATGGCTGAAAGAGCTGAAATTCTAAAACTCAGGAGCCAGGACGGAACCGGCTTTATGGAGGATTATGCTCCGTCATAACCGGGATTCCTGTTTTCCAGTCTGCGCAGAATAAGTTAGCTGCAACACCCAATATCCAACACGTAATGTCCAACAGAAGAAGTGAAAAATATTTCTAAAAGAATAAAGAACGTGACGGATAGTAATACAAAAACACAAATAGAACTTCTACCTTTTTATCATTTCCCCGTCAGCCACTCCGGCCTGACTTTGGACTGCGGCAGCCCTGGGCCGCTTTAGTTTTCCGCCCGGCGTTTGTATCTCTACCGGCAACTTGGACTTTATCCAGAATCCCAAGCAGTGCAGGGTCGCCGCTCTCCAAAGGTTGCTCCGCAATCATAAGACCAAATACAGCAATCCTCAACCCAGGGCATGACGGAGCATAACCATC